>DUDU01000154.1 GCA_005110395.1 Candidatus Melainabacteria bacterium | reverse complement strand
ATTTTCTCTGAGCTTTGAAAGTCATAATGAATATTTGTACTGTTGCTTCTAAAGAGGAATAAGCAAAATTCTCTTTTAAAATGACTTGCATCAAAAACCAAATTTATTTCTTTAAAATCGATGTAATCATCCTTCAATTCAGCTAAATTTAATCCATCAAAATGTTTTCTAATTGTTGGAATTGATTTGTTGTATTTCTTTTTTAGCTCTAAGTAAGTCTGCTTATGAAATGTATATTCTGAGTAGGCTTTATCAATCCACTTCTCTGACCTAAAGATAAATTTATGTTTGCACTTTTTGCATTGGAAGCGTTGTTTTCCTGATTTGATCCCTTTTTAATTATTTTAGTTGAATTGCATTTTGGACATTTCTTTCTTGGCATTTTTTGTACCTTTTTGTTAAGTACATTCATTCTCTCTCAAATTATTCTTCTGGTGCTTGATCCCAAGCTTCTCTAGGTCTCTTTTTTTTCATTATGCCTCATATGCATGGAATCCAAATCAAACAATTAATTGGGGAGATGTTGGGAATAATGCAGCAACCTATGGAGCAATTGGTGGTACATTAGGTGGAATAATTGGTGGCATTACGTCTGCTGGTTCTCTTTCAGGTGAAATTGATTCTTTCCTCGGGGGTGGTACTACTCGGGTTACTTCAAGACCATCGGGACAATATGATTATGCTGGTGAAGCTAATGTTACCGATTTGGGGAGTATTCGCAATCCTTCTTTTCCTGCTGATGGCACTGTTGGAGGGGGCACAACAACAATTAGACCATTTGAACTTGAGATAACTCATTCAACAACAATGAATAGAAGGGAATTCTCATTATTAAAGCAAAATATTGCAGAGAATGGAATTACAGATCCAATAAAATATGTTGAATATAATGGTAATAAATACGTAGTCGATGGTCACCATAGATTGCAAGCAGCGAAAGAACTGGGTATTCAGTACGTACCTGCTGAGAAGGTTCAACTTCCATATAAAGGGTATTATTCTACAGATGATCTACGTTATTCTTGGCATTAAAAAGGTGAATCATAAATGATAGAAACAATATTTCTAAGAAATTGCATTTTAAAAGCTAGCCAAGATGAAGAATATTACAAGCAAAAATTTAGTAAGGAATATAGTCAGATGTTTGCTCAAGCTTTACTGAATGCCGAAGAAATTCCAGAAGATTTTTATTACAAAAGAATTGTAACCTGTATATTAAATGAGAGTCTCAATGAACTTAACAACGGAAATATAAGTTTGTCTTTGTTTCATATTCAACTTATTCATGATTTACCTACTAGTATTGAAGAAGAGAAAAAGTGGAATGATGAATGGTTTTACTCTGTTAGATTACCTAATTACTTAATTGAACTTCAGAATGCTGAGAAAGTGAAGAGTATTATTAAATACTTAGAAAGGAAATAACATTCTCAACATTGGGGATGGAGGGTATTGTGTTAGAACATAATACCCCACTCCATAGATTCAAGAAATATACAAAGATGATGAGTAATAGTATTTTTGATTTTAAAGTTCAATACCCAAAATTTCAATATTTACTTTCTTGTTGGTTTGCTGCTGATCGAGATTTAGATGGTTTAACTTCAGACAAAATGATTATTAAAGCCTTTATTTCTGAAGAACCTGCTGATACTGTCCACTCTGCATGTAATGAAATCGAATATCTTCTCCTTCAAGATAATTACATTAATTGGCATGAATCAATAGGAGAATCTTCTAATCGCTGGCTCGAAAACCCTTCCGATACAAGGAAATGGTTGGAGGAATTATTAAGAATATTTCTAAAGAATATGGAGAGTTAGTAAATAAGGGGGAGAATTTTTAGAGAGAAAGTTGATCAAATATAAGTGAATGACTTCTATAAACAAAGCTTTCTTTAAAACTTTTATAAACTTTATGATTACTCAGTATTATCAAACTGTTTGGGAAGATTATCAAAAAGATACTGATATGTGGGATGAATTTATTAGGTTTTCTTCACAAGAAACAATATTCTCATTAAAAATTGAGCTTAACACTCTTAGTGAAATATCTTCCACCGAACTATTGAAACTTGTTAATGAACTAAACCCTTATGGTGGACTTTATTTTACAAATTCAGATGAATGTAAAAATTGGATACTTAAGTTGCAGAAGTACATAGAGGGCTTAGATAATAAACTCTAATGATGGAGTTAAGAGCTTCCTCAAATAATGATTTAACTCTCACAGCTGATACCATAAATATACAGGCTGGAGAATAACAAATACTCAAAACACTACTGGGTTTGGAGTTAATATTGCAGCTTCTGGCTTGAATCCTAGCATTAGTGTTTCAGGATATACAGGAGAAGGAAATCAAACTATTTTCAATCCCAGTAATTTGATTGCGAATAATGTATTAATTCAAAGTACAAGTGCAGGAGCTGGAAATACGAATATAATTGCTTCGAATATTTGGGCTAATAATTCAATTGATATTAATACTGCTAATTTGAGTATAAGTGGAGAATATGCACCATTTAATACTGAAATGAATTTTGGTAGTTTTGGAGTTGCAGCCGATATTATGAATGGAGGAGCAAGTATAAATGCAGCTTTTCAGCGTTCCGAAACAAAAGGAGCTGAATATGTTTCCAGTAATTTAAATGCTAAAAATATTAACTTGAACAGCACCAATCAATCGATTGAGGGGACTAATATAAATGGGAATGCAATAAATCCA
>DUDU01000153.1 GCA_005110395.1 Candidatus Melainabacteria bacterium | reverse complement strand
CGCCTTCTTTAAGAAAAGCCCCATTCATCTTGACATTTGATTTAATTTTTATTCCTTCATAATCAACAAGGAAACCATCCTTGACAGCTTCATCATATTTGTAGTTTGTTACTAATTCTTTGAAAAATGCAGTTGTATGAGAGGCAGGAGTAGCAGTTAAACCAATTTTTATCGCATCAAAATATTCAATAACGCTTCTCCATGTACTACTTTCTTTTGAGGTATAACCCCTGTGGCACTCATCTGCAATCACTACATCAAAGGCATGAATAGGAATATCCATTTTTTCTACATCATCTTCATAATCAGCAAAACCTTCACCATCAGACCATATAGCTTCTTTACCAAATAAATTGATTGCCATTCTTTGTACAGTGCAAACATACACAAAAGTATGAGAATCTTGAGGAGAAGACAAATAAGCATTAGGCAAAGTCTTGGAATCAAAAGGCTTTTCGTTTTTCTTCAATTCGTCTTCTTCAAAATCTTCTTTTCTAAAACGTTGACTATAAACTTCATAATCATTAGAAAATTTATTTCCTGTTGGTGTATTAAAAGAAGCAAATGCCTTTACTGCTTGAGCTGCTAATGATTTCCGATCTACTAAAAATAGAACTCTCCTAGCCGCTTTGGATTTTAATAATCTATACACTTGAGAAACAGTAGTAAAGGTTTTTCCTGTTCCTGTTGCCATAGCAACTAGCATTTGTCTTTTACCTTTTATTATTGCTTCTTCAACCGACTTAATAGCATTGACTTGATATGGTCTTATTCCATCAATATTGATCTTTTCTTGAATAAACCAATTGTAAGCCTGTTGATTGTTTCTCTTGAAAAGTTCTTCCAAGGCGTCTGGAGTATGAAAATTTTTTAACTCTCTCGACAAAAAATCTGAAGTCCTCACATCCGCAAAATATATTGTTTCCCCATTGGATGAGTAAATGAAAGGTACTCTATAACCTTCCCAATTGCCCTCATTGCTGAAAACCCCTCTAGAATACCTCTTTGCTTGCTCTAAAACGTTTTTAGCACTAATAGAAACCTTTTTAGCTTCGATAATTCCTAATAGTTTTCCATTCACAAAAAGAGCATAATCCGCTGGCCCGTTTGCAGTAGGGAATTCTCTCACAGCATGAAATTTAAGCCCCTTAAAATCCAAACCATTTGAATAATCAATTATTTCCCACGCTTGACTTAAGGACTTAAGCTTTACATCAATTCGTTTAACTCTTGTTTGCTTCTCCGATTCAGTGGACATTGGCGAATCTTTGCCCTACTTTCCTTGTTTCTAACCACTTATAAAGCTCATCTCTCCTAAATCGCCAAGACCCTGCAATTTTCATTGCAAAAGGAATTTGACCATTATCAATTAGCCTGTAAATGTGCCTCTGTGTCAACTTCAAAATCGAACACAAATCAGTGATGGTTAAGAGTGTTTCAGATTCTTGAACTGGCATAGTGAATGCTTTTGTGAGTCATGAAATATCATATAATTATACAGTTAACTAATTTAATCTTCTAATGTATGGCAATTCCAGCATATGATCAGTTCTATAGGGAATTTTTAGAATTATTGTCTGATGGTAAAGAGCGACATATTTCCGAAATAGTTAATTTGTTGGGACAAAAACTACATCTCTCAGAAGCTGATTTGGCAGAAAATTTCAAGAATGGAACTTTTAAGTTTAAAGATCGTGTAGGTTGGGCAAAAACTTATCTCAAAAAGGCTGTATTAATAGAGTCTCCATCTAGAGGGCGGAACAGAATAACCCAAAGAGGATTAGAAGCCTTAAACAATACCTCAACAGAAATAAATAATAAATACCTAAAGCAATTCCCAGAATTTATCGAATTCATTGGGGGTAAAAAGATTGATGAATTGAATGAAGTTGAAACGGCAATGAATGATAGGTTTCAGGATAAAACACCACAAGAATTATTAGAATTATCTTTTTTTCAAATCAACAATTCTTTAGCACAAGAACTTTTAGAACAAATAAAGCAATCTTCACCAAGGTTTTTTGAAAAATCAGTTTTGAAATTATTGATTGCAATGGGCTACGGAAATTCAAATATGGATTTTGCAGAAGTAACTCAATTTACGAATGATAAAGGAATTGATGGAATTATAAAAGAAGATAGTTTAGGGCTCGATAAAATTTATATACAAGCTAAAAGATGGACAGAAGGAACAGTTGGAAGAAAAGAGCTTCAAGAGTTCGTGGGTGCTTTAGCAGGAAAAAGATCTAAGAAAGGGGTTTTCATTACTACCTCTAAATTTGCTGATACCGCAACTAGGTATGTGGAATCTGATCTGGGAATAGATACAAAAGTTGTTTTAATTGATGGGCTTAAACTGGCTGATTTAATGATTAAGTTCAATGTGGGCGTTTTTGTCAAAGATACTTTTGAAATTAAGCGAATTGATTCAGACTTCTTTGATGAAGAGGACTTCTAATGAGCAAAGCTGTTATTTATGCACGGGTTTCAAGTCGTGAGCAAGAGCGAGAAGGTTATTCAATTCCTGCTCAAATTCAGCTTTTGCAAGAATATACGAAGAAACACAAATTAAACGTCTTGAAAATCTTTGAAGAAGCTGAAACTGCAAAAGAAATTGGCAGAAAGCAATTTAACGAGATGCTTCTTTTCGTAGAGGAATCAAAAGACAAAATTATTATTCTTGTAGAAAAAACTGATCGTTTATATCGAAACTTTTCTGATCGTGTTCGTATTGAAGAACTTGGCTGTGAGGTTCATTTAGTCAAAGAAGGGGAAATAATCAGCAAAGAATCAAAATCACATACCAAGCTAGTACATGATTTCAAGCTCCTTTTGGCTAAGAACTACATAGACAATCTTTCTGAAGAAGTAAAAAAGGGACAATCTCAAAAAGCTGAACAAGGACATTGGCCACTTGTTGCACCAATGGGTTATATCAATAATAAAGAAACTAGACTTATTGATATTGATAAAAATGAAGCTCCTTTTGTGAGGAGAGCTTTTGAGCTATATGCCTCTGGTGAATATTCGCTCTCTCAAACTCGTGAAAAATTGTATGAAGAGGGCTTTATTTACAAAAACTATCAAAACAAAATCAGTAAAAGTGCATTAGACAAGCTACTAAAAAATCCCTTCTACACTGGAGATTTTATCTTTAGAGGTAAGTTCTATAAAGGCAAACACAAACCAATAGTTTCAGTTGAGCTGTTTGAACAAGTACAAATACAAAAAGTTTTTAAGAATGTAGCAAGAGCAAAAGGAGTAAAACACAACTTTGCATTTTCTGGACTTTTAACTTGTGGAAGGTGTGGTTGCATGGTAACTGGCCAAATTCAGAAGCAAAAATATGTTTATTACCACTGCAGCAATGGAAAGGGTAAATGCGATGACAAATATGTGAGAGAAGAAGACATATCAAAACAGATATCAGAAGCGGTAAAAAGACTAAGTGTTAATAATGAGCAATTAGACTGGATAATTCCTATCCTTAAAGAAAGCCACATGGAAGAAGTTGAATTCCATAATAAACGCATGACTGATTTGAAAACCAGACATACAAATTTAGAAAAGAAAATTGAAATGATTTATGAAGACAAATTAGATGGAAAGATTCCAGAAGAACTTTGGTTTAGGAAGCATGAGCAATACAAAGAGGAGATAAGGCTAATTGAGAAATACATAGAACA
>DUDU01000152.1 GCA_005110395.1 Candidatus Melainabacteria bacterium | reverse complement strand
CTCTCTTCATTGTTCGGAGATGGAACAGTTTGTTTTTGAGGAAATTCTTGTGCAAATTGTTGGCTTGTTTCAGCAAATTGTGTTTCATTCAATGGGGCTATTGGCTTTGACTGTGCGGATTGATTCTTGAGACTATCAAAAAGATTAGATATGAGGGGAGTTTGTGCAGGTCTGTTTAATGGGACTTGTTCTTCATATTGAGCTTGGGGTTGGTCTTTTTGAGAGAATGTTGATAAATCTTCTTCGAAAGTATAAGGTTGTGAATATGCAGCTTGATAATCATCTTGAGCTGGCTGAATTCTTTCTTCGTTTGAAGTAGCATTCCCTGATTGATTAGCTACTTGCTCTATTGTTTCATCTTGAGCATGAGGTACTGATTGACCATATTGATCATAAGGATTCAAAGAATTATCTTGTATATGAGTATTCTGTAGATTTTCGTTTGTTACCAATAAATCTTGAGAAGGAATAGCTGCATTTTCAGTGGAATTTTGACCAGCATTTAATTTTGTTAGTCTTTCCAATAAGCTTGGTCTGCCTCCAGTTGAAGAGGTTGTCTCGGTATTGCCGACATTTTTATTTGCATATTCTGATACTTGGCTTTGATCTACACGAGCTTGATCTACGTAAGTTGGATCTATTTGCTCTTGGTGTAAAGTTTCTTCACTTGATTCTTTAAACAAATTACTGGTATCAGCATTAGCTAGGCTTTCTCCAGACAATTGCCTTGACATGTCATTGTTGGAAAAGTCATCTTCAAATTGCATATTACTAGATGGCTGAACATAATCATCTTGATAATTAATGGAAGCTTGTTTGTTCAGAGTCTCTTGTAGGTATCGATCTTCCGTTAACTCATCATGCGTATCAAATGGATTTACTGATGAGTTAGATTGATTCGCATCAAATTGATCTTTCGTTAACTCATCATGCGTATCAAATGGATTTGCTGATGAGTTAAATTGATTCGCATCAAATTGATCTTTGGGATTAATCGCGACCGCACTTTGAGTCGTATTTTGTGCTTGAGTATAAAAATCTGCAAATGCATCTTCCTGATTATTCTCTTGAATTTGGTTTTTATACTGATCGATTTGACTTATTGCATTTTGATTTAAGGCATTCTGGACAATATCTTGTGGTGAATTGTGAATCGCAGCTTGATGTAAATTAGGTTCAATTATTGGTGGAGTTGACTGATGATATGACTGCGATTGAGTTTGAGATTGTGTTTGAATATTTGATTGAATGGCAGATTGAGGAAGAATATTTTTTTGTTGTATAAGAGCATTCTGAGGCGGACTGTATTGAGAATGTCCAAATTTGTCATTCGCATTTGCTGTATCACCCAAAGCATTTAAGTCTTGATTGGCAATTGATTCTTTGATCACGCTTTGAGTGATTGCAGCTTGAGTCACACTCTGCTCCTCAAAATGACTATTTGCAGAGTCCGCTATATTTGTTTCTGAAAATGGTGAGTTCAGCAGATCAACCGTGGCAAAAGGCTTAGATAAATTATCAGCAAAACTATTTATCTTTTTGTTTGAATCATTTCCTTTTGATGGAATCTTTGCTTTATCTCCTGGTATTTCATAACCTCTTTCACGAAGGCCAGGTATCAACTCATCAGGGACATCGCCAATTACTCTTTTCCTGAAAAATTCAATTGGAACATTTAAAACACCCTCAGCTTCAAACATATCAAAAAAGCTTGGTACATGTCCTGTAAACTCAAAGTAACCAACTAATTTTCCCGTATCTTTATCTCTGTGAGTGCTTACATAGCGAATAATGTCATAAGTTTGATAATCACCTTTTTCGGTTAAAGGGCCAATTTCAGCAATCTGGACAATTTTTCTGGATCCATCAGATAGCCTTGCTGGACAAATAATTATATCGAGAGCGCTGGCAATCATGGAGCGTAAAGCCACAAGAGGCATATCCACATCAGCTGTTAGGGCGAGAGATTCAATACGCCTGAGAGTATCAGTCGGAGCATTTGCGTGAACAGTGCCCATGCATCCACCGTGGCCGGTATTCATAGCTTGAATCAGATCGAACGCTTCCCCAGCTCTGATTTCTCCAACAATGATACGATCAGGCCTAAGTCGCAATGAGGACTTAAGACATTGTCTGATTGAAAATTCACCTTTGCCATGTTTATCCGCCGGTCTAGCTTCAAGAGGCAAAACATGATCTTGCTTCAGCTGTAATTCACGTGAATCTTCAATCGTAATTATTCGGTCATGATCGGGAATTTTGGCGGCAATTAAGTTCAAAAGAGTGGTTTTACCAGAACTGGTTCCACCAGAAACCATCATGTTTTTCTTGACTTTGACTAATGCATCAATGAATTCGACCATTTCCGCAGTCAATGTTTTTTTCTTGACTAGAAAATCTAAATCGCTTACAACTTCTTTGAATTTACGAATCGCAAAAATAGGATCTTTTCCCGAAACTGGTGGCAAAACAATACAAACACGAGAGCCATCGGGCATGCGGGCATCAATAGAAAAAATGTTTTCAATTATGGGACGGCCAACATATTGAGCCAAACTATTTACAGCAGCGAGCAAAGCATCTGGCGAAAATGATTCTGGTGCTTTCCACAAACCTTTATCATCTTCAATCCATATATCATTATGGCCATTTACCATTACTTCTGACGTTTCAGGATTGCTTAGATAGCCAGCAATTGGTCTGAAAAAAATATTGGCAAAGTCGGCATCAATCGGTGAGACTTTTTGATTACTCATTAAACTTTGGGGTCCCCATAAACCTAACATTTATTTCATGCCCAACTTTCTACAGCCATCTCCCTCCATCGAGTGCCAAAACCTGTCCTTTTAATTGAGTATTGTCGGTTAAAAAGGACTTTGATCTGATTACAATCTCAGACAAAGGGATATTATTCCAGTCAATATATAATACATTAGCAATAATACCGCGTTTGGAGTATTCTTTGGAAATGGTCTTAGTGAGGCCAATAAGCCCTCCCTGAGCAGCTACAACGTGATTTTGACCAGATTCTCCATACAATAAACCGTTAGCCCCAGCATTAACTAAACATAAGATTTGGCCAAATCTTTTTTTCATTCTGATCTGCACAAATTTTTGTATTTCAAGGAAACTGGAAGTTAATACTTTATCAATTGTTTCAGAGAGATCGCCTTGAGAATACTCATCAGGAAAGGCAATAATGAGGCTTTCTTGATCTTCGGTTGCTAAATCGGTGGCAACTTGTGCATCTGCAATCAATCCAGAACGGCTTAAATAGACTGATTCAGTATGTTGTTGAAATTCTTTAAATAATTCTTCAGCCTTGGGCCCTGGTAAGGTATGTAATAGAAGTTTTTTCATTGACTTATAAAAATTTGGTAAATGTCATCAATTGATATGCAAAATCAATATTACTGAACAATTGAAAAATCCAACATTTGGAGGAGCTAATTTGTTAATATAAACGTAAAGGCTTCTTAACCTTTTGTTAGCGACAGTCTCTTTAATATCTTCAAATAAATATTTCCAGTGATAAGAGTTTCGGATTTCTCTTAAGGCCCCAGTCCCTTAAAAATGAAGCTACACGTCCTGTCTCACAGCACGGACGGGGCTCCAAAAGAGGGCTTCAAAATCTATTCTTAGGATGGCGGGGTTGGAGAGGCGTTCTTTAGGGAGTTTCTAAAAATTAAGCTTTTTCAACCCCTGGCTTTCGCCGACCCCTGAAAAGGGGCTCTCAAAGAGAGAACTAAAAGCCCCCTCTCAGGGGGTTGGGGGTTTGAAGTGTCTTAATAGAGGGGTTCTTTATATGATGTTCTTTTCTTATCAATTTCTTGTTTCTAATTTAATACAAATCTATTTATAAGCTCAGCCATGAAAATTCCCATTCAATCTTCTCTATCTTTTTACGATTCGTCTTCTTCAGACAGTGTTAGAACAAAACGCAAAAAACATCATAGGAAA
>DUDU01000151.1 GCA_005110395.1 Candidatus Melainabacteria bacterium | reverse complement strand
ATTCAAACTACCTTTTATTATCAATCATTCCTTAAGAAAAACAAATCTCCCATTTATGCTTCCAATCCATCTAAGAAGGGAGAGCAAGACAGTAAAACAAATTCAAATTCAAACCAAAACAAAGTAACAAAACAATCACTCAATCAAGATGTTATTGAAAAGCCTGAATTGTATCTCTCATGTATCAATTTTCTATTACTACTTTTAATTTGTTTTTCGATACTAATAGCTGGAATTACTACTTTTGTGATGAGAAGAAAAATGTATGAAGCATTGTTTATTCAATTAATTCCGTCTTTATTTCTCACAACAATTCAGTCAAATATTCGTGTCTCTCCTGAACCATTATGCTTATTCGGAGTAATACTATTCATATCACTTCTCACAATTTATATATTTCACAAAACTATATTTGTAGGTTCTCCACAAATAAATTTATCAATTCAAAAAAGTGAAAGGATTTATGCAATTGCTATAGGTGCACTAATTGCTCTAATCGTTACTACAAAAATCATCAATATTCTTTTATTGCTTTTTATTTTTATATTGCCAAAAACAAAGCTAAGAATTTTTGCCATATCTAGTTTTTTGTTTTTTTCGATTTTTATGACTTTGCCAATTCTTAGCAATTACAAATATGCTTTTGGGTTTTGGCTTTTGGCGGGTGTTTCCCATGGAACATATCAAAAATGGGGTATTGGATTTCTAGGTAAATTTCATGACATCATTGGAAATCTGAAAAGTCTAATTTTTCAAGAACCTTTTTTCTTTATTCTATTTTTTCTTTGCCTAATCGGGTATTTGTTTATTTTTTATCTAAATTCAAAAATATTTTCTGAAAATCAACAATCTAAGAATCTGACAAATGAATTGACTCTTCTAGGTAATCTTTTGAGATTAAGACACATGAGATTAAACAAAATTCTAATTGTTTGTATATTGAGTTTAAGCTTTGCTTTTATACAACTCACCATGGCTATCAAACATCCATATGCAAGATATTTATTAGTTTCAATGATTCTTTTAGGATTTACTTTATATCTTGAAGTCTATGCTCTTCAATTACTAGGTATATTTAAAACAGTGAATGCTAAATTCTTTAATATAAGTTCTGGTTTTCACTCATCACTGGGAAGTAATTCTCTATGGATTTATTACTTAGGAGTTTTATTTGCGATTTCTACTATTCAATTTTCTTTATCCTTGGAAAAAGCATCGACTTATCGTTTATCTACTGAAAAGTTTCTTACTAGTATCAAGAAAGAATATTCTGGGTGCAAGGTAATACTATCTGCTCCTGCTTCAAGCAAAATAGTTGCTCTTTGTTTTGGTAATTATTATACTCATGGATATTTTACTGATACTCTCTCCAGAATCTATACCAATCAAATCTTTTATGATAATGGCAAAAAGACTTTTATTAAATTCAATGGAGGAATAATTCAGTTAAATGAATTGAAGAGTGATAAGTTCTTGAAAAATAAATGCTTAGTAATGCATGGTGATAGATTTGAAGAAGATGAACTTTTGTTTGCGAAATACAAACCGACTTTTCCTATTAAATTAATTGCCAAGAATTATGAAGAAGACCTTTATTTGATTGAGTAGTTGTTTCTTGACTTCGATGGTAATTGATTTGCTTTTCTGATTCACTCGAAATGTCATTTGTAATTTTCTACCAAACCTTAAAGAAGTCTAACTAAATTATGAGTTATTCTAAATTGACTTTTAGTTTATTTATTATTCGATTGAACTTAAGTAAGCTTTACAAATTTATGTTTATGAATTGGAAAACTGCTTACAGTGAAGGTGAAAATTTCATGAAATGTTTTAACTTTGAGCCGAAAAACTTTATAAGAGTTCTATTAGTTTTTCTTCTATTGTTTTTTAATTCATCCGTATTTGTAAATGCAGAAGAAGCAAGTGATTTTCAAATTGACCATGCTGATTCTCTTGAAGTCTTAGACGATAAAATAGTTTTGAACGGTTCAGTAGCTGTAAGTAGCTTAGGCAGCGATCCTTTTACCCTTATTACTGACAAATTGGTTTCAATTAAAGATTCATCTGGGGAATATTCTGATATCGAAACTTTTGGAGAAAGCCGAATTGTCACAAATAAATATTCTCTTTCTGCCGATAAAATCTTTTTTCGCAAAGACAAATTATTAAAAAAATTCACGTTATTGGAAGCCTTTGGGTCAGTAAAAATAATTTCCAAGGATGGACAACAAAAAATCAATTCTCCCAAAGTCAAAATTGATCTTATTCAAAAAATTCTTTATGCATTTGATGGAGTCCACTCAGAGCAAATCATGGAAGATGAAGCTGGAAAGAGACAGACCGTAAGTATTGATTCTGTTGAGCAAGACATTGATCTAAACGATGGAAATAATTCAAAAAAATTAATTACTGAGGCAATTGATTCGAATCAATCTAAAAATGAGAAAAAGCAATTGACTGCTAGAAATAATGTGGTTACCTCTTTGGATGAAGGTAAAGTTTTTTCTGATAAAGGGGAATTGTATTCAATTAATAATAAAACTGAAAAAGCCATTTTCACGGGTAATGCAACTTTGAAATCGGCTGATGGAATAAAAGCTATTGGTGAAAAAATTACTTATTATTTAAATACTAAAGTGTTAAGCGTTGATTCTGACAGTCAAACCAAGATGGCAATGCTCACAAAAGAAGATGGAACTGAAATTATCGGGAATTCAATTATTTACAATTCAAATTCAAAAGATTTAATTGTTACCGCAAAGGCCGATCGGGCAAAACTGACAGTTCCTTTTCAGGAAAAAGACGGCAGTACTAGTCAAATGACAATTAGGGCGGATTTCATTAAAAATACGGAAATAAATGCTAGTGAGTCTATCCTCACCGCCGAGCAGAATTCTGAAGAAATTGATGATTTGGTGGAATTGATTTATGGGGTAAGTTTTAGGGGTTGGGGCAAAAAATTATTTATTAGCCAGAACAAATCAATACCTGATAAGAAAGCGGATTCATTGACATTAATTGAAAATGCAAAAATTATTGACCGAGAAAAAGATCAAACCTTGGAGGCACCAATTATTCAAATTGGCTTAGGTGATAGAACTCTGAATTCTGGTTTCAATGGAAGATCTAAAGGGGAAATCCCTCTTCAAAACAATAATAATTAAAAATTCTAGAAAGGCCATAAAGAAAACAATTGATTAAGCCGTTTCATTTAATTTCTTTCCAATGCCACCACCTGCTGCCCCCCACAAGGCCGATGAAGCTAATGTAGTAAAAGGGCTTACGGCTAATGAAAGTCCAGTAAATGCTCCAAATACTAAATTCCCTACGCCTTTTAAAATGTTCCCTTCTTTAAAATTGCGAAAAGCCGCTTGCGTCCGCTGAAATGGATAAAGAACAGTGTTTTTCATGGCATTTACCATTTTGCTTAAAATTCTCATCTTGCAATCCTTTTCATTAAATGTCATTTTATAAATCACTTGCATGTTTATTCGGACAATTAAATTAGTAAATGAATAAGTAAATCCCTTGAAAGATTCCTAAACTCAAACAAATATACTTATTGAAATCGCATAATTTGATTTTTCTAAAAAATCTCAATCTCTTTGCAAGGGATTTCGCACCTTCATTCTCGCTGGACTGGGGGTAAAACCCGAATGTACAAGGGTTGCTTGATATTCACAATTCAGAAGTGCAAAGAGTAATTCTGATAGTTTTTAAGCTTCAACTTTATAGTTCAATCTATGATAAATCCTTGTAAAAATTGTTTTTCAATAGGCTAGGATTCATGTCAAATTTTTAGTTTTCTCTTCTGCTAGCAAAAAAAGTTTTTAAAAGACTTGCACATTCTTCCTCAAGAATCCCGCCAATTATTTGCAAATCTGGACGAATAAGATTTTGCACTGACCCCATAGCGCCTGCCTGTAAATCATAAGCTCCAAAAATCACCGTTGAGATCTTGCTTTGAAAAATAGCTCCAGCGCACATCAAGCAGGGCTCTAAAGTTACATACAGAGTTGAGTCGGTTAATCGCCAATCTTGTGATGTTTTAGAAGCTTCATTAATCGCCAATATTTCAGCATGTCCCGTCAATAGATGTTCTTTTTCTCTTTGGTTGCAGCCTTGAGCCAAAAGTTGTCCTTCAGAACCTAAAAGCAAACATCCAATTGGGACATCATACGGAAGGGCTTGCTTAGCTATATCAATAGCTTGTCTCATCCAGTATTGATGATTTTTCTTGAAACGCACCGTAAAATCAATTTAACTAACATTATGAGATTCACAAGCTATAAGTTACACATAGAATAACTTTTTTAAACTTCTGATTCACTTTGTTGGCATTTTTACTAAATATTAATATTGCATTAGATAAATTTTAATTCTCGTCTTTTATTGTAATAACAAGAAGTCAAACTTAAACAAAGTAATGAACCTGTTTTTACCGCAGCAGATATTAACACCTCGGCCAACACCTCTCAAAAGCAATATTGAGAATATTACAAAACCTCTCAATATTACAAATATCGACTATACAAATGATCCTCTTCCAGTACAAAACTTGAAAGAAGGCTTAGGGAATGTTTTATGGGTAGCAGAATCTGTTTTGGCAGGATTTCCTTCTTTTTTGTGGGAAAGACAAGTTGGTGCTTTGAGTAGCATACCAGACTATGAATCTTCTATTCTTCATGCAAAGAAAAACCCCAATGCTAAAAGTAACTTAACGGTTGGTATTTTCTCTCCAGAGAATGAAAAAGAAATGAACTTAGCTTATCAAATGTACCATATCAAAAGATTCCAAATCGCTTCTTCCAATGGATTTTGGTTACCGTCTGCAAGCAAAGATTCTTTACTAAACAAATTAAAAGAATATATTAATGATATTAACAATGGAAAGCCTTTAGATTCTCTTCAGCTAGACTCACATGGTCTTGACAACAAATTCTTCTTTGATGGAGTGAATGGTTTACCTGCTGATGAAATTATTGATTTTTTGCTTTATAACAAAACCCTCAAAGAAGGTGGCACTTTAAAACTGGGAGGGTGCAATATTGTTGCTAGTCCAGAAACTAGGAGTAAGTTCCAGATTTTGACTAATCATTATAATGTAACTATAATTGCTTCAAATGTTCTACAAGCTGGACATCCATTGGGATCACAATTTCATTTTAAGCCTGAAAAAGGTAACAAAATTAATAGTGAATTACCAACGGCTCTTTCTAAACCTTTAAATCTTCCTGTAAATTCGGATAAGTTGTTTGATTTACTTGAAAAATTAATTAAAGATTCCACTAGCTTGCCTACTTCCGTTAGAGCTTCTTATGAGGAATATGTAAAAGCAAGAAGTAATAATGAGAAAGTGAATAATGGTTCTGCTCCTTTCAATCAAAAAGTTAATGAAGCCCAAGGCAAAGCTTATGGAGCCACGGAATAAACAAAAAATCTGAATTAGAGAGAAAAGTACTAGAAATACATTTTCAAATTTGTTGTTTATTGCTTTTCAAATTAGTCTAAAACTCATGAAAAGAGTCTAAAACTGATCAATTCCAAGCAAGTCCTCTAACCAAGAAACCAATCCTTTTGAAGTTATAAGC
>DUDU01000150.1 GCA_005110395.1 Candidatus Melainabacteria bacterium | reverse complement strand
GATGAAATCTATTAAATTGATTTAAATTTTCAAGTAATAATATAAATACTTCTAGGAAAAATCATAGCGTGCGAAGCATTAAGAGGCAATTTTGATTTCCTTATATTTTGGATAAAAATAAACCCAAAATTTAAATAATTGGAGAGAAAATCAAGCTCTTGTGCAATAAGCAATTTCCTTTATTTCATGAAATCTTAAGATTTTAGCAATTCTTATCTTTGGCTTAACAAAATCTTGACATTCAAGGCCTAAGTGTATTAATCTAAATATTAAGATAATAATAAATTTTTATATACAAGTTTCTTTTTAATACTCAATTTAATACAAAGTTTTTAATAGGTAATAGTTTATGTCAGTACATGCTCCAAGAGGTGTTGCTCTGCAATTTAATGCACGACAACAAGCAGTCCAACAAGAAAGAATAAGGCAAGGAGCTGTATCAGGGCAACCTTCCGAGGTTCACGCTCATACCAACAATGCAAATGGAATTAATTCCTCTCAGTTTAATTACCCGCAAGCAAATCAAAACGTTCAGCAAGAAGATAAAAACATATTTCAGCAATTTGGTGATTGGTGCAAAGACGTTTGGGAAAAATCAAATCCTTTCTTTAAAGTGGTTGAGGTTGCACTAATTGCTTTCGTCTCGGTATTAGCTATTAGATATACTTCAATGGGTATTCGAGCTGCCGTGGGTGCAATTGGAGGTAAATTTGCAGCAAATCAAGCTGGACAAATCTCACATTTATTTGGTGATCAAAAATTACAACAATCAAAAGATAAAGTATTAGGTCATGTTGATAAGACAAAAAAAGCTTTAGAAGAATATTCAGAAGCACATGGTCAAGTATTAGATGGGCAACATCATGAAAGGACTGGTTCAGCTGATTTGAGTGGCGAAAATATAACACTTAATAATTGGTTACAAAATCTTTTCTATAAAGGTAAATGTTTGATTGTTGGAGAAAAAGCTGAAATAAAAGAAATGAGGGAAAGAAAGCAAAATGGAAAAGCTTTACAAAAAACTGGTTCTGAAAATAAAGCTGAAGCTTCTGCCCGACTTAATAAAGCAATAGCAAATCAACATCTTGAAAGATCTAAGTATGCTTCTAGTTTGCTTAATGTAGCTGTAAAAAATCAAGAAGAAAAAGTAAATGAACTTGCTCAAAATATGCATGAATGTAGAACTGCTATTAATTCAGTTTCTTCAAATCAAGAGAGAAAAAGAAATGGCTTAAAAGCTAGACTAATTAGCCTGAAAAAAGTTCATGAAAAAGAAATTGAACTTTTGAATTCAATGAAGATTCAATCTAGAAATTGGGATAGAGAGAATTCTAGAGTGATACCAACGTCAACAATAAGAAATGATTCTTCAGGAGTACCTATTGGAATTAATGAAGAAGGTTTTATTCTTGATAATCACTCAACTCTCCCTCTTAGCGATTTTGTTAAAGAAGTAGCACAATATCATGGTACAGATCACCCATTTGTTCAAGAATGCTTTGCAATAATGCATCCAGAAGACGTTAGGGATATTGAGCACTCACTGCAAAGCCACAAACCATATATTCAGGTAGCAAAAGAATCAACTCAAAAGATAGGCAAAGAACCTTTTTGGGGCTGGTTAGCTGATTTACTTGGTTATAAATCTCATCTGAGACCGTTATCATTGGTTTCTGCTTAGTAGGAGACAACCGCCTGAAAACTTAATTCTAAAGAAAACTAAGTTCCAACTTTCCAAGAATTCATATACTGAATCATTTCCTTCGACAAAGTATCTATTTTGATTCCAAGCGATTTGAGCTTAAGTGAAGCAATTTCAATATCAATTTCTTTCGGCAAATTATGAACACCCGCTTTTAGCTTTCCTTGATTCTTGACGAGATATTCAATTGCAAGAGCTTGATTAGCAAAGCTCAGATCCATTACGCATGATGGATGTCCTTCAGCCGCTGCTAAATTGATGAGGCGACCTTCACCCAAAACAAAAACCGATTTGCCGCTCTTTAATTCATATCTCTCAACAAAAGGTCTAACTATTTCTTTATTCTTTGCAATTTGATTTAGGCCTTCTAAATTAATTTCAATATCAAAATGTCCTGAATTACAAACAATGGCTCCGTCTTTCATAGACTCTAACTGAGGCAAATCAATTGCATGAAAATTACCAGTAACCGTAATAAATAAATCCCCAATTTTGGCAGCTTCAGCAATTGGCATAACTTGATAGCCTTCCATGCTGGCTTCAAGCGCTTTAATCGGATCAATTTCACAAATAACAACCTGTGCGCCCATTCCTCTAGATCGAGAAGCCACACCTTTCCCGCACCAGCCAAAACCAACAACTACGACATTTTTCCCTGCCAACAAAATATTGGTTGCCCTAATTACACCATCTAGTGTTGATTGACCTGTTCCATAGCGATTATCAAACAAATGTTTAGTAAGTGAGTCATTCACAGCAATTGAAGCAAAAGGCAAAGCACCATCTTTTTCCATAGATTTGAGGCGCGTGATTCCAGTAGTGGTTTCTTCCGTGCTTCCAATTAGCTTTTTTGCTTGATCAGGATATTTCTCCACCAAAGTTGCAATTACGTCACAACCATCGTCAATGATTAAATCAGGCTTGAAAGCAAGCGCATGCTCAACGTGACTTTTATATTTTTCTATGCTTTCACCTTTAATCGCATAAGTACTAATACCAGCTTCTCTGACTAACCAAGCAGCAACATCATCTTGAGTGGAAAGTGGATTACTCGCAATAAGCAAAGATTCGCATCCGCCGGCTTGAAGAGTAATTGCGAGATTGGCAGTTTCAGAAGTAATGTGGCAGCAGGCAACTAATTTTTTACC
>DUDU01000149.1 GCA_005110395.1 Candidatus Melainabacteria bacterium | reverse complement strand
AAATTTTCAGGGTGAACCAGATTTTTTTGAATGCTTTTGCTGAAAAACGCTATTTTAAAGAAGTCCCCAATATTAATAACAAGAATTTGAGTCTATCTAGACAAGATAGAAATCACTAATAAAAGCTAAAATCCAACACTAGCACTTTGTTAATTTCTTGTTTTTTATTTATGAAGCTTTCTGAATTCCTTAAAGAGTCTGATTATAGAATAGAGCATTTTCAACCTGAACTAATCAGTAAGTTTGAGAAAAGTATTTTCAATAAAGAAACTAAAACAGGCTCAGTTCCTTATATAAAGTGTTTAATCAGAGACAAAGATATAAAGCTAACACCTGAAGAAGTGGTTAGGCAGCTTTATTTAATGGAATTGCTAGATAAATACGGTTATCACAAAGACAATATTCAGCTTGAGTATCCAGTAAAAACAGGAAGTAGTTCAAAAAGAGCCGATATTGTGATTTTTGAAAAGAACAGACCGACCCAACCTTATATTATTGTTGAACTTAAACAGCCTAAAGTCATAGATGGTAAAAAGCAATTAGAATCTTATTGTAAATTTGAAGGAGCTTCTATTGGAGTTTGGACTAATGGAAGATCCATTGAGTATTTTTTCAAACAAGAAAATCAGAAAACAAAAACAACTTATCTTGAGAAACTTTCTTATTTACCAAGAGCCAATCAGACTCTCAGTGATGTACTGAATGTAAGCTATACAATCAAACAACTTTTACTCGAAGATAAATTACAAGATAAAAGCTTGAAAGAAATTATTCTTGAATTTGAAGACATTGTATTAGCTAATTCAGGAGTGGATAGTTTTGAAGAAATTTTTAAATTACTTTTTACAAAGCTTTATGACGAATTTAAAAGTAGTGAAGATGCTGATGAAATAGCGACTTTATTGAAGCATGATAAAAGGCTTGAAGATATTGATGATAAAAATTTTAGACAATTAGAATTTCGGAATACTGGAACAGAGAGTGAAACTCAAAAAAGACTCAATAATTTATTTGAGGAAGCTAAGAAAAAATGGTCTGGTATTTTTCAGGATGGCGATAAATTCCAATTAACACCCAATCACCTTAAGACCTGTGTTTCTTATTTGCAAGATGTGAAGCTTTTCAATTCAAACCTTGAGGTTGTAGATGATGCTTTTGAGTATTTGGTAAACAAAGAACAAAAAGGCGATAAAGGGCAATATTTCACTCCAAGATATGTGATTGATATGTGTGTCAAAATGCTCAACCCAAAAGCTTCAGAAACCATGATTGATACAGCCGCAGGTAGCTGTGGTTTCCCGATGCATACAATTTTTCATGTTTGGAATTCATTAAACCCAAATATGCCTAATTTATTGACTACAAGGAAGAGAACACAAGCAGAACTCAATTATGTCAAAGAGAAGGTTTTTGCAATCGATTTTGATTTACGTTCTGTGAGAGTGGGTAGAACTCTAAACATTATTGCGGGAGACGGGCATACGAATGTTTTAAGATTGAATACTTTAGACTTTACCCGATGGAAAGAGACAACTGATAATAGAGATTGGCTAAAAAATTACAATGAGGGTTTTTCTCGTCTGGAAAGTTTAACCAAAGTAAAAAATAATTTTGGAGAATTTGAATTTGATATTTTGATGGCTAATCCGCCTTTTGCTGGTGATATAAGTGATGATGTAATGCTTCACAATCATTCCGCTGTTTCACGAAAAGAGAATGGTAAATGGCAAACAGCTGTAGGGCGAGATGTTTTATTCATTGAGAGAAATATTAAATTCCTTAAACCAGGTGGCAGAATGGCGGTAGTTTTGCCACAAGGACGATTTAACAATTCATCAGATAAGTATTTAAGAGATTATATTGCGGAGCATTGCCGAATATTAGCAGTGGTTGGGCTTCATGGAAATACTTTTAAACCACATACTGGAACAAAGACCAGCGTTTTATTTGTGCAAAAGTGGGATGAAAAGATTTGTCCGAAAGTTGATGATTATAGTATTTTCTTCGCTACTCAAACAGAGCCAGCAAAAGACAATAGCGGTGAAAAGATATATAGAACAGACACAGAAGGGAAAAGAATAAAAGATTTACACGGACATTTGATAGTTGATCATGATTTATATAATCACGAGGGTTTAACTAAAGACGGAATTGCAGAGGCATTTATTGAATTTGCTAAAAAGGAGCGACTAAGTTTTTTCGTCTAAGCCCTTTCAATCAAGCTAAATATGAGGCTTTGTTGGAAGGGCTTGAAGTGAGTGAATTAAAGCTCTCTGAAGTGTTAAATGATAATGACTCTTTCCGCTTTGATGGGGAGTATTTTAAGAAAGAGTATTTAAGTAAACTGTCGAAGATTCAAGAACATGAATTTAAATATGTTGGAGATTGTTCTTTTGTAACTGATGGTATTCATGAGTCTATCCAATTTGATGAATCAAGTAATATTCGATTGATTTCTGCTAAAGCACCAAAAGAAAATATTTTTGATTTATCTGGTTTAGAAAACATTAGCAAGTTACAGAATTCAAAAAATCCACGAACTGAATTGAAAGAAAACGATGTAATTATTTCAACTGTAGGCACTATAGGAAACTGTGCAGTCGTCACAAAAGAAATACTTCCAGCAAACTCAGATCGACATGTAGGAATAATTAGAATCGAAAACTCTTTTTCTCCATATTTTCTTTCTACTTTTTTCCTGAGTAAGTATGGAAGATTTCAAAGTCTAAGAGAGTCAACTGGAAACGTTCAACTCAATTTATTTATATACAAAATAAAGAAACTCAAAATTCCTCTTCTCTCAAAACCATTTCAAGAGGGAATTGAAAGTTTAGTTAAAACAGCTCATAGCAAGCTTGAAGAAAGCAAAAGCTTATACAAAGAAGCGGAAGATTTATTGCTTGATGAATTGGGGTTATTACCCCCTAACCCCCTTGAAAGGGGGAACTCAGAAATTCAATGTTTTAGCTCCTCCTTTCAAGGAGGCGGGGGAGGTAAGAAAGAGGGACTGGGGGTGAGGCAATACTCCATCAAATCATTTAAAGAGAGCTTTCTTTCTTCGGGACGGTTAGATGCTGAGTATTACCAGCCTAAATATGATTGGATTATTGAGCGGATAAAAAGTAAGCCTTATAAAAAGTTGTCTGGAGAATCTGGAATTGCAAAAATAAAGAAATCTATTGAGCCTGGTTCGAATGCATACAAAGAAGAGGGAATACCGTTTGTAAGAATTTCTGATTTAACAAAATTTGAAATTAAACATCCAGAGATTCATATTTCAAAAGAGTTAATTCCAAATATTAATGAACTCAAACCCAAGAAGAATACAATTTTACTTTCTAAAGACGGAACTGTAGGAATTGCTCACAAAGCTCAAGAAGACTTAAACATAATAGTTTCTGGTGGTATTTTGCTTTTAACTATTTGTGATTCAAGTATTAATCCTGATTATTTAACTTTAGTTCTCAACTCGCCTTTAGTTCAATTACAGGCTGAAAGAGACGCTGGAGGTTCGATTATTCAACACTGGAAGCCCTCAGAAATATCAGAAGTTGTAATTCCAATTCTCTCACAAACGATTCAAAGCCAAATTTCTGAGAAAGTACAAAAGTCATTTAACTTAAGGCGTGAATCTAAAGAGTTGCTTGAGCTTGCAAAACGGGCGGTTGAAGTAGCAATTGAAGATGGTGAAGATAAGGGTTTGGTTTTGATATCTAACTTATTCCACTCAAACACCTAGTCTTTACTCTCCAATAACTTCTGGTGAAACTTTCTTTTTATCCACAACGTTGTGAAACTCCACAACTTATAACTTGGATTCGGATGCACCTTTTTATACTTTAAAAGAAGTAGAAGCAGATGGTGCAAACTTTCAGAATTTCTATTTTGGTGGCAAATACGACCTATCAGGTTCAAAATTTAAAGAAGGTAATTTTTCTGGAGCACAGTCGTCTCCTGGTGCTAATTTGGGATTTGAAGCGAGAAGGTCTGATTGGTCCAATGCTGAACTGGATGCACCAAATCTCAATGGTTGGAATATTTCATGGGGTAAAAGTAAAAAACCTGACGGTAAGGATGGCCCAATAACAAATTTCAAAATAATAAATTTAAGTGGTAAGCATGGAGTTGATTTTAGTCGGACTCATATAGAAGGTGGCAAAATAGATGGAAATATTCAAGAAGAAGAACTTCCTGTTCTTGAGCTGAATGCAAATAATGCAAAATTACACAAAATTGATTTTAATAATCTCAACCTTGCTGGCTCCAATTTTAGAAATGCTCATTTAGGTGATATGCAAGTTCTTGGGATGCAACTAATGCCTAATACATTAAAAATTGGAGATAAAAATTCGACGTTCTCAAATGTTAAATTAGCTCGGGTTGATTTTGTAAAAGCGGATTTAACTGATTGTTCATTTGATGCTTTATGCGATGATTTTAGAGGGGCAAAGATCATTGGCGCAAAAATGGGCAATGTGAAGATAGGTTCTTTGCCAAATATTCGTGAAGTTCAACTTGATTCATATGAACTTCAAAATCATCCACTTCATGGAGTCCTTTGGTCTAATGATACAACTCTGCCTAATGAAATTAGAGAACATCTTGACTTGGTTGGAATAAAATACATTAGACATCAACCAAAACATGGTCAACCCATATACGTAAGAGCTGACATAAGGAAAGATGGGAATACAAATACAAAGATGAATTATAAAAATGCTTCTCCAGAAATTAAAGACATTAACTAATAATTTGTAGTTTTATTCTCATTCAAAAAACTTTGAAGAATAATTTGAGCGGCGGTTTCATCTTCTTTTTCTTTGATTTGATCAGGAGTATAACCAGCTTCTTTGAGATTTTCTCTCGCTTCCCAGCTGGTTAATCTTTCGTCCTGAAAATAAACTGGAATATGAAATTCGCCTTTTAGATTTTCGGCAATTTGTTTGATTGCAAGAGCTGCTTCACCACTTCTAGACTGTGGCAAACCAAATACTAATCCTTCTATATCAGTATTTTTCGAGAGCAAACT
>DUDU01000148.1 GCA_005110395.1 Candidatus Melainabacteria bacterium | reverse complement strand
GTTCAGGCTATTTGTCAAGTAATTACTAAAACAGGAAAGAAAGGAAGCTGGTTACTACAAGACATAGATCATATAGAAAAATAAATGCACAGAACAGTCTTAAATGACCTCCTAAGAGAAGTCTCAAGGAAATCATTAAACAGTTTTTGTATACTCTGACTAGTTCTTTCTACTCAAAATGAAGCTTATTATCAAAACAAAATTCTTGGTAAGGGTATCCTCATGTCAGACATCGTCGAAACATTACTCTGCTCAATTAAATCCAGTATAGAAGCAATTCGCCTGAGTAAATTTTGATCTTTGTATCTTTTAATGTCTCTATCGACAATAGTGCGGACAGAATTAAGGGCACCTCTATTAAGTCTCTTAAACCCCCAACCCCCTGAGAGGGGGCTTTTAGTTCTCCCCTTGAGAGCCCCTTTTCAGGGGTCGGCGAAAGCCGGGGGTTGAAAAAGCTTAGTTTTTAGAAGCACTCTTAATATGAAATAGCCCCGAAATTCAAGTCTCATGCTGATTTCAAGTAATTCCTCAATTCTTGGGATTGATCATCAGATAAGACTTTGCTTATTTTCGCTCTTTGTTTCAGCAATTCAAAGAACTCTTCATCTTCAATTTCCCGTTTTAGAGATTCGAGGAAATTCTCTCGGCTTCGATTATCCAAAGATTGAAAAGCCATTATCAAGACTTGAGCTTGCAAATCAACTTCATTCATCTTTTCAGAAATATCCATTTATTTACTCTCCTAATCCCACGAAGCTAACAGGTCTTCTTTTGATTTAAATTTTGTGAGGTTCCGTCCTCTAACCGCATCATCAATAGCTTTCATGGTTTTTGCCATTTGTTTATCCTTACATTTATTACCGTACCACAAATGGGCTACAGATTTCTCTAATCATCAAATTAATATCCTTGAGTAAAGTCTTTGTTTAGGACTTGATGAAATGAATAGTATTTAATGTTTGCGTTGCTGAACAACATCCACAAAGTGGCCCTAAAAGCTCTTCCAGAGAAAATCCTCAGAACGGTTCATTCATCTACCTTGACATTCAAACTTCTCACAACAAAATCCTTGGCAAGGGTATTCTCAAGTCAGATATCGCCGAAACATTTATAAAGATTTAGAATAAAAATATCTATTCCGCTTTCAGTTCATCAAATTTCTAAAATCAAATCAGACATTATGAAGAAAAAATTTGTTTATTTGATAATGCTTCTTTCTCTCTCAGGCTGTACCATGAACCGAGAATGGCATACTGAGAATTTCAAACGCTTTTCTTTTCAATTCCCAGGTAATTATTCTGAGCAAAGCAAAATGCTCAAATCTGGCGAGAAGCTATCAGAGGCTGAGCTCTCCAAACAAAAAACTTTTAAGAATGCAGGCAATATCGATTTTAAAATTGAAGTAAATGGTTCATTAGATGAAGCCGAAAAGAAAAAAGTAAATGATGAATTAACTGCCTATATCAAAGAAAGGTTTTCTGGTAAAAGCGGCTCATTAAGTTTGCAAATTGAAGCTCAAAAAGAAAACCACTCGGCAAAGCTGCAAATCAATTTTGAGTCTAGGCAAAACAATTTGAGCTTTAATTCATCTTCTTCCAATATGTTTGGTTTTGAGAATACCGATCAGCTCATAGAGAAAAGCAAAAAAAGCTTAAATGATTTGCTCGGTAGCATGCCAGATTTCTCGCCTAGTGATAAAAATCCTCAAATCAACAATTCAGAAATAGACGGGCTATTTGATAAGCAAAGAAAACTGAATATACCCGCATCACCAATTAAAGATTTTGAGACTTCTCCCAACAAAGGCTCTTGGATTTGATGATTGAATTAGCGATGATTTCCTGCAAGGTGAATTTGCTGACTCAAAGAAGGCTTAGAGTGGCTCTTTGTGATAGTTTCTTTATCTTTAAGCCCAAACAATGATTTGAAAAGCTCAACAAAAGGATTGACTATAAAGTTGGTTAATAAATCAGTTGTGAAGAAAATACCTGCTATAAACGGCATCAAGAGGATTTTGGCAAATATATTTCCTTGACCATCTTTGACCATTGCCTGCGCTATTGCTGATTTAGCTGGATTTGGCGAGCTCTCCATAACTTCAGAAAAGTTCTTGCAACGAACAGCGTCCCCCCAAAGGCTGATTTTTTTTAAATATGACCAATAAAAAGTTGTGGCTGACATCTTCACTAGTGGTTTTGCGAAGCCAGGAATTTCCATTTCTTGAACTCGCTGATCGATATGTTCTTTGGTCAATGGCCACAAACTATTACACCAATTAATCCCATGTTCCAGATTGGTAGAGGGAAGTGCATCTCTGGGCATTTCAGGTGGTTCGGGCAAAACAGTCCCGAGTTTTAGTCCAAAAGCGGTACCCACAATAGATGCTTGTGCATGAAAGAATTTCAAGGTTGATCTTAATGCTTCATTTTTAATTCCTTTATTTGGTTCAAAAGAAAATTTATAAACTAATGCTTTTTTCTTGGGCAATAAAATCAAGAACTTAATGAAAAACAATAAAGACATTGAGATCGCCCCCGCAATCGCATTTGCAAAAGACCAATTGCTTTGATGAGTATTATTGGTCAGATCTGGAGACTCCTCTTTTAGCCCAGTGAGGGAATTGACAATTGGTTTTACAAAATCCTCAACCTTATTAGTAAGCCATTCATCAGCCCCGTTAATTAATTGACCTAATCCAAATCCACCAATTAAACCAGCTAATTCTGCAATTGGATTGTGATTGAATTTTTTACCCATCCAATGAAGCCCGAACCCGGCAACTCCTAGCTTAACCAAGGCGTCAAAGAATTTTTGAAATAGATTTCTGGAATGTGTTTTTTTGTTATTAGCTCCTGCTTGATTCTCTTTGTGGGTAGCATCTTTATCCAAATTATTATTAGTCGAAGGCAAGAGCTGGTTGAATATGCCAAACAAAACACTTCCGCCCACATAACCACTAGCCAATAGCACTATTGGGTCAGTAAAAAATGCGGCTGGGTCAGGTAAAAAATCTTTTAGGTTGAATTTATAACCTAATTTTTCCCAATTTCTATCCCAACCTTCTTTGAAACCTTCTTTGACAGTGTCTTTTAGCCCTTGTACTTTTGTGTTGTTGACAATTTTCTCTGCTTTGCTCTGAATACCGTCTTTTAGCTTATTTGTGAACTTAGCTTGTACAAATTTGTCCTTGAGCCAGGGTGCTGATTTGAAGGCAATATATGCAACCAATAATTTGACTATGCTTTTGAATAATTCACCACTCTCTTTTGTCTCGGGAATATATGAAAGAATTTCTTGAAAAAAATTTTGCTTAGTCTTTTGCTCAGTTTTTGGCGTAGCTTGATTATTAGTGTTGTCGTCTGAGGAATTATTTAAGTTAATGCCATTAGTAAGTGATGAACCTAATGACGAATTATTTTTGTTTGCGTGACTTACATTTTGATTTGCAAGATGCTTTGAACCGTGCCTAGCATTAGTTGGCAATGGCAATAATGAATTACTCAACGATGACAAACTCTGAGTCGACATCTAAAAATCAAAAGAATTTTGTTTGTGTGAAAAGCTTCGCTTGGTTAATATTTGATTATGATCACAATTGTATCAGTCAATATGTTCTTGTCAGCTTTGAGGTGAGAATGATGTAAATTGCCTCATCAAATGAGTGGGCATAAGGAAAAAAATGGCACCTAAAGATATTTGAAATCAATTACCAGAAGAGAGATTTAAGAGAAAATGGATGTACTAATCAAAAGGTACATAAAAAATGCCAAGAAAAAAATGTCCGAAATGCAATTCAACTAAAATTATCAAAAAAGGGATCGCAATCTAAAACCCC
>DUDU01000147.1 GCA_005110395.1 Candidatus Melainabacteria bacterium | reverse complement strand
AATATTCATTCAACCAACATCTTCAAAACCCCTCTCACAATAATCTTTAGTTTTGCAGTTTTCAGGATTTATGGTTTTTGAATCGGCCTTTATTCTGCGATCAATTAATATTTGAATATCAATATTAGAGCTCAATTTATTCTGGCAATTTATGAAGAAAGATCAACAACAATGGATTACGGTTACTGGAGCGCGTGAGCATAATCTCAAAAATGTCAGTGTCAGGATTCCAAAAGATCAATTAGTTGTCATAACTGGTGTTTCTGGCTCAGGTAAAAGTTCGCTGGCTTTTGATACTGTCTTTGCCGAAGGACAACGCCGATATATAGAATCACTTTCTTCATATGCTCGCCAATTTCTCGGACAGGTAGATAAACCAGATGTTGATTCAATTGAAGGCTTAAGCCCAGCAATCGCAATTGATCAAAAAAGTCGCAGCAATAATATTCGTTCTACTGTTGGGACTATCACCGAAATTTACGATCACTTGCGCCTTCTTTATGGACGCATTGGTCATCAGCATTGCCCTGTCTGCAACTCACTTGTACAGAAACAAAGCATAGATCAAATTATTGACCAAATTTATGAAAAAGCTGATGAAAAGAGAAGTTTGATTTTAGCTCCTGTTGTCGAACAGAAAAAAGG
Source organism: Candidatus Melainabacteria bacterium (assembly GCA_005110395.1). Taxonomy (GTDB): domain Bacteria; phylum Cyanobacteriota; class Vampirovibrionia; order Caenarcaniphilales; family Caenarcanaceae; genus LMEP-10873. The sequence goes on along the minus strand of DUDU01000147.1, from coordinate 7,577 downwards.
TGAATATCACACTCTATTTCAAAAACTCAAAAAAGATGGCTTTCTGCGTGTGCGAGTCAATGGCGTAATTTATTCACTGGATGAAGATATTAAGCTCGCCAAAACAAAAAAACATGATATTGAAATTGTAATTGACCGAATCGTAGTGAAAGCCGAAAACCGTTCACGCTTGGCTGATAGTATGGCGCTAGCTTTGAGCAAAGGGCAAGGTTTTGCTAAGTTTGCGGAAGTTGATGGAGAAGGCGAAATAGTACAAGAATTGAATTTCTCCGAAAATTTAGCCTGTCCTAATGGTCACGGAAGTTTACCTCAACTCAGTCCCAAAGTATTTTCTTTTAATAGTCCCGAAGGCGCTTGCCCCGAATGTCATGGAATTGGCTCACATCTTGAAATGGATGAATCTAAGCTTATTCCCGATCCAAATGCCACTCTTCTGCAAGCTATCGCTCCATGGACAAAGTCAAGCACTGGTTATTATGTGCAGCTTCTCAACTCAGTCGCTAAGGCTTATAAAGTTTCACCAATTACTAAGTGGAAAGATTTACCTGAAAAAGTCAGAAAAGCTGTTTTGCATGGCACCGAAGAACCAATTGAATTGACTTATGATTCTTTTGACGGGAATGAATTGCTCAATTTTGTTATGCCTTTTGAAGGCGTAGTTCCAAGGCTTAAGCGCAAATATCTAGAGGCGAAGAATGACAAAATCAAAGCTGATCTGGAAGAATATATGTCTCAGAATACTTGTAATCTCTGCAATGGTGGCCGCCTCAAGAAAGAATCTTTAGCAGTTCTGGTTGGTGAAGTGAATATAAAAACACTCACCGAAATGTCAATTGATGATGCCGCCAATTTCTTTCAGGAATTACCAACCAAACTTTCTGAACAGGAATTCATGATTGCCGAAAGAGTAATTCAGGAAATCAATGCTCGAATTCATTTCTTGCAAGATGTTGGTTTGAATTATTTGACTTTGGCTCGATCGGCCGGAACTCTCTCGGGAGGAGAATCTCAACGCATACGCCTGGCGACGCAGATTGGTTCAGGATTATCAGGGGTTTTATATGTTCTAGATGAACCAAGCATAGGACTTCATCAGCGAGACAATGAAAGGCTAATTGCTACTCTCAATAAATTGAAAAATCTTGGCAATACTTTGTTGGTAGTTGAGCATGACGAAGACACAATTGAAGCGGCTGATTGGTTGATTGATGTTGGGCCAAAAGCGGGCAGAGATGGTGGTCATGTTGTTGCTTCTGGATCAATTGAGTCTATTTGCTCAAACCCAGATTCAATTACGGGGAAATATTTAGCAGGTGAATGGAAAATTGATATTCCGAAAAAAAGGCGTGAAGGCAATGGACAAATTTTGCAGTTGGTTGGGGCTAATCTCAATAATCTAAAAAATATTGATCTAGAAATACCGCTTGGCAAAATGGTTGCTGTGACAGGGGTTTCGGGCTCAGGCAAGTCAAGTTTAATTATGGAGCTTTTATTGCCCTATATTCAGGGACATTTGCTCAAAAGCCGCAATAAGCCCAAAGGAATCAAAAGCATATCGGGAATTGATGAAATCGATAAAGTAATTGAAATTGATCAAAGCCCAATCGGTAGAACCCCGCATTCAAATTCAGCCACTTATACTGGTGCTTTTACTCCAATTCGTGAATTATTTGCCTCAACTAATGAAGCAAAAATGCGTGGTTTTAATCCTGGCAGGTTTTCATTTAATGTCAAAGGTGGCCGTTGTGAAGCATGCAATGGACAAGGGCATTTAGAGATCGAAATGAATTTTCTTCCATCGGTTTTTGTCAAGTGCTCAGTCTGCGACGGAAAGCGCTATAACCAAGAAACACTTGAAGTGAAATTCAAAGGCTATTCAATTTCTGATGTGCTTGAAGCAACTGTTAGTCAAGCCGTAGAGATTTTCAGCTCAATTCCCTCTGTTTACAATAAACTGAAAACACTCGAAGAAGTTGGACTCGGCTATATTCAACTTGGACAATCTGCCACAACTCTCTCTGGCGGAGAAGCTCAGAGAATCAAGCTAGCAGCGGAATTGTCACGCAGACAAACTGGCAAAACACTCTATATACTTGATGAGCCCACCACAGGACTTCATTGGCACGATATTGCTAAATTATTAGAAGTACTTCAGCAATTGGTTGAAAGTGGAAATACGGTTTTGGTAATTGAGCACAATTTAGATGTAATCAAACAAGCTGATTGGATAATTGATTTAGGACCTGAAGGCGGAAATAAAGGTGGTGAAATTGTTGCAATCGGAACACCTGAAGAAATTATTGAAAGCCCTTATTCGGAAACTGGCAAATGGCTGAAGCGAGTAATGAATAAGAAAAGCAATAAGAGCTCAGTTAAAGTCAAAACTTAAACTTAAATTTGACAGTTAATTCAAAAAAATGTAATCTATTAGGTCTCTACGAAAATATATAAATTCAGAAATTAAAAAATAAATGGCACGTTACGTCATAAAGAAGCCCAAGAAATTTGTCCGTAAGTTCGGCATACTAAGTGGATTACCTACTAATATCAGACGCAATAGCAAACCTGGTATGCACGGTAAAAAGCGTGAAGGTAAATTATCCGAATTCGGAAAAGGCCTTTTTAATAAAAACAAACTTAGAGCTTGCTACGGCATATCTGAGAAACAATTCCGCAATTATTTCTACGAAGCTTCAAAGGCTATCGATAAAGCAGAAGCCCTTTTGCAGTCTTTAGAATTTAGACTCGACAATTTGGTTTACAGATTAGGCTTGGCTCCTAGTTTGCCAGCTGCTCGCCAATTGGTTGTGCATGGACACGTGCAAGTTCAAAAGATATCCTCTTCTTTAGCCGAAGGCGAAGTGGTTTTTGAAAAAGTTGATAAACCTGCTTATCAAGTAAAGTCCAGACAAAAAATTAAATTGTCTGCCAAGTTAGCAAAAAAACTCCCAGTTGCAATTGAACAATCTATAGCCAATGTTCAAAACAGAGTTGACTATGTTGAGTTTGAAGCCGATAGTTTTTCTGGTTGCTTCTCTCGTATTCCAACTGCCACCGAGATTCCAGTTGAAGTTGAAGTTTCCAAGATTATTGAGTTCTCATCAAGAAGATTGTAATTTCACACCAGCGCTAACAAGCCCTAAAGCCAAAATATTCAAGGTATAAAAAATGAAAAGAACATTAGAAGGAACAAAACGCAAGAAAAAGAGAGTCAGCGGATTCCGTGCACGCATGGCCACTCCTGGCGGCAAAAGAGTTATTCAAAGACGCAGACTCAGAGGCCGTAAAAAGCTTACAATGTAATAGATCTCTTTAAGTGGGATGTGACTCTCTATAACGATCTCCCAAAGAATAACTTACAAGCAAAATTGTTTAAAGATTGAAATGGCTCTTCCTAAAAGCGAAAAGCTCAAGAGGAGATCAGCTTTTCGCAGTACGCACAATTTAAAGCTGATTACTCGAAATCCCTTTTTTAAATTACTGGGAAAATTGTCTTATCAGCCGCAACAGGAAAGATATCCTCAAGTGGGATTAGTTGTGGGCAAAAAGAAAATGAAGCGAGCAGTAGATCGAAATAGGGCTAAAAGAAAACTTGAAGAAGCATACAGAATGGGGAAAGATTTTTTTTCTCCTGAACTCTTTCGGTATGAATATTTAGTCTTTTTTCTTGAAGACACAATTTTAGAAGCTAGCTGGATTGATTTATGCGATGCACTTAAGCCAATAAAGACTCGAAAGTTTTGAGCTCCATCTTATTCTTTGATCTTGCCATCAATGATTTCCACTTTTCTATCAGCGTGATTGGCTGATTCATGGCTGTGAGTCACCATAATTATTGTTAAATTATTTTCTTTTCTTATTTTGACTAAAAGACTAAGAATATCTTCTGCTGTTTTGCTATCTAAGTTGCCCGTTGGCTCATCTGCAAGAATAAAACTTGGCTCATGTATTAAAGCGCGGGCAATCGCAACTCTCTGCATTTGACCACCAGAAAGAGTATTTAAAGATCTTCCTTCCAATTCAGGAATTCCAACTTGAGACAATCTCTCCTTCACAACTTTTTCATAATTGCGAATTCCATTCAAGTGAAGAGGCAAAGCAATATTTTCTTTTACGCTCAAAGCTGGCAATAAATTAAAAAATTGAAATATAAAACCCAATTTTTTCCGGCGAAACAAGGTTCTTTCTTTTTCATTTAGACCAGCGACATTCTGATCGCCAAAGAAATATTCTCCGGAGCTTGGCTGATCAATTAAACCCAAAATATTAAGTAGGGATGTTTTGCCTGAACCAGATTCACCCATTAAAGCGACAAATTCCCCTTTGCCAATATGCAAATCTATCCCCCTCAAAGCTGGCTCAGAAGATTCAGAATAATGTTTGGTGATGTTTTGCAGTTTAATCAATGTTTGTATTTATTTGGGTTTATATACTTAGAGACTTATTTCGGGAGCGATGAAAATTTCGACATTTGCTAAATTCATCTAGTACCCCCCAGCCCCCTTGACAGGGGGAGTTCCAATCAAGTGCTGGTTTTTAATTGCTTCACTTATTTCTTATACTCTCAATAAAAAAATCCCTCTCTCAAAATGGCTTTTAGCTTTATGAAAGAGGGATTATCAAAAAGATCCAATTATAGAGAGGCTTAATAAGTGTTTATGTAGCGCTGGGTTTCCCACGATGAAACATAGGTTTTGTATTCATCCCATTCTCTGGTTTTTGCTTTTAAGAATTCAGCATAAATATGTTCACCTAAAGCTTCTTTGCTAATTTCGCTTTTTTTGTATTCTTCGAGTGCTTCATACAAACTGCCTGGCAAACTTGGAATGGACTGCTCTTCTCTTTCAATCTCATTCAAATGATAAATATTTACAGTGGTTGGAGATGGTGGCTTAATTTTCTTTTGAACACCATCTAAACCAGCTGTCAACATTACGGCAAATGCCAAATATGGATTGCAGCTTGGATCTGGAGAACGAAGTTCCATTCTGGTTGAACGTCCACGCTTGGCTGGAATACGAATCAGGGCACTTCTATTAGATGGAGACCAAGCAATATAAACAGGAGCTTCATAGCCAGGCACTAAGCGTTTGTAACTATTGATGAGCGGATTAGTGACTGCTGCAAATCCACGAATATGCTTGAGGGTTCCGCCAATATAATTCAAACAAGTTTCGCTAAGTTGATATTCAGCTTTTTCATCAAGGAAAAGATTGCTTCCATTAATGTCACTGAGAGATTGATTTGCGTGCATTCCTGAACCATTAATTCCGAAAAAAGGCTTTGGCATAAAGGTTGCATGAAGGCCATATTCAGAAGCAATTTTACGGGTAACAATTTTGAAATCAATTACATTATCAGCGGTTGAAAGAGCGTCTGAGTATTCAAAATCAATTTCGTGCTGACCATTTGCAACTTCGTGATGAGAAGCTTCAATTGCAAAACCCATACTTTCAAGAGTATCAACTATTTTGCAGCGTACTTCATCTCCCAAATCATCAGGTGCCAAATCATAATATCCAGCTGAATCTTGAGTGGTCAATGAACCATCTGGATTTCTCTTCAAGAGGAAGAATTCAAGCTCAGGGCCAACATTATAGGTGTATCCAAGTGAAGCAGCTTTTTTGATAACACGCTTAAGATTATTTCTTGGGCAACCCTCAAAAGGAGTTCCATCTGGGTTGTAAATATCGCAAATCAAACGAGCTGATCTTCTACCGCCCTGCAACCATGGCAAAATTTGGAAAGTTGCTTTATCCGGATAAAAATACATATCTGAGGTTTCAATTGATCTAAAGCCAGCGATTGAAGAACCATCGAGCATGATTTCATTGTTTAATGCACGTTCCAACAAATCAGAATGAACTGTCATTTGTTTAGGTTTGCCGTGAACATCAACAAATTGCAATTGAATAAATTGAACTTCTTTGGAGCGACAGAGACTTACAATTGCTTCATCAGAAAGCGTTTCGCGTTTACCATTTAATTTGCTTGCAGTAGCCATCAATTTTTCCTCTTTTTTGACATGCATATATTATATTGAGTATTTCGTCTAGAGTGAGAATTGCAATAAACAATTTGCTTTAAAAATTCATGAATGAATACTGAAAGAACAAATAGCATTGTATTCTTTTAATTACTCATCTTACGCAAAGTTTAAAAGCCCTCGCCCCAGCCCCTCTACTAAAGCGAGAGGGGAGTTAAAAATTTGTATTTCCCTTTTCCCAGTTAAGAGAGAAGGGCCAGAAAGATGATGGAAATAATTTTTGCGTAAGATGAGTTAAGTTGATTTATGAAAAGTGAGATTTATGCAAGCAGAAGATAAAGAAAAATTAGGTTTGGCTTTGGGACGTATTCCTAGCGGATTATTTATTGTTTCGTTTTTTAATCATGAATTGAATCAGCATGATGGAATGTTAATGTCATGGATTCAACAGACTTCATTTGAACCACCAATGGTCAGCGTCTGCGTCCAAAAAAGCCGTAAGAGCTTAGAATTGATTCAACAGGCTGGTTATTTTGTAGTCAACATAATGAGCAAGCAAAACAACAGCGTAATTGGCAAATTCTATAAAGGTGAAGGCGAAGAAAAATTTGTTGGAGCTAAAACTAAAAAAGCAGAAACTGCAAATGCATTGATTTTGGAAGATGCAGTTTCTTACTTAGAATGCAAGGTCTCTGGAATTATAGAAACAGCAGGAGATCATTCAATTATGTTAGGTGAAATTATTTTTGGTGAATTGCTAGTGACTGAAAATAATGATCCTTCTGTTCACCTCAGAAAAAGTGGATTTGGTTATTGAAGTGACTTTAAGATTTTAAACAAAAATAGGAACCAGGCTAGATGATCCTTGTGAGTTCAACCATGATCCAATGGAATGAAAACCTTTATTAATTAGACCTGAAGCTTGATCAAAAAGGCTTGGTTGAGTCTCTACTTGTTGGGGATTACTTCTTTTAACATAATATCTTTGTTGAGCTTCTAAATCGACTCCCTTGCCTGAAGGAACGTTATTAACTTCACCACTTGGAACTTGAAAGCTGCCTTGGTTAGAGCATAATACAAAACTGTTCGGTTGTGCGTATAGTGAAAAATTTACTGGATTGACTGACATTATTCTGTACGCTTTTCTTTAAATTAAGTCGGTGACTAATTTGTTTCGGATGTGTACAAATTTAGATCTTTAATTGCCAAGAACCCGAAAACGTAATATTTGATTAATTGAGACTTAAGTATCTTCTTAAGATTTGAAGCAAATATGAAGAAAATATTAAATACTTAAGGGCGAATTAAGACAAAATTCCGTAAATCTTATAGAATAGTAAAGAGAAGATTTAAAAGATATTTATAAAAGGAGTATTGAAATTCTTTGAAGAAATTCAAAGGTTAAAAATGTTCGGCTAATTTATTTTTGACATATATATTTCGGTTTGAAAATAAGTTCATAAAAGTTCTGCAATTGTTTTGCTTTAAATCAATCGAGCGAATAAATTCAGAATTTTAGTGAGTCTTTCTATCATTCGCATTTTAGAGAAAGAATGAATTGCAAGATATTAAGATTTTCTTCATAATTGTT
>DUDU01000146.1 GCA_005110395.1 Candidatus Melainabacteria bacterium | reverse complement strand
AGAAGGGATAAATTCTCTTATTCAAGGACTAAAGGCAATTGCAAGAGGATACAGAAATTTTGACAATTTTAGAATTTCCATTTTATTTCATCTCGGAAAATTAAGTCTTTACCCCTAAATTCACTCATTTCCCAGATGAACCTGAATTTATATGGAATTAAAACAAAAGAAGGCAAATTATTCAACCCACAATATTTCAAGCTTGGAATTTCGATTCAAGCTTGAAATATAACTTTCAACACCACTCACTTAAACTAAGTTACTCAATTCAACTAAATAAGAATATTGACTATGTTTGTTAGAAAGAAGCTCTTCATGAGCTCCTGATTCTATAATTTGTCCTTTATCTAAAACCAAGATTTGATCGCACTCAGCGACTAGATTGATTCTATGAGCTATAAAAATCAAAGTTTTTCCACTTCTAATAATATGCTTAATTGCATTTGTCACTAATGCCTCTGTATGAGTATCGAGACTAGCGGTTGCTTCATCTAAAATAAGAATATCTGCATCCTGAATAAGTGAACGAGTTAGGGAAATAAGCTGTTTCTGACCAATAGATAAATCAACTCCGCCTTCTCTCAAATCAGTATCAAATCCATTCTTAGCTTGTTTTATTACTTCAATAAGACCAGTCTGATTAGCGATATCTTCGAGCTTATGAAGGGGAAAATCAGTTTTATTCAGAAGCAAATTATCTTTTATAGAACCACTAAACAAAAAACTGCGTTGTGGAATCATCAAAACTTTTTTTCTAAGCTCCGCCGGATTTATATTTTTTATGCTTTTTCCATTAATTGAAATACTTCCTTCAGTCACATCATAGAATCTGCATAGAAGCTTAATCAAAGTACTTTTACCAGAGCCTGTTTTCCCAACTATGCCAAGCGTTTTGCCTCTTGGAAGATCAATCGAGATATCTGAGAGTATATAGTCAGGTGAGGAAATATCATATTTAAAAAAGACTTTGTCAAATTTCACGGCTAATTCAGATGAGTCATTATTCAAACTTTGATAATTTCCAGTTGAATTGTTGGACATATCTATTGTTGTAATCAATGACGGCTTCTGCTCAAGCAATGAAACAATTCTTTCGGCCGAAGTAAAGCCAGCCTGAAAAGTTGAAAACTTCTCGCTAAGTGAGCGAATTGGACCAAATAATTGCTGTGAATATCCAACAAATGCAACCATGCTTCCTAATGAAGTCTTTTCTGATGAAAATAAAACCGTAATTAACAGAACAAGTAATATTCCAAACAATCCAATCAACTCAATGCAAGCCGAAAAAGCTGAATCTGCAAAAATATATTTATTATTAGCCCTTATGTATTCATTATTTGTTTTATTGAATTTACCAAATAAATAACTTTCACCACCAAACAACTTGATGATTTGCAAACCCCATAAACTTTCTTGAAAACTACTATTTAACTGAGCTAAAGCTTTTCTAGAATCAGAATTAGCATCACGATAAATCTTTTCGAAAACTTGTGTTAGCAAAAGAAGAATTGGAATCAAAGCAAGTTGGGCAATCGTCAGCCTCCAATCAATGAAAAACATAAAAATGGCAATTCCAATCAATGAGATCACATCATTAAGACCTCCAATAAGGCCTGAGGAAAAAGTCTCACTCAAAGATTCAATATCACTAGTTAGCCTAGTCAATAGCTTGCCAACTTGATTCTTTTCAAAAAATTCAATTGAAAGGGATTGTAAATGAATAAAAAGTTTTTCTCGAATATCAAAAACAAATTTCTGTCCAACTCGCTGAACCAAAGAATTCTGCAGAACTCTCACAACTAAAAGAAAGAACAAAGAAAGTCCCAATAAAAGAGGATAAAACCAAATGGCATTGGAAGGAAGATTAATATTTAAAGCCGCGTTGAGATTATCAAAGAAATTCTTATCCAGATTATTACGATCCAGTGCTTCTTTCAAAAGAAAAGGTTGAACACCTTGAAAAAAAGCAATTATTGGAATAAGCGCAATAACAATAGATGTTTCTTTCCTAAACGGTGATAGAAAGGGGCTAATCGACTTAAGCAAATCGAAATTGTTTCTGATTTTATCTTGCATTCTGATCTAAAAAGCTATAAAAGCGTTGCAAAGCTATTCTGCATCAATGTTAGAATGTTGAGCAATAAATAAGAAGAGGAAATTATCAATTGTCAAACTTTAAAATGAAAAAAAGAAAAAGGAAGCTTGAATTTACCAGAGAGGAAATTGATCCGCTTAATATTGACCTTCTGAGAAAGCTAGTTAGCGGCGAAGGTAAATCAGCCAGAATCTTGCCACATTATGTAAACTCAGTACCAACTAAGTTTCAGAAGAAGGTAGCTAAAGCAATAAAGATTGCCAGACAACTAAATCTAATATAAATTCAAAAGGAAATCTCAATGTCAAAGTCAAAACTCATTGTCAGTAAATCAGGAAGAAAGTGTCAGCTCTCTGGCAAAAAAGCTACCAAAGGGTGGAGCTATTCTTTTCTTCGTTCTCACTTTAACCCAACCGCAAAAAGACGTTATGAAGTAAATCTTCAAAGCATTAAATCTTTTGATGAAAACGGAACTCCAATTACTCTTAAAGTCGCTGCATCAGTCATTAAGCGTTGCCCAGATATAAGAGTAAATATTCAAAATTATACTAAGCGTAAACTTGTCAAACGTCCAAAAGGTAGACAAAAAAGAGAATTATTAGCTGCTCTAGGATTAGCAAACGAAGAATAAATCTAAAAAATTTTACAAATTCAATTTTCTTAAGACTAGGATTCATTAAATGTTTTCTGGTCTTTTTTTTAGTATTACTTATAGGATTCAGACTTCAAATTAAAACTATAAGTTCTCAAAATCCCTTCTAAGTTGATCTGATTGTGATTACTTTTAGGATCTTTGGCTTGAAGCTCAGCAATATAGTTATTTATGATCGACAAAATCTTTTCTTTATCAGAATTTACTACTTCCACTTTTTCTTCTTGAGTCTTTTTTCGATCTAAACTCTCTTTTGCAATTCTAAGTACATCATTTTCCTTATCAAACTGATTAAACAGATTATCAATTAAAAGCTCTGGCATTATTTTTCTTGAAGCCAATTCAGAAGATAAAAGACCTCTAAGACAATAAAAGACAGTCTTATAAGTAAATTTCTTTCCAGATACCATTAAGCTTAAATTTCCTTTTGCTAATGAAATATAGTGGTGAAAAAGAGCTTTAAAGTCAAAATTATTTATTATATTCGCCTGAAAGCTTAACCAATCAGGGAGTGTATTCAAATACACATATGAGATCTTATCCACTCTAAAACAGTTGGATTGCTTTTCGCCAAGAGATTGAACATTTTATGTATGTCATATGAGACAAAATCAAAATCGCCATCAATTAACTCAATAATGTCCCGGTGTCGTTTAAAATCAAAATATTGATGAACAGATTGAATATGAAAACCTCTTACATCATAATCACTATCAGGACTTGCAATACCCCATAATCTGCTGCCACTTTCTACATAAAGAAGTGGTGTTTCTTCTTTATCTGCAAATACAACATTTATTTTTTCTCTCACAAATTTTCAAGTTCAATAGTTAAGATACTTCATTTGCTAATCATAAAACCAGCATGCTGCTATCATCAAATATAAGTACCTCATGAATACTGTGAGATCTTTAATTACTCAATTCAAGCTGACTATAGCTTACAAAATTATGACTACATCAACATTAAAAAAAACAACAAATATCGGTATCGCAGAAAACAATCTTTCACAAATAATTCAGCTATTAAATAAATTATTAGCAGATGAATATATTCTCAATACCAAAACTCATAATTATCATTGGAATGTTCAAGGCCCAAGCTTTTATGAATATCACAAATTATTAGAAATACAATATCAGCAATTAGATCTACTTATTGACGAACTTGCTGAAAGAATTCGCTCCGTCGGAGGAAATGCCATTGGAACCTTAACTGAATTTCTGAAGTTGAGCAGATTAAAAGAACAAGAAGCAACTTATCCTAAAGCCGAAACCATGATTTCTAATCTACTCGCAGACCACGAACAAATAATTAGAACAATTGGCGATGACTCAAAAAAATGCCAAGAATTAGAGGATGATGGAAGCGCTGACTTTTTGTTAGGGTTAAAAGAGCAGCATGAAAAAATGGCATGGATGCTTAGATCCACAATTGCTTAGACTAATAGTCAAGTCTGAATGCAAATTCACTTCTCAAAAAAGCCAGAGCGATAGCTGTAGCATCAGCAGCATCATCTGGCTTTATTATTTCTTGCAAACCCAAGAACTGAGAAACAACTGCTTGGATTTCATGTTTACTAGCTTTGCCATGCCCAAAGAGAACTTGCTTAAGATGGGTCGGAGTAAATTCAATTATATTATCTATTCCCTGCTCTGAAAGAGTTTGCAGAATTACTCCTCTACCATGTGCAACTGCAATACCAGTTTTGACATTCTTTGTAAAGTAAATTAGCTCGACAACAGCAACTTCAGGTTTATATTTTTGAATCAATTCGGTTAAATCTAATTTGATTAGATGAAGCCTCTCCCAGAGCTTTTTATCAGACTTGGTTGAAATGACTCCACAATCAATCAATCGTGGTTTTTTAGACAAATTTATTTTGCCATGTTGAGTTTCGACTTCTATCACTGAATAACCAACTAAAGCTATACCAGGATCGATTCCAATTATTTTTATTTTCTTTTGCAATACTCTCTAAAAGCCAAAAACATATTTAATAACTCATGCTGAGCAAAAAATATTTTGTGCTTACTGGAATCAACTCTCTTGACAGAGAAAGTAAACATTTATTAATTCATAGTGGCCCGTTTCCTTTAGAAACGATTCTGAAACAAGTCCAGGTCAGAATCACCATGTAGGGCTTTTAAACTTTACTTAAAATGCGCCAACTATAATTCTAAACTTTCTGTGAAATAAAATCTTTGATTACTTTCTTGAGATTACTTTATAGCTAAGAAAAGCCATTAAATAAAATAAAAATCCTACCCAATAAGTAAACTGGATATCAAAAGTCAGAGCAACTATTACCGCCAAAACAGAACCACAAACTGAAGCCGCCCCATTTAAGCCCCAAAGCCAGGAAGATAAATGCTTCAAATTCTCTGGAATAGCATTAATTCCTAAAGGGAAAGCTATACCTAAAAATAACCCAATTGGAAATAAACAAAATACTGAAAGTGAAATTCTTACAAAATTTGAACCAGCTTGAAAATGTTCAGCTAGAATCGGAGTTACAAAGCCCATTAATAAAAGCGAAGAAAGAATAAATATAAATGGAACTTTTTCTAAGATTTTAAATTTATAAACCAAATAACTTCCCACACCAGTCGATAGAAGTAATGTAAATAAAACGACTGACAAACTATAAGTAGGGTGCCCAAGAAATATTGTTAGACGCTGCATTTGAGAGATTTCAATCAACATAAAACCAAAACCAATTGCTAAAAAATAAATTGAGAAAGGAATTGTTAAAGTAGATTTCGCATCAGCGATTGACTTCCAGAGCGGCCCAACTAAAAACACTAAAGTCAAAGTCAAAACGATAAAGAAAAGAAAAACTACAATTTCAACCGCACTAGTGTTTGGTTCATTGGTTAAACCGCTATATTGGTTTGATGGAATGGACCAAAAAGGCTTTTTAAAAACATTCATTACTTTAAGGGTTTGAAAGAAAAATGGACTATTATCTCTAGGAGCAATTATGTTAGCGGAATAGTCTTGAATAAAATCATTCAGTGATTGCTTGCTCTCAGTCATCTTTTCAAAATTTTGATTCTCGGCAAAGCTTGGAGATAGAACAATTTCAAAATCCATTTTCTCGATAAAATCTTTAACCTTCACTAAATCACTTTGTGAAAAAGCTTTCTGGCTAATTATCATGGTTGAAACTCCGATCTTAGTGTTCAACATTTTTTTGATAATTACAATATTTTTTCTGGGATTATCAATTCCACTTTCTAAAAGAGAAGTTGCAGCCAATGACGTTAATCGATATATTTCGGTTGGATGAGTTTTTGAATACCATCTGGTAAAAGTCAAAATACCACCTGAATTAAGCCTACTGAAAAATAATTTCCAGGCTTCTACTGTATAAAGAGAATTCTCGGTAAGTGCAAAAGCTCCTGATGAAGTCGCCGCCCAAGTATCAATCAAAGCAACTTGTATAATATCTACTTTATCTTTTGACCTTGCAATATAGCTTCTGGCTTCATCATTAATAATCTTGACTTTTGGATGCTCGTCTAAATGTCCTGTAAAATCCCCGAATGCTTGATTGGTAGCTCGAATTATATTGTTATTGATTTCTATTCCTTTCACGGACTTTTGATTAAAAGCCAAAGCCGAAAGAATATCTCGTCCGCCACCAACTCCAATTACTAAAACATCTGCATTATTTCTTAATTGATGGGCTAAGTTAGTAATATCGTATTTAAGAAAATCAAGTTCTTTCAAATCACCATTAAATTGAGTCAAATTTGTAGATGCATTTGAATCAATTGCTAAGCTCAATTGTTTTACTTTTATATTTTGCGGAAGATTTTTACTGACGGAAAATTCCAATGGATTAAAAGATAGATTTGGATTCCCAGTAACTTTGACCCGTGAAAATGAATTCCATTTTTCATACAAAGATTTTTGTTCAATTATCCCTTTAGACCATTTCAATTTGAAAATTGGATTCTTGAAAATCGTTGTCGAAAGAAATAAAGAAATTAAAATAATTGAAATTGATAGAAATGAAAAAAACAAAGATTTAGAATTTATAAGCTTACGACCTATAAAAGCATAAGCAGATGATAAAGCCAAAAACGAACACAGGAAAATGGTTCCAATCAAATCAGCCAACTGAAAAGCAAAGATCAAAGCCAGGCAACCAATTGCGGCTCCAATCAAATCTGCAGCATATAGCTTGTTGACTTGTTTAGGAAATTTTGTTAATGCCAAACAAATTGATATTCCGCTCAGAGTAAAAGGAATAAGGGTTGAAAGGCATAAAATCATAAAAAGCCCTGCCAAAACACTTCCCTGATCACTAGCAAATGGAATATTCAGTTGAATCAAAATACTGATTGGAACTGAAATTGCAAAAAGTAAAGAACTCAAAGATAAATTGAAATTGTTTTTTTCGATTATAAAAAATTTGGGATAAGAATAAATCAGCCTTGCTCCGAGAGCCATTCCAAACATAGCAATTGAAACCGCCATGAAAGCAAAATGGTAAATGGTAGTCACGCTAAAAATACGTGTGAGCAAAATTTCATAAATCAATGTTGACATTGAAATCAGAAAAACGCCAAGAAACACTCCTGAAGAAGCTACTGAATTATTTTGATTCTGCATTGAAGTTTTTTCTTGCATTGGCTCGCGACAAACTTGATCTTGATGAGTAATATTTTGCGACATAAAAAAGTTAGTAAATGAATAATAGTTATTATAAAAATCAGAATTTCAGAGAGAAAACAAAAAGCAAATTAAATATAGTATTCCCAATTTTGGCTTGATTTATTAACTCTCAACAATGACAAACATTACTAGGGTGATGAAGCTCTAGAGAGTTTAAGCTTAGAAGTATTTGAAATATCAGATAATTTTCCTTTTAAATTTTCAAAATTGAAACGATTTAAAGCATTTAATGGTTTTGATGATCTAAAAAAACTCTGTTTATCTAATTGAGACAATTGCGTATTTTGATGAAATGAATTTTTATTTTTACGAGAATTTGTAATTAGTTGATTTTGCTTAAACTGAGCCTTTCTATTAGACCAAACTTGCTGACGATTATCTATTTGTTGAAATTGATTATTTGAATTTTTTTTATTCGAAAGACTGGAGAAACCTTGAAAACCTTTATGACTTAGATTATTTTGTTGACCTGAATTTTCTTGAGTGGCATTTTGCAAATTAGCCGCTTGAAAGATGGAATTCTGTGAGACCAAATTATTTGAAGAATTATTTGAAAACTGACTGGAATTCATAGAAGGAATTACTTTAGATCTTTTTTTGAAAGAGATTTTTTCTTTCCAATTATTTCTCTGACTTTTATCGACTTGATCATTTTCATTAGAAGATTCAAAATGAAATTTGTCCAAGATTTTATTATCACTGAAAGCTTTATACGGCGTATTCGCAGAAAATAAAAAAGCAAAAATCAAAAAGATCAAATAAAGAAATTTGCAAATCGTATTTTCATATTGAATGTAATTCCTTGACATCAATTAACCATGATTGTTTAGATATTTTATTGAATATTAAATAAGATGTTCTTTCGGAAATAAAGATCCAATTGATTACACTAGTGTCCCATTAACTATTTAGCAAAGGTTCAATTCCAATATTGATTGATATTACTGAAGCAGTTGTTTCTGATA
>DUDU01000145.1 GCA_005110395.1 Candidatus Melainabacteria bacterium | reverse complement strand
AGGGTTCTCAGGTTTAATCAAAGACGAGTAATTAATGTCCAAATTTGCAAGAAGCTAATCTCTCTAGTTTCTTGATTTGAACTTGATTAAGCAATGTTAAAACAAGACCAAATGAAAAGTTTATCAAATACTTCTCAAAGTGATTAACTCATGAAAATTCTTGTTATTAGTTTTCAGGATTTTTTAAGGTTTTGAAAAAACAGAAATTTACTGAGCATTTACTTTGCTGATTTGTTCATTGAGAGTCCAATAATCGTATAAATAACCAATCAGAAATAATCCGCCAGTGAGCATGTAGATTAGACCAGTTGCCCATTTGCCCATGTAGAAGCGGTGAATGCCGAATGGGCCGAGAAATGTCAATAAAATCCAAGCGACTGTGTAATCTACTTTTCCATTCACATATTTGTAATCAGCCTCTTTGTCCATTCCTGGAATTAAAAACAAATCCACAAACCACCCAATGCCCAAAAGTCCCAATGTGAAAAAGTAAATTGTGCCTGAAACGGGCTTGCCATAATAAAAGCGGTGCGCTCCCGAAAAACCAAATATCCATAAAATATAGCCAATGGTTTTGCTGTGCGAATCACTTGAAATAGGGTTATTGGCTTTTTTAATACTATTCATTGAATTAAATTAATGAAAGGGTGTTTGTCAAATGTATCAGGGATTGTCCTGAATTTTCATGAGATTGACGTATGTCATGATAGTATGAATTTGTTGTTACACAATCGTGTCTTAATTAACTTGAATTACAAAGAAACTACAGGTTCAGTACCTTATCAATTTCAAATCCTACAAATTCACAGAGGTAATTCCAATTATGTTTTCAAAAGCTTTTACTAAAAAAACAATTATTTTCTATTTGTTTTTAATACTTTTGTCTCAGCTTGCATTCAAAGCCCCGTCAGTTAAAGCATACGGCGCATTAGGCGGTGTTGACCAGAGCGGTGTTGATCAGAGCCCAGTTGCACATAATTATAATTCCTCAAATTATGTAAGTTATGCAAGGTGCGCACCCAATTCACACTCTTATTCAAGTTATAGAGGTGGTTGTGTTCATCCAAATTATCCAAACCACTCGTCGACCTCTTCTAGGAATAGCTTAAGAAGACAAATTCTTCAAATCCTTGCAGCGGTTATAGATATTTTCGTTAATTCATCATTTGGTAATTCCAATAATCACTATTACGGTTCTAATCAAAGCGGTAGTTGGTCCGGAAATTTTGCTGGCTCTTATGGCTCAGACTTCGGACAACAAGGTTATAACTATCACCCTACTTATAATCATGTCTACCCACAAAATTATTCAGGTCGTGGATATGGTTCAGGCCAACATGGCAGTGGCTATGGTGATCAATCAGCATACTATGGAAACACTGGATATACTAATGCAGGCTATCATCCAACAACTATTCATAATGGAAACAATAGAAATTCGTCAGGCGGTAACTTCTGGGGTGCTGCTGCTGGTGGCTTTCTTGGTAGTCTTGTAGGTGGCCTTTTCAATCAAGGAGATAATGGGTCGAATACTAGTAATAATTACTCTAGAACAAATAACACTTTTAATAACGAATACAATAATTATTACCTTGAGCTGCTTGCACAACAACAATACAATGTGAACAATACAAATGTAGATGCTAATACTTTTCCATCAGCAGGGACTACATCTTCTCTATTTGACAATCAATACTATAACGACACTACGTCATTTACTGGTAATAATTTTCCCGATGCAAGAAATTCAGGAACTGTTTTTGAAACCACTCCTTTAAGTGCAAGAAATTCAGGAACTGTTTTTGAAACCACTCCTTTAGGTGCAAGAAATTCAGGAACTGTCTTTGTAAACTAATCCTTTAGGTGCAAGAAATTCAGGAAATGTTTTTGAAAATTGATTCCTCTTTCTCTTATGGCATCCTGAAGCTCAGATAATTCAAAATAATAAAAAACATCTCTCAATATAATAAAAGGGAGATGTTTTTTGCTTTAAGAATGAAGTTGAAAAAAAATTATTGTTCTCTTTTCAAATACTACAAGTAGTTTTTATTATCACATTTTAATTCTCAGTAGGAATTGTTTGCAGTGGAAATGGACAGTTAATATTCTGTTCTACTCTGTCAGAATGAAAATTAGTAGTTACAGAGCAAGTACTCACTATTGTTCTGTTAGGTTCATCGTTAGTATTATTATTTTCTACTCCTATATGTGAAGGTGTTGGCTTTTTCTTAGCTATAGAATGAATATCACAAATATATTTTCCATGTTCATGTTTTATTGATATAGCCAAACCTGTTAGTGTCGAATTTGGATATTTGTGATTATAAGTATTGTGAATATTGTTTGCTTCAGCTTTCACATTCGGATTATTGCTAATGCTACATTGTGGATAAGCTGTTGTTTTTGTATAAACTGGCAATCCTCTATAAATCTCATGAACAGAATGTTCAGTTATGGTTCTTGGGACTTCAGCAATTAAGAAATTCTTTTGAAGTAAATTATTTATGAATTCATTTGCAGTTAGAGAATTAGCTGCTGGAGGATTTGCTTCTGGAGTTGTTCTTAAGTTTCTTCCTATTGGTGTTGGCTCTGGTCTTACTACTTTAAACTCTGTTTGGTTAGGACGCGCATTTAAAGCTAATGCTGCTATTTCTAAAACCATAATTTAATTCTTTGAATTTATGTATAAGTAATTTAAAAACAAAGAATAACATGCTTGGTACATACATTTTGTTGGTTTTTAGTTTTAATTAATTTTTAAAACCAATATTCCTTCAATAAAAAAAATTGGATTTAGGGCACCTCTATTGATTCTCTTTAACCCCCAATCACCTGAGAGGGGGCTTTTAGTTTTCTCTTTGACAGCCCATTTTTTTAGGGTCGGTGAAAGCCAGGGGTTGAAAAAGCTTAGTTCTAGAAGCTCCCTTTGGTAAATATTTCGAAGTCACTGTGTATCAATTAATTACTAACTATAAGTTTCATCGATTTGATATTCTTCCATCGCTTGCGGTGAGGATTGGGCTATTACTGGATCTTTTTGCCTTACCGCTTTTATGGCATTAACAAAACCAAATAAACCTGCTAAGGAACCCATTACTGGACTAATTGAGGCAAAGATTTTTCCGCTTGCGCCATTAAGCGGTACTATCCCGGCTAAACCCGAAGTAGCTACACTCAGAGCATCAAAAAATGACATACCCTTTGTTAGGCCTCCTAATGCTGAGTTAGAGTAAGTCGAGCCAGCTGGCATATCAGTCGGAGATATTTTGTTTAATAATGAATTTGTCCCTAAGGCGGCATATTCTGTAGCAATTGCAATTGATTGAGAATTCGCACCCGCTGGACCTGAATTATTAGATAAACTTGGCCCTAATCCACCACTTAAATTAAGAGAAGAAAATAAACTGCTAAAGTCTGTACTTACTCCATTACCACTCTGATTGACTCCAGCTAAATAATTAGTATTAAAGCCATTAAGGCTTCCATTTGATCCGAAATTGAATTGCCCTGAATTAATTTGATTTGTATTTGAACCTGTTGACATTTTATTTCTCCCCTGTATTTAAGCTTGCCTATAAGAGTCCAGTTAGGCTGTTGATATATTGTCGTTCAGATGAATTTAGAAGCTGATTGAGTTTGCTAAGCGTACTGAGTTTGAGATTTATTTCTTTAAACTTATTAAACTCAAGTGGAGCATCAACATTGGATGATTCTTGTGTGCCTTGTCTAACCATTGTTTGACCAATTTTTCCAGCACAGACTGGAAGAGCCATGCCTGCTTCTCGAGTTGGTCTATAAACTTCCCCATCAAAATCAAGCTTTTCTGAATCAGGAAAATTTACGATTGAAAGTTTCTTGATTGGGACCAGTGTAGAATCCTCACGTTTTCCAAGCAGCAATCCATCAATATTTACCTGAAAACCAATAAAAGTTTCCGCCATCTGTGATTTTGGGCAAACTTCATAGTCATTAATCCCTGAAACTAAATTCCTATTTTTATCACGGTGTAAATCAAGATTACGGGTCAAAATTTCTTTGCCTTCTTTGTCCTTGAGTAAGAAAAATCCTTTACCATCAAGAGATACATCAGATTTCCTTTTCGTGATTTGCAGCTTGCCTGCTTCCATATAACGTTGAGTTTCTTTTAAAGTCTCATCAAATGGAAGTGCTCTTTCTATTTTGTATCCAGGCGTAGAGATGTTAGTTATATTTTTAGTAGTAACCTCAAGCTCAAAAAAGCCTCTATCAGCCTTGTCACGAAGATCACTAATTACATTTTCGTAAACCATATTAATTTGATTCTTAAATATTTAAAGGATATTTTTTGATATCGATCTGAGATTTCTTTAGATATTCAAATTAAGCCTCTTCTCATCAGCTTTTAAACTTTTATGCATTGTTGAGACTAAGCTTGTATGAGTAATAATCAGGTAAATGAGTTAGATGAGCTCGTTTGAACAGTTTGACCTCTCTTTTTCTTGAGGGATTGCCCTGATAGATATTGCTAATTCTTTATTCTGATTTAGCTTTGTTTTTTGTTTAACTCATGTTCCGCCAAAATTATTTTCTATTTGCTGAACTGGTTTCAGGATTGTTTCGGAAGCTAAATAAAATCATGCGACTTGCGTAAGGTGAGTTGTCAATTTGTTGATTTATTTTCTTCATCAGACTTGGTGAAAAATTTCACAATAGAAGGTATGAATTTTTCAAAAATGCGAACACCAAGTTCAAGAGAACCAATACCAAGTACAACTGATCCGAAAAGATTAACCAAAATATTCTTCTCTCCAGTTTTGAATAATCCCTGAGTCAGCTTGGTTGCATTTTTAATAACTCCACTGGTAATCAGGAAGCTGAATATCGAATAATTTACTCCTTGTAAAAATCCTGCCAAAATACCTTTTGCTTGAGCTTTCTTATTACCTTCATGAAATACTTCTTCAGCTTGGTGTATCAATTCAACTTTTTGGTGATGCAAAGCTATTACATCTTCATTTGTTTTGCCTTTTATATTATCCAAATACCATTGATGAATTGCTTCTAACTTTTGATTGAACTTATGTCGCGCTTCTTTCATTAATTCATGAGTAGTTTCACGATACATACTCACTCCAGCCAATATAATTCCAGATAAAGCAGCTAAATCAATTCCCATTTTGAGAGCTGGCCATTTTGCGTGACCTTCATGAGGATATATATTCTCAAACATTTTCCAACCAGAATTATTCAAAGCTCCAGCGACTTCATTCGCAAATGCTAATTGAGAACTCAGAAAGCCAATTAATTTAGCGCCAAGAGGACTATCAAAAAAATCATTCAAATTAGTACGTAACCAATTAATTGGAGGTAGTCCAAAAAGCCAATTAACAAACCCGCCAGTCTCTTCACTTTTTAAGTCATAACTACTCAAATTAGGAGGGGCTGAGTATTGAGTTTTGTTGGGCATTGTGGCATTAGTTGCTCCTTGTTTAGTGAGAATAGGAGCTCCTCTGGCACTGTGAATACTGGCAGCTTTCATAATAAGTAATAAGGTTATTAAAAATGAAATTATTAAAAAATTGATAGAAAATCCAAAAATCAGGGATCTCTAAAAATTGTGATTTGCCAACTCCTTTTCCTTAAAGTGCCTTTTGTTCAATGAGGCGGATGAGGAGCTTCGTTCTCTCTAGAATTAGGCGATCAAAAGAGGCAGAAAGCGAATAAATAGAAGTTCCTAAGATGTGGAAATTGTATTAGCATTTATTGTCTTACTGTAAGCATAACCTGTTCTTAACCTGCTGTCAATCAAGGTTTGGTTAATGAATTGTAAGAATTTACTTTTTCAATTCATATACTCACTTGACGAAAAATGATTTTTTGTTTTGTTGGGATAGTTCCTGAGATAAGCTCATGATGACGAGATGACTTTCCTCTGTCATTCCTTCCTGTGTTGCCCTGAATTCATTTCACGATCATGTTTCGGTATTATTTCAGGATTGTTTTGCAAACAAAATATAATCATGTCTATTGTGTAATTCGTGATTACTCATCGTTGTCTGCGAGCTTCAAAATAATTGGAATAACAAAGTGTTCGGTAAGAATAGCCGCAGCTTCAAGCAAGCCAATACCAATAATTGATCCAAATAAATTAATTGCAATATTATTAGTTCCTCGATTGAATAAGTTCTGAGACCATTTAGTACAACCATTAATTACTTTATTGGTAATAAGGAAACTAAATATTAGTAAATTAATACCTTGACTTATACCTCCTAACATACCTTTTGCTTTTGCTTTCTGGATATCTTTATGGAGCTTATTTTCAAATTCGGTAATGGCTTGATGTTGCATTGCATGGATTTTGTCAATGTCTTTTTGTGATCGATTCTGAGTATTGGTTTCGCACCATTCATTAATGATTTGTAGTTTTTGGCTAAATCTAGCTTGGGCTTTATCAATTTCTTTAGCAGCAATATTGTGTCCTTTTTGAATAGCAGCCAATAAATTACCTGTGAGCGCAGCAATATCGATTGGCATTCTCCAAGGTGAGTGACCTGTTTCAGGATAAAAGTTTTTGAATTTAGACCAACCTGACGCAGTAAGTGCTGCTGCCAATTCATTTACAAAAGCAAGTTGAAAAGCTCCGAATGTTTGAACTGCTTTGCCAATCTGGCTCTGATTAAAACTAGCTAAGGCATTTTTGATCCAGTGAAAAAGTGGTTGGCTAATTAACCAATTCAAAAAACCGTTTTTTTTAGTTTGAGATTTATCTATAAAACTAAAATCTGGAAGTTGGGGCAATGGGCTTCCTGTTTTGGTGATTTGATTTTGAGGAGGCCCATGCTGACCAGTAGGGAGATAAACACTATTACTACTTCTCTGCATGGCAACAGAGGGAGATTTCATAATGAAAAATAAAAGTTAAAAATTAATATTAAAAAGGGGGATTTATTTTGTTTGCTTATTTAAAAGTCACATGTATTCTCTTCAGGGCACCTCTATTAAGTCTCTTCAAATCCAACCCCCTGAGTGAGGGCTTTTAGTTCTCTCTTTTTGAGCCCATTTTCATGGGGCGGCGAAAGCCGGGGGTGAAAAAGCTTAGTTTTTAGAAGCTCCCTTCATCATTAGCTTTTCTTGAAAGATTTAAAAGAGCAGATCTAGAAAAAGACCTGAGTGAAAACTCCTTTCTTGCAAATTAAATTTTGAGTATTAAAAGAGACTGTTAATTGAAGCTTAATATTTACACTTTTAATATTGCCTTAATTTTTGCGACTAGTCAATTGTTGGAAATTAATTGATTCTAATTCAAGCTGATTTTAATTTAGGGCTCTAACCATGTTAGTTGCTTCTGAATCCAACTTGTTTGTACTTGCAAATATTTGTGCTGATAAATCTACGAGTCTGAGTTTTTGCGCTAAGCCCATGAATTCAAGAGGCAAATTTATGTTGGCAGTTTCTAAATAACTTTGAGCAATTCTACTTCTGGGTTCTTTATCAACCTCTATTTGTCCAAGTACTTGCCCATTGAGTTGATCGGTAACATTTCCATCAAAGTCAACTTTTATATCCTTAAGGCTCCAGTCAGCAGGGGCATTTTCCTGATAACAAATCTCCAGTGGAATTTCCCCGTCAACAGTTACAAGCTTGCCTTCAGCATTATATTTAAAGCGACCATCACGAGTATATTCTCCATTTGCAAGCTTGAATCCTTTGCCAGCTCCGTCAATTGCAAAATCTAAATTCCAATTTGTTTTGCTTAGGCGACCGCCAACCTCTTCTTGAATATAATTGCCGTTTTTATCTCTGAGCGCAAGAGTTCTTTTGAACCCGGGTTTATCGAAATTAGAAATATTATCTAGCAGAGCTTGTACATCGCTTTTGGTGTTTTTGTCAGCCATTTCTTGAATACCATTAATATTCATGCAATTGAGTGGCGTTAATGGATGGCAACCATTGAAAGTATTGTCTTTTGCGGTTTCGCTAAATATATCTTGAAAGTTTTTGCCATTTGCTTTGTCATTGAGATTGCCGAGCTGTCCAGCAGAGGATAAGCCTTCGGCCAGTCTTTCGGTACGGCTCCCAGAAAGGGGGGAACCAACCAATGAGTCTAATGGCGAATAATATTGGCTACTAAAAGGATCAGACATTATTCAGTTGCAAGTAATCAACATAAAGCAATAAAGAGCACTGAATAAGTTAATCCCTAATTTCTATTGTTAATCTTCAGGGTTTACCCGATTTTTTATGCAGCGTTTTGTCCAATTTGTCTTATACCTGTTTGTTTATATATAAGATTGCTGATTTGTTCTGGCGTTGGAGGTTTATCTTGAGGAGTCTTTTTGGCTTTGTATGCCATGTGAATCCGAGCAATAGGTCTTAATAGTGGGTCATTTAAGAAAGAATCTTCATTCAATTCTTCTTCGGGTTTCTTATGCTGTCTTATATCCTCAATGCCAGCACTTGCAACTGTTTCGGCAAAACTAGCATCATTTGCGCCAAGAACAGCGCCTTTTCTTAATGCTGCTTCTTCTGAAGTTTCTGTTTTTCTCGGGGTGAGATTAGTTGTTTTAGTTGAAATAATAGGTCTTTGTATGTCTCTTAACATGTCCGATAAATTTGGCTGAACCATCTGTCTCCTTTCGTTTTATAAATAATTATTTAAATTAAAGAATTTATATTTAAATTTTATAAGTTCAAGAATATAAGTTTGATTTAGTAAAACTTTGCACATTAGATTAAATTGCTTTTAGTTTTATGGTCTCAAAAATGCAGTTCAAAATTATGTTGTGGGCTGTACTTGTCTTTGTGAATTAAAGAAATTATCGACAGCATATTTATAAAGCCCATAGCATAATCCAAGAGCAGCACCAACAGCTGGCAACCAAAGCATTTTGATGTGATTTCCCTGAAATAATTTTTGACTAAGTCCTTTGAATGATTCAATAGGATTTAAATACTTCAAATTGAATTCTGCAAGAAAAGGAATACAAAGAGCTACAGGTAAAATTCCTAATCCGCCCATAGCCGTCATTGATAAAATGTCTTGCAAGTTGAATTTTTCGTCTTCACTTTGAATTCCAGAAGTTTGACGTTGACTCCCATTATTTTTGATATAGGCTGCATTAGGTGAATTCGAAACTGGCTGAATTGGCATGAGAGGCAAAATTAAGCGATTTAATCTTTTCTTAATTTTATTGTATCACTTACAAAATTTTAATCAAGGAGATTTTTACACCATTAGGTTCTAACCACTAATTCTCTGAGAAATGCATTGCAAAGGAGAAATTCAAAGTGAGCAGTTTTGATATATGCTCAAGTATTTTCACTAAACCTTAAAACACTGCTCAAAAGCACAAGTTTCCTTACAAGGGCATTCTTCTTTCTGCGTGAGTTTATTCCATGCTTTTTCAAAACATTCTCGGCT
>DUDU01000144.1 GCA_005110395.1 Candidatus Melainabacteria bacterium | reverse complement strand
ACTTTCTTATCATGAATAAGGCTATCAACTAAAAGCCCTTTTCCAAGAGTTCCAGCATGATACAAATCAAAAACATGGGGCTTAACATTAGCTAATTCGCCCCAGCATTCACGAAAGCCATTTTGTTCAATATCATTTGGAACTTGATACTCACAACTTTTGCAATTTTTATTTATTGGTACTTGAATCTTTTTGAGTTCACCTTTTACGCTCTCAATGAATAACTTAGCGTTTTCTTGTACATCAGCCATTAAATAATCAACTTCATTGTTTACATTAACCAAAGCTAAAAACTTTTCTTTGTGAAGTTCTTCCAAATCACCTATGAAATCGACCTTATAGCCTTTGAATTTTCCTGTTTGTTTTGTTTCAGAAATCCTAAACCATTTAGCCAGTCCATCAATATTGGTACTTCTGGATTTATCAGGCATCATCAAAAAGCTATTTACCTGAGCTTCAGGAAATCTTTCTTTGAGTACTAAAGCCTGATAAGTTACATCTTCTAAATAGGCTTGCCAGTCAGTTTTTATCTCTCCAGAACGTTTATTCCAAAATTGTTCATTGCCAAGTTCACCATCAAAGCTTTTAGCCTTCACTTCAATTAGATTAAATACATTTCCTTTTTTCTCAAGAATATCGATTCTTATGAGTTTGTTGTTTATCCAGATTGCAGGCTCAAAGAGGATAACATTTTCTTGCTTCAATAAATTTTCTGTTTCGTTCAAAGCATCAGATGAGCCTCTTTCAGATAGAATTTCAATACCGTTAGGATACATGAGCTGAGCCATTTTTCCAACAATATAACCGCCCTCGGCTAATAATTGAAGGTATTCATTACATTCATTAGTATTGGGATAATCAAGCTTTTTGTAATAGAGCTTAGTTACACATTCTCGGGCTACTTTAAAATCTGATTTTGAAATGTAATTGCTCATGCTGCTTTGTAAGTCCTTTCAAAGTTAGCTTCCAAAATCAATTTCCTAAAAGAAGCATTATCAACAAACAGTTTGTAGAGTTCAGTTTGATCAAACATTGCATCATTGAAGACTTTTTCAAGAGCCTTATCATGTTCAATTTTTGCGTTCTGCTTGTCTGAATTTTTGATTGCGTTTAAATATGTTTGGTTTTGAGAGACCTTCATTGGGGCTTCTTCTGAAAGGAACTTAAGGACTTTATCTTTATCCTTAAATTCAATATTGCCAAATTGGTCATTAAAGCCTTGAAGAATATTACTCAAATAATCCAATTCAGCTTCAGGTTTCATTCCGCTTGCAGAAGTAGGAACGGCTTCTATTTCCTTGTTTTCATCAGCAAGGCTAATCCTTATTGTGGCTTGCTTCTCAACTCTGTAGCTATCCATATCAATGGCTTCTAAAATTCCTCGTGATAAATCTTCTTCAATTGGGGCTGGCAGTTTGGGAATTAAGAAATTCAGAAATATAGAAAGTTTCTCCCATTCAGCATTTGAATAAGGAAGAATGCTTGCAAGAAAACTATAAGTTCTCACAAACCCCTTTGCTTTACCCTTAAAGTCAACTTGTCCATCTTCATCAAGCTCTTTGTAAAGAGGAATGCATCTATCTAAAATCGGATCTAATTCTTCTCTTGAGGCTTTATTCAAAAATTTCTGAACCAGAATATCTACTTGTTCCCAGTTATAAACCTGATAAGCCTCTAAATCAGATTGAATTATATGGAGCTTGTTAGGATCGGTTTCATCACTGAGTATGGTGGTTCTGTAATAGGTCTCAAAGTCTTTCTGAATACTATCGGAGTCATTCATAAAATCAAGAACAAAGGCATCATGTTTTTGTGGATGAGCTCTATTGAGCCTTGAAAGGGTTTGAACTGTTTTAATTCCTGCCAATGGCTTGTCCACATACATTGTATGAAGAAGCGGTTCATCGTAACCAGTTTGAAATTTATCAGCCACAATCAAAAGACGATAAGGATCTTCTTTAACAAAATCAGCTATTTTATTACTTGGAAAGCCATTGAGTGAAGCCTCTGTTACCTTTTGATCGTTGTATTCTGGTTCACCCGTAAAAGCCACAATTGCTTTATATGGAAGCTTGCATTCTTCTAAATATTTTTTGATTGCAAAATAGTATTGAATAGCTCTTTGAATACCATTTGTAATAACCATTGCACGGGCTTTACCGCCAATTTTATTTTTTACAATTACTTGTTCATGAAAATGATCAACCATAATTTCAGCTTTGAGTTTAATGGCATGATCATTAGATTCAACATATTTTCTAAGCTTTTTCTTTGCTCTTTTGCTGTCATACTGAGGATCGTCCTCTACGCTTTTGATAAGTTTGTAATAGCTTTTAATTGGTGTGTAATTTTCCAAAACATCAATTATGAAACCTTCTTGAATGGCTTGTTTCATTGAGTAATTGTGAAAAGGTTTATGTTTTACTTTTCCAGCCTCTTCAAAAGCCTCACCAAAAAGCTCAAGAGTTTTATTTTTTGGAGTAGCCGTAAATGCAAAATAACTAGCATTTGAAAGAACTTTTCTGGATTCCATCAAACGGTTAATTTGGTCTTCAAAGCTTTCTTCTTCGTCTTCTTCACCGTTTTCTGAAAGAGCAATATTCATCTTTGCAGTTGCTCTTCCTCCTTGGCTTGAGTGAGCTTCATCAATGATAATTGCAAACTTATTGTTTCTATGCTCTTTGCCAATACCCTTAACAATGAAAGGAAACTTTTGAACAGTTGTAATAATGATTCTTTTACCAGATTTCAAGAAGTCTTTTAAATCGCTCGAATGCTCAGAATGCCCTACAATAGAAGAAACCTGAGCAAAGCCTTTGATAGTATCTTTAATTTGTTTATCAAGAATTCTTCTATCGGTGATTACAATAACTGAATCAAAGAGAGGCTTATTTTCTTTTTCTAAGCCAATGATTTGATGAGCTAACCAAGCAATTGAATTACTTTTACCGCTACCCGCTGAATGTTGAATTAAATACCTTTTGCCTACTCCATTCTTTTGAGCATCAGCCAAAAGTTTTTTAGTTACTTCCAGTTGGTGATAACGAGGAAAAACAAGCTTGTATTTCTTTTTACCCTTCTCGTCTTTCTCTTCAATGATTTGAGCATAGTTTTCAAGAATATTAGAAAGGCTCTCTTTAGTTAAAACTTCTTTCCAGAGATAATCTGTTTTTAAGCCTTTAGGGTTTGGTGGATTTCCAGCTCCATCATTAAAGCCCTTATTAAAAGGTAAAAACCAAGAGGCTTTTCCTTTAAGATGAGTACACATTCTTACTTCATGGTCATCAAGAGCAAAATGAACAATACATCGACCAAAAGCAAAAAGTAGCTCTCTAGGATCTCTATCTTGTTTATACTGCTCCACTGCATCATGAACCGTTTGTTTTGTCAGACTATTTTTTAGTTCAAAAGTAATAATTGGTAAGCCGTTTATAAAAATCGCAAAATCTAAAGCTCTTTTGGTTTCGTCTTTGCTGTATTGAAGCTGACGAGTAACACTAAAAATATTAGTTTGATAAAGCTCTTTTGCTTTGAGATTAGCTTTTGAAGGAGTGCAATAATACAAATCTAAAGAAACAGATTCATACTTTAAAGGCTTTCTAAGCACTTCAATTATTCCTTTGCGGGCAATTTCTCCTTGCAAATAGCTTAGAAATTTGGCTCTCTTGATTCCTTCATGCTGAATACCAATTTTTTCAATTTTCTCTCTCTGGCTGATACTTAGAAATTCAAGTAACTTAGCAAAGTCAAGAGAATACTCTCTGTCAAAGTCCTTGCTTTCACCTTTGATGTATTTTTCTGTTTCTATTAGGTGGTTTACAATGAGGCTCTCTAAGCCTTTTTCGCTGGTATCGGTTGGCATTATTCTATTTCCTCCTCAATAGCTTCAGCATTTTCTTCTAATTCATCGTTTTCAGGTTCGTTATTTTCTTCAGACTCCTCTAGCCATTTCAATTGCTCTTCGGTTAGTTTCCCTGAAAGTTTCTTCCCAGTAACTACCTCCGAAATAAGAGTAGTTTTATATTCTTTAATTAATTCGATTTCTCTTTCAGTTCTTTCAATGGCTTTATCAATGATGGCTGTTTCTTTTTCGATATATTCAACTATTGCTTTTTGCTCTTCGGGTGGGGGTAGGGGGATGTAAGCATTGCCAATAAAGTTCCACTCAGCCCTAGGCATTTTTGCTCCATAAGTTGAGCTATTAATCAGTTCAATAAATGACTTACTCCTGAGTAATACTTCTAAAAAATTTCCCCAAGCTAAATCTTCGATTTTATTTCTTAAAACCAGCATCTCACCAGAACAAACACCTTGAAAACTTGGTTTAGCTATTTTTGCAAGATATGGTCTTAGCTTCATAAACAAAATGTCATTGACTTGAAATCGTTTTACTTGACTTTCAAAATAAGCTTCTTCTTTGGGAATATTTATTCTTCCAGTCCAGCTTTCCACATGTTCTAAGGCAATATATACTTCATCGTTATTCTTAACAAAGGTTTGTTCATTAACTAATTGAAAAATAAACTTAACCTTCCTCATCTCCCAATGCACAGGAATATCACCAAGCCATTCAATACCACTGGGTTTGAATGAAACATTCTTATTAGTTCCCTTTATTACAGCCTGATTGATGATATTCTGCTTTTGTTCTTTGAGTAGCTTTATGAGCTTTTGTTTGTTTTTTATGAAGCGGTTTATTTGCTTTGTTTTGTAGTCGAGGTATTGGGCTATTTGGTTTTGCTCTTCGATTGGGGGAATTAAGACAGGCATTCTCTTTATGTCTCTATAATCAAGATTCTGTCTTAAACCAGATCCCATTCCGTAGAAGATCTTCATTAGGTCATAAGCATGAAGTAAATAGAAACCATACTGATAAATAATTTGTTCTGTTACTTGCAAACACAAATATGCAGAAGTAATTATCCCTTTGTCCTTTGCTAAACCCACTCTCAAGCTGACTTTGTCATTTTGCAAATCCATCACCCTAATAATGATATTGCCAATATCTACTAGTTGATATGTTTCAAATGATTCTGGAACCAATCCGTGAAGTTTTTCTTTGGGCTTTATAACAATTTTTCCATAACTAAGAGATAAAACTGTTTCTTCTTTAAGTCCAGTATTTTTTATTTTCTTATTTGTGAAAGCGGATAAACCAGACTTAACTTCCCAATGCTCAGGAATATCACCGAGCCATTCAATACCGCTAGGTTTGTATTTATACGCTTTGGTCTCTTTAGTTTTCTCCATTGTCTGAGCTTTGTTCATTAATTCTTCTCCTCTTCTATTGATGGAGGGGACTTTTTGTCTAATTTTTTAATACTCTTTGACTTGAGAAGTGTTTCCATTTGAGTTCTCATAATATCTGTTAGTTTTTCAAATCTTTCTTCTGGTGAAATCCCTTCTTTAATGAATTGAGCATTAAAACTTTCCATATTTGATAAAACAACTAATTCTTCAACAGCTGCATGATCTCGAACATTTCCTTTCAGATTAGGGTTTTCCCTTTCCCATTCACTTGCAGTTTTCCCCCAAATAATTACATTCAGCATGTCAGCTTCATTAGCATAAACAAATCTCTGTTTAGCACCTTGTTGAGCTTGAATCAAATGATTTTTAATAGCATCAGTTTGAATACGGTAGTTTGCTTTAGCAATCATTCTTTTTATGTCCCAGCCTTGTTCAAGTCTAAGAATTTCATCTTCTTTGAGTCTCTGAAACTCTTTTATTAAATAAAGCTTAAATGCAGGGCTTATCCACGATGCGAACTCAAAGGCAATGTCTTTATGTGCATATGTCCCACCATATCTACCAGCTTTTGAAACTATGCCAATTGCCTTGGTCTTTTCAATCCACTGTTTAGGAGTTAATACAAAACTATTTGCTCCAGAAGAATTTTTAAACCCCTCGAATTCGAGGTAATTAAAATCTTGATTGTGTATAGACTCCCAAGTGCCTAAAAACTCTATTGTTTGTCTTGAACGAATCCAGTTTTGTAATACTTGATCTGTCCTATCATCTTTTTTCTTGGCAATATCTGTAAGTGAAATAAAGTCTTGATCTTCTTGATCTACAACTGAGACCTCAAAACCTTGAACCGAAATGTTTGATCTTTTATTCATTGTTTTTCATTACCTCCAGTATTAATTTTTTTGCTTCTAAAGGTCAATCTAACCTTATCGAGCATTTCCTCGAAATGGTCTCCAGACTT
Source organism: Candidatus Melainabacteria bacterium (assembly GCA_005110395.1). Classification (GTDB taxonomy): domain Bacteria; phylum Cyanobacteriota; class Vampirovibrionia; order Caenarcaniphilales; family Caenarcanaceae; genus LMEP-10873. Next base: position 1,958 of record DUDU01000144.1, on the reverse strand, counting down.
TATTAGAAAGGCTCTAAACACATCAAAATCTATGTGTTTAAAAATGTTGTGATTTATACTCCTCATTTGCTCACTCCTTCGCTAATAATTGCTTCTAACAATCCTTCAGACTCTTCTTCCAATGCTCTAATATCTTTTGTTATTTCTTCTAGTCTCCTAAGAATAATTGGCTTGTAAAAATGTCGTGTGAATGAAATCTCATAGCCTATTTGCGTTTTACTCTCATCAATCCATGAGTCAGAAGCATAAGGTAAAACTTCCCGTTCAAAAAAAGCTTTTATTCCACCTTCTTCAAGCAAAGGAACTTGTTCAGTGTCTCTAAGCTCTGAGTCTGGCTCATAATCAACTTCACCGTTTTTCTTTTTACTTTTAATAATTGGTTTAGCCTCAGAATCTCTCCAGCTAACAGCATCAATAATTGCTTTCAAATCTGTTTTTTCTAGTTTTATATCTTTGTTTTTAAAGACCTTGTCAAGCTTTTGCTTAAATACTTCATGGTCAATAAAAATTTCCTCCCCAATTATTTCAAAAGCAGTTTTCGCTGCCTCATATACTCTTTTGTCTTTCTCCCAGCTTTTTTGATCAAATAGTTTTTTCTTCTGTGCATCAGTTAGTTCAATTTCATGTTCACTCAAATACTCATCAATTCCTTTGGAAACGCTTTTGAAATCAGTAAAAAGCTTATTTCCAAATTGAGCTATTAGCTTTTTTCTTAGCTCTGGTTCTTCTTTGCCATATTTCAAAGCCTCAACATTTTTAAATGTAAATTGAGATTTAAGCCTCAAAGGTCTTTCAACTGTAATTTTCCAATAACCCAAAGCTTCATTTGGAAATATTTTGGACTTCTCAGTTTCCTTGAAATTAACCAGTAGATCACAAATATGATCAATTTGCTCTTCGTTAATAATGCAATTTTTCTTCCCTAAATTCTTTCTGAGAGGCTCAAACCATCCACTAGCATCAATTAACTGAACTTTGCCTTTTCTTTCAGGCTTTTTATTATTTGTAAGAACCCAAATGTAAGTAGCAATACCCGTGTTGTAAAAAATGTTTTCTGGCAAAGCAATAATGGCTTCTAACCAGTCATTCTCAACAATCCATCTTCTAATATTGCTTTCACCTTGTCCAGCATCACCCGTAAACAAAGAGGAGCCATTATGGACATGTGCAATTCGGCTTCCAATCTTTGTTTTGTGTTTCATTTTGCTGAGTTTGTTAACCAAAAACATCAGCTGCCCATCACTGGAACGAGTAAGCATTTTGTATTCAGAATCTTCCCCATGTTCAATGATGAATCGGGAATCCTTAAATTCCTTTTTGCCTCCCATTCTTTCCAGATCTGTTTTCCAACTTTTCCCGTATGGTGGATTTGAGAGCATAAAGTCAAACTCTTTTGAAATAAATCCATCACTTGAAAGAGTTGAACCAAACTTAATATTTTCAGCTTCAGAGCCTTCACCCTTAAGTATTAAATCAGCTTTACTAATTGCATATGTTTCAGGGTTTATTTCTTGTCCAAATAAATGGATTGAGACTTCTTTATTTAGATCTTTAGCAATACTTAGAAGAGTTTCTTCTGCAACTGTTAGCATCCCTCCAGTGCCACAAGCTCCGTCATAAAGCAAGTAGGTTCCAGATTCAATTTCTTTTTTGATTGGCATAAAAATAGACTTAGCCATCAAATTCACAACATCTCTTGGAGTGAAATGTTCTCCTGCTTCTTCATTGTTTTCTTCATTGAACTTTCTGATCAGTTCCTCAAAGATTGTTCCCATCGCATGATTATCTAAGCCTTGTATTCCATTGACTTCTTTAGGGCTCAAATTAATAGAAGGATCTACAAATTTTTCAATGAGAGAACCTAGAATTTCCGCTTCCAGAAGAGTATCTAGCTGATTCCTGAATTTGAATTTTTCTAAAATCTCTTGAACATTTTTTGAAAATCCATCTAAATAAGT
>DUDU01000143.1 GCA_005110395.1 Candidatus Melainabacteria bacterium | reverse complement strand
TTGCCCGAATGCAAAAACATTATTGTTTTGAGCCTACCGCATTAGAAGGCAAGCTATAATAATTGTTCCCAGCCCTTCAACGAGTGTTCTGTTTTGAGCCTACCGCATTAGAAGGCAAGCTATAATGCAGTAAATAGTAGGGAACAAACTTGATAGGTTTTGAGCCTACCGCATTAGAAGGCAAGCTATAATGCTAATGGCTTCAATATCTTCAACCGTGTTGTTTTGAGCCTACCGCATTAGAAGGCAAGCTATAATAATCACGGATCAAATATTATTTGCTTACTTGTTTTGAGCCTACCGCATTAGAAGGCAAGCTATAATTCCAAGTTGTTGTAAATTGCTCATTATTCTGTTTTGAGCCTACCGCATTAGAAGGCAAGCTATAATATATTTAAGCAAGGCAACACGAGGGTATTGGTTTTGAGCCTACCGCATTAGAAGGCAAGCTATAATAGCATTACCTATTCTTGCTTGCCTTCTTCGTGATAGCATTAAAATTATCTTCAATGCGGTATTGCTCATAACTGAAATAGGGGTAGCTCCAACCACTGCTTAGCACGTTGAGTTTCACCCCTCTATTTTTACCAAAAAGTAACTTGTTCATAAATTTCATCTTTGGAATTAACTTCTCTAAGTGAACGCTTTGATGCCATTGTTATATTATTTGCATCTTGCCATTGTCTATTTGTAATAAACAAGGAAATTATTGAACCAACATTTGGGGCTCTTTTCTTTACGCTCTCAATGTGACTTTCCATTTTCTCATAGCTAACGCAATTTCTCAAATAAATGCTTTCCTGAACCATTAGAAAGCCCAAGTCGAGTAAAGAATTGCGAAATTTACTTGCTTGCCTACGTTCTTCTAGCGTATAAGTCGGCAAGTCAAACATCACTAAAAGTTGACCCATTCTAAATTTACTTTTCACATAATTTTTATTCCACTTTTTCTGCATGAAAATACGCTTGTTTTAAATCTGGTAATTTACATTTGAGTGTTTCAAATTCTTCAAAAGCCTTGGATATACTCATTATGTAATCATCGACTGCATCCATAAGCTTTGCAGTGTGCTTTGAATTAGTATCTTTTAAACGACAAAAGCGTAAATTTTGCGTCATAAAAACAATCCATTCTTTGAAATCAAATATTTCATCATCTTCCATTTGATCTTCTAGTGAGGCATCTTCATCAATAAAAAAATTATTTTTCTCGTACCACTTAAATAAAAACAAATCTACAAATGGTCTTAGTGGTTCAACCAAGTCCCAGACCAAGGGAGTATTTCTATATCTGTTTTCATGATGAATTCCTAAGCTAGGCAATAAGCCGTGAATCAAGATTGCCCGATGAACAAGAGTTGTAAGAACAGCATAACCGTAATTGAGAGCTTTATTTTCAATACTGTTAGCACCTTTTCTTTCTCTATTTTGAACCTTTCCAAGGCTTCCAAAAAAATTATTCCAATATTTCCTTGCCATTGTTGCTTCATCTATCAAATCAAGTTTTTCAGCTGTAATTTTATGTTCACAACCAATAATTTCTAAAACAGTGAATTGATTCTGGATTTTCTGCTTGATAACTCTTTCCCAAAGAGCTTTTTCAAGTTGCTGATCTTGCTTTATTTGATTTTCAAAAGCAGCTTTTCTAATTACTCTATCCATCGGGACTGTCCATCCAATTGGTTTATAGTCTTCACTGCAATGCAAAACAATTGAATCTTGCTCTAAGAGTCTTGCTAAGCAATGATTGCTGAAACTCACTTGCGGAACTGTCAAAACTAAAGCCCTCACGTCAGCCAGTGGGATTCTTTTTTCTTCCTGACCTTCTGTTTTGCAAACTAAAAAACCTCGATCCACATGAATCCATGAGTTAATTGAACTAATAGTTAGTATGTGAAAACTCAAAAGCGAATTACCTTTCTTGTTAACTAACTGGACTAATATATTTCTTTCTCAAGATCAAACTCTTTCATTAAAGGTAGTAAGGACCTGTCTAAATGGGGCAAGTGGTTTTCCACAACGTCAAACAAAATCTCTGGATTAATACCAAAATATTGATGAACAATTTTATCTCTCATGCCAGCCATTTCTTTCCATGGTATATCTGAGTAGTTTTGCTTAATGTTTTCTGGAATCTTTTTCGAGGCTTCACCAATAATCTCAATTGCTTTCATAACCGCAAAAAGGGTTTTCTCATCATCACGAAAATCTTTTAACGATACTCCATAGATAAACTCTTGGGCTTTCTTTGAACAGTGAGCAATATCAACAATAAAATCCCTGAATTCACGCTTTCCAAGATTCATAAAAATTCAACCTCCTTCATAATTTGTTGCCCCATAAATTTTTTTAGTCCAGATTTAAGAACTAAATCAACCTTCATACCAGAAAGCTGACTAAGCTCTTCCTCTAAATGTAAAATATCAAAAAAACTTACTTTGCCTTTGTACTCAACCAAAACATCTAAATCACTATTTTCTTGCTGTTCACCACGAACATAAGAACCGAAAATACCTAACTCTGCTATATTGTATTTTTCAGACAGAGAAACTTTTTCTCTTTTTAGTATTTCTTGTATTTCCTCTAAAGTCTTCATATTAATTTTCTACCCTCTTTTTTACTTTCATTAGGTTCATGGAGATCAAAACCAAGCTCCATTAATTTATTGAGTCTGCCTAATAATTCCATTGAGTCTCCGTTATTACTTTCTAAAGAAACTCTTGGGGTCGCTTCTCCAATACTCGACAGAATATATATCCCAGAAGGCATAATTTTTCTTTCTGTTTTTGCTTCTTTAGTGTCATTTTGAATTTCTTCTGTAGAGTCTTCATTTTTAGTTTTTTTGTTTTTTGTTTTTTCTTTTTTAATTTCCACACTGGCTTCAAAGTCTTTATGAATTTTTATGAGACAGCCAGAAAATAAGTGCTCATTTACAACTTCAAACTTTTTATCCTCAAGTTCTTCCTTTGCTACTTTGATTGACTCATATCCTTTTACATGACGGATTCCATAATTATCTTTTGTTGAATTTAAGTCCTTGTAAATCAAATAATTCCTTGATTGTTTAATTTTCTTAAGTTGAATATTGTTTTTTCTTTTCTCCCTTTTCTCATTCATCAAATCATCTATTGAATAAGATGGATTTTTTGAGACATCTACAAAATTTTGATAGCAAAACCTACCATTTGAGATCAAAGGTCTTTTTAAATCTTCTTGATTAATTTCACATTCAATATAAAGAACTCTTTTAACCTCACAATTCTGCTGCTTCCTTTTTGGATTTGGATGTAGGTACTTTTGAAAAAATTCAGATTGTGTTTTCCCGTCAAAATTCCTTGATTGAAAACGATTTTTCAAATCTTCTCGAATAAATGGATCAACTATTCTTTCTGGTTTTAACTTCTCTTCCTTTTCAGCATTGTCATTTTTCTTATCTTTATCATTTTTACTTGGAGCTAAAGGTCTATATCTAACGATGCATAGTTTTTTGTTGATTAGCCTCAAGCCATAAATTGTTTCATCGGGTTTTTTCTTCTTTGGATCGCCTTTTTTGGGATTACCTTTAATAATATCTACTGGAACAACCTTCTCCATCCAGCTCTTAATCTCAGCTTTTACTTTCTTCACATGTTCACTTGTTTCCAAATGTTCTTTTCTTCTAATTTGTTTACCATTTTCCGACTTAGTCCAAACCCATTCGTCATTGGCAAAGCTCATACAGTAAGCATCTAGGGCATGATGTTTATTATTGTTTCGATTTTTCTCTTTATCATCACCAAGTAATTTATTTAAATCATACTCTCGTCTAAATTCAGCTGTTTCAGAACCTTTTACAACTGCTAGCTTGCGTTTTGAACCTTCAGATCCTTCATTCCATCCTAAGAATATTCCAATTAATTTTTTGCCAAGTTTTGCTATAAATCTGGTGTCTTGAAGAGCATTCAAATTATCAATTAACTTTTTACCATCTTCAGAAGATGGATCAACAAGCAGTAGTTTCTTTTTGAATTTTGGCAAATGTTTGAGTAATCCAGTTTCAAATTGTTCTTTGAATTCAGCCCATTTTTGAGGATTACTGCTTAACCATTCATATGGTGTTCGATCGAGTTTTTCATTGTTTGCAGTTTTAAGAACTAATACTTTATTGATGATTGAGTTATTACCATTTTGAGCACGAGGAATTATATGATCAACATCTAGTTTTGATGAGTCAATTTCAGAATCAAGAATAGTTTGCCCAGTATAAACACAAACTCCCCTCTGTTCTTTCCAAAGTTTATATCGCTCTAAATACTTAGGAGATTTTTCTAATTTAGCCAATTCTTCTATATAGATTTTATTGATTTTTTCTCTATCTTTTTGTGCTTTTATATAATCTAGGTTGTTTTGGCTTCCATCTAGACTATCCTCACCTCTTGGCATTTCAATCACCACTGAATCTGGTTCTCCATGAATCTTGAGAAGATCGTTCAAAGTGTTAATTACAATTTGCAATCTATTTTTAACAACATAGTTCGAAATTTTTCCTAATTCTTTTTCAACTAGTTTTTTTCGTTCATCTAATGAAAGTTTCGACAAGTCTTGTACTTCTCGATCGTCTTGAATTGAATAATTACTCCAACTATCTCCAAGCCTTGATGATAAGTTGACTAATTCAGATTGAGTTATACCCTTCAGTGGATTATTTTCTGTAATTAAATGTTTGTATTTTTTCTCTTGAACTTCTGTTTTACTTTTGTCTTCTTTGTTTTTCAAAAGACCAAAAGCAGTATGTTCTAGGGTACCTTTTTCACATATTTCCTCAACAAATCGATTAATTGGTTTTCCACTAAGTATAAGCTCACTAACACATGAAAGAGCTGGACGAGACAGTCTTGATCTACCTGAATTGTTGATTTTAAAGAAACTACTTTTAGTTTGTTTTGAGTGGAGATTCTTTTCTGATATCTGAGATAAATCAACTTCCTTAAGTGCTTTATTGATTTCCGTCAAAGAAAAATTGATACTAGGAGGAGCATCTTTAATTACAAGCTTATTTCTCAGTTTTTGAAAAACCATAATGAATTTCTCATGTGGAAGAGCTTCTCTATTAGGCCTAATTAAATTCCTAATTGATTGAATTAATTTAAATTCTTGAGCCAAAATATCATCAGCATTGCAAGTATTAAGACGAGGAATTAGAGAGCATTTCCCAATAATACGATTATCAAAACGGGGTATTTTTTGTGAGAGTAATCCCTGTGTATCCCATTCGGTTCCTCTTTTACGATTAAATTCAGAATCTTTGTAGTAAGAGGCATATTGTTTTTGTCCTTGACCATAAAGAACAAAATCTATTCCTTTTCCTTTAACTGGAATTCCTTTATTTTCTCGCTTTGACTCTTCATTTGGGAAAAAAACAAAATCAAATTCTTTTTCTTTAATTGAAGGTATTTGCTCAGCTGCTTTTATAAGTAATTGCTCTATTTCTTTCTCAATTAAGTGCCTTGGAGCCACAAAAGCACTCTTTCTTACTTTCTCGGCTTCATAAGTAATTTTATGACTAATGATTCTTCCATTTTTCCAAAGACATAACTTTGCAGCCTCTAGATAACAAGGTAAATGAAATTTTTCGTCGGTTCCACAGTTTTCAACTAAATCTTTTTCATAGGATTCGATTCCTTTTTTATTTTCAGCATCATCATCGTTCTCTGGCTTAGACTTTTCACCTGAATCAACTTCATCTATCAATTCGTCTTTTTTCTCTTTTCGTGATGAATTTGAAGAAGCCCAAGGCAGTTTGTCATCATAACCACGCTTTTGGATAGCTGACCATAAGGCTTTAAATATTTGCCATTCCTGCAGTTTGTTGCCTTCTAAAAGCTTTATCCTGAGCAAAACCCCTGAGCAAACTTCTTCATCTTCAGATTTTCTAAATTCACTTACTAAACGAGAATCCTTTGAATCTAAACCTTCTAAACCCAAATCATTCCATAAAGCACGAAGCCAATTCTGTCTTTTTTCATGTGCTTCACGAGTTCTAAACTGCCTTTTTCTCCCCCCAAATAGCTCTACATAATCAGCATGTTCAGATGGAATGATAATGCTTTTCAGCTCTTCAATTTCATAACCTTTCCTAACGCAATAACCTAAGCTTGCTTTTCCTACGTCAAATGAAAAGATTAAAGACATAAAACATCCTCAAATGGTTTTTTAATATATTAATCGAGAATGACTCTTCTGACAAACACAAACTACTTACTTAGATTTCTCTTCGACTTTTTGACTCAACTCTTTCTCAATTTCAGGGCCAACTACAATTGTAATATCTGCAAGTGGTGAGCCAATACTACCTCCTAATACTTTCACATTAGAAGAAAGTCCTAGATCTTTTCGTACTTTTTGAGCATCTTTAATTTGCGCTTTTTGAGTATAAATAGCTGAATTATGATTACCATCAAAAGCTCCACTAGAAATGTCTACAATTCTATACCCTTTAGATTGAAGTAATTTAGAAACTATTTTTATTGTATTTTTTTGAGAAGAAGATTTACCCTTTTCTTTACTGTCTGGACTTGCTGATTCAATCGCTACGGATATTTTGCTCCTAGACTGAGCTTTTTTGTTTTGAGTATCAAATTCATCTATAAACTCAGAATCATATCCAAAGAGGCGATCAACTACTTTGACAATTTCGTCTTCATTTGGAATCCAATAACTGACTGAGGGGGCCATATGAATAATTCTTTTTTGAATAACTGTATTTGTACTTTCTGTTCCAGTATTACTACCATCAACTGTGGCTGGACTTTTATTTGAACCTGAAGTATCTACATCTAATGAAGCATCTGAAGAGCTTGATTCGACTGGAACAGATTCATAAACTACTTTTACTTCGTTTGCAGAAGATGAAAAATCACCCGGTAGAGTAGCAAATACTTGCGACTCGGAGGAAAGACTTTTTGTAAAATTTGCTAATTTAACTATTTCCGAGACTGTTAAATCAGTACTAATAGCCTTCATGGAATCTTGCGCTAATTGTGGAAGCTTGGTTATTGTGAGCGGATTAGCTAATTTTTCTTTTACCGCTCTAAAAAATTCCTGCTGTCTTTGAATGCGTCCAATATCACCAAGTGAATCATGCCTAAAGCGAAGAAAAGCAACAGCTTCTTTACCTGTAAGAACTTTGTTACCAGGTTGAAAATCTATATTTAGCCCATCAGTTCTGTCGCGATAAACCATACGTTTGGGTATATCAACTTCAATCCCTCCAAGAGCATCAATAATTTTCTGAACGCCCTCTGTGTTTACAATCACATAATGATCAATATGTACATCAAGCAAATCCTGCAAAATATCTTTCAGTAATTCATTACCACCAATTGTATTTATGGCATTTATTTTCTCTGCTCTTTTTCCATTCAAGTATATACGGGTATCTCTTGGAATATTTAGAGCAGTTATTCTTTTAATAGTTGGATCAAATTTTGCCAAAATAATAGTGTCAGTTCTCCCATTGAAAGAGAGTTTTTTGCTTTTTACAGCATAACCATATTTATCTGTTTCATATACCTGATCTGTTCCCGCCAAAAGAATAACTATTGGCTTATCAATGGAATAAAAAGAAAGTGGATTTGAGAAAGAATTCCCACCTGACTGACCAAAACGCAAATACCTAAAGAAATAAACTCCTGCAAATAGAAGTAAAACGATTCCTAAAAATATTAATACTTCAATTTTAAAATTCTTTTTCTTTAGATTTGAGTTCCCGATGCCAGATGTGCCTTTACTGGTAAAAGCTGGACTATAAAATTTATTTTTATCGTTAATTTGTATACTCACTCAATTTCAAAACCAAACATTCAATTTTTACAAATTAGTAAATTAATCTTATTGAAAAATGATTTAATTTGGCTCTCAATTTTACTCTAAGGATTAGCTAACTTGATTTTCTCAATATAAATCTTATTTTGCACTAGCAACTACTGGCAATTTAGCGCACCAAGCAGCACCTTTGATATCCCCATGAATTGCTTTATACGAGAAATAGGCTGCGGTTGCCGCTTCACCAAAACCAGTTATGATTAATTCGACTTTCCCTTCAAAGTGAGCAATATCTCCAATTGAGAAAACATTGGGCAAATTAGTTGCAAAACCATTAGAAGGATCGACAATAATTTTTTGATTTTCAATTTCTAATCCCCAATTTTGAATTTCTCCCAAATTAGTCAAAAAGCCAGCACTGATAATGACATTATCTACTGCCAAAACTTTTTCTTCTTTAGTTTTATTGTGATAGATAGTTACTTCTCTGACTTCGCCTTCTAGTCCTCTTATTTCCTTTATTTCCCAAAAAGGCGACATTGTTAATTGACCTTTTTCTGAGGCTTCTTTGACTTGATTAATAGAACCTCCGTGAGCACGATATTGATCACTTCGATGTATTTGAGTTAAACTCGCAGCCTTGTCTTTGAGTGATAAACACCAATCCATTGCACTATCACCACCACCGACAATCAAAAGTTTTTTATTTGCAAATACATCTAATTTTTTGACAGTATAAAAAACACCTTTCAAATCTTCACCAGGCTTGCCTAATTTTCTTGGCTCAAATGCACCCTTACCAACGGCAATAATAATGACTTTCGTTTTAATTTCTTCATCTTCAGTTGTATGCAAAGACCAAATATCGCCTTCTCTTTCTAATTTTGAAATTGAAGTACCCAGCCTTAATTCATGATCAATTTGATTAAGCTGTTCAGTAAGCTTCTGAATGAGTTCAAGCCCAGTACAGCCAGGCTGGGAAGCAATATCGTAAATCATTTTTTCAGGATAAAGCGTGCTGCATTGTCCACCTAGTGAATCCAAGACATCAATTAAAACAGGCTTTAGTCCTCTACTTGCAACATAAAATGCAGCAGCCATACCAACTGGCCCAGCTCCAATAATTGCTACATCAAAAACTTCATTTGCTGTCTGATTCATGAAAGAGACTTCCTCTATTATTACTTAAGTTTTGCTTGATTAATTGAATTTCAAAGTCTAAATTTTAACTTGATTTAGAACATCATCAAACTTAATTTCAAAAATCAATTGAGGAAAAACGAAATGAAAACACATGTATAAACGAATAAGTTGTTTCTATAAATCTGGATTGTACAAAACCATATTTTCTTGCTCATTAGGATCATTGCGTGAAACAATCGCAAAAGCCACCTCAGCATTGTCCAAATTAATTGGTTGATGAGGAACATAAGCTGGAATATACAAAGAATCACCAGTCTCATTGATAAATAACTTTTTTCACTAGTGTCCCATTAACTATTTAGCAAAGGTGTTTTTTGGCTGATTCAAAGAGAGGTTTGAGAGATTTAATCTTCGGACGATATTTTTT
>DUDU01000142.1 GCA_005110395.1 Candidatus Melainabacteria bacterium | reverse complement strand
AAACACAGACGTTTAAGAAGTGCTATGAATGCCTTTAGAAGAGACATTCCTTATCTTTTTACTTGTCAGAAGTTTCCTCATTTGAAAATCGAGAATACAACAAATTCCTGTGAAGGTTACTTCTCTCATCTGAAGAAGATGGTGAATGTGCACCCTGGGTTGTCTCCTCTTAAGGAGCCTCTGATTAAAGGTATTTCACTAATTTCTTTCTAACTCTAGGTCTATTTTTGAACATTAGACCTTTATTTCTCATTTTATTTTTCAACTCATGCAAAATCCCTAATCATCAAAGGACTAAGAGGGAATAGAAAGTGGCAGAAATGGAGTAAAGAGATGTTGCAGTAAATAGAGGAAACTAGTCTTTGCACTTTACTTTATCAGCTTTTTGCAAAATATTGATATTCTTGAATTTACTGAATTAAATTTCTCCGCTTAAGATTTTCTAAGCGCAAAATTAAAGCTATATCAAGCCAAATATAAAGCATAGTGAAAGCATCTACAATAAATACTAGTAGCGGTGAATATGTTTCGAATATTCGCTTTGAAGAAGCATCATTGCTTTATGAGCGTATTTTATATCAAGTCAAACAGGTAATAGTTGGGCAAGAAGAGCTAATCCGCAAAATATTTTTAAGCATATTAATTGGTGGACATTGTCTTCTTGAAAGCCCACCTGGCCTTGCAAAAACCCTGCTAATGAAAACTTTAGCTTCAGTTATCAAAGCTGATTATAAGCGTATTCAAGGAACTCCTGACTTGATGCCTTCAGACTTGATAGGAATGCAGATTTACAATCCAGGTACTCATTCTTTCAGTTTTAATCCAGGTCCAATTTTTGCTAATTTGGTTTTGGTTGATGAAATAAACAGAACTACTCCTAAAGTACAAAGTGCTCTACTCGAAGCAATGCAAGAGAAACAAGTTACCGTAGCAGGAGAAACACATAAGCTTAGTGATTTGTTTACAGTATTAGCAACTCAAAATCCACTCGAATACGAAGGCACTTATCCTCTCCCAGAAGCACAATTAGATCGTTTCACTTTTAAACTTTTAGTTGATTACCCAGATATTCATCAAGAAGAGTCAATTGTTTTGCGTTTTTGTATTTCTCCTCAGCAAGCGAGAGTTGAACCAATATGCACCTTTACAGATTTGATGAAACTACGCCGCCTGATAGATCAAGTTTTTGTTGAACCAGAAATTATTCGTTTAATTGTTCAAATCGTTCAGGCAACTAGAAGACCAAGAGAATTTGGCTTGCCTGAATTAGAGGACAAGCTTGAGCATGGCGCCAGTCCAAGAGCTTCTATTATTCTCACGCAAGCCTGCAAAGGAATGGCTATTCTCAAGGGAAGGGGTTATGTTTTACTCGAAGATTTGCAAGACATTGCACTTGATGTTCTTAGACACCGAATTCATTTGAGTTACAAAGCATCACTAGAAAATATTAAGCCAGATGATTTGATAAAAAAAATTATTCACAAACTTCTCACTTCAAAGATCTAAAGATTGATTATGATAAATCAAACGTCTCATACCAAACTGCGGTCGAGATTTAGCGCTTATTCTTTTCTTGACTCCTCCTTTCAAGGCGGCTGGGAGGTAATTAAGGTTAGATTCTGATTGCAACTTAGTATTAGAGTTTGCAAGAAAGTATAACCGCAACAAGAGCAACCTAAATTTTGATTCTATGCCTAATTGCCTTACCCATCTCAAACCATAAAAAATATGAAAGCCCTTTCTGTAACAAATACAAAAATGGTATCCCAAATAAATACGCCGACTGACAACCAAGCTTGCAAACTTTAGTTTCTTTCAAAGCATCAAAAGGATTAAACCCGAAACTTACCGCTCCCCATGATAAATAGGCTGAAGCTGTTGAATCATAAAATCTTTGATACCCCAAATAACTTACCGAAGTAATGAAAATAATCCAAAAGAGGGGTAGCAAATAACTAAATCCATAGCCACATAAGTAATAGTAAAGCCAATTCACGCTGGGAAATTTTTTTGAAAAATATAATTGCCAAAAATTAAACTCTGAGGCTAGTTGCTTATCACCACTTTGTTCAGCCGCTAATTTAAGTGAGGCATATTGTTCTTTGAGCGCTTGTTTTTGAACGTCATCAGAGGGCTCTTTATCGTGAACTTTCCTAAAGCTGACTGATAGCTTCTTGGGAATTTCAGCAAAAAATACACTTAGAGAAGCTAGTTTTTTGAAGAACTTGAGGAAACAGTCCCACAACTTTTGATTATTCTCAACAATCCACTTGCAATTATCAAAAACAAAACCATACCAATTACCACCTTCAACCCCTATTGTTGAGATATCACAGTCATTTAAAAATATTATTCTGCTCTCAAAGTTGTTATTCGAGAATATGAATTTGGGGCTTTCTTTCGAAATACTTTGTAACAACATTCTCTCTTTGACTTCAATAGCATCCAACTTAATTTTTGCATCAGGACTTTCTGCTTTTAGGTTAATGAAATCGCTCTTCTTATGAAAATGTGATCTCGAAAAATCAACTGGGCAATTGATGTGCGTATCTTTGAGCGTGAACCGATCGTAGAACTCCGCATGAGCAAAGCTAAGTCCATTTTGAAATTCGACAGAGTGACTCGAAAAACCTCCGTAAAATTTTGCTCCTAAAAAGTCAGCACCTCTCCATTTCGCTAAAACGGGTTTTCTGCTTTCCAGATCACATCCCCCATTGAGAAAGAAATGAGATTTAAATTCTGCTCCAGAAAATTGTAGTTGAGTACTTGGTGATTGAATGCCAACGAAATATGCTGTGCCATGAAAGGTAGAGAAACTAAAATCACAATTACTTACTTCTTGATCCTTGTTTCCAAAGGTTAAACCAAAAAAGTATGCTGTTCCCTTAACCTCAATACATTTAAAATCTAGCTGGTTACTGGTTGATTCACCTGGCCACTTACTGAGATAAAATTCAGAGCCAGAAAAACTAACGTCCTTGTTAAAAATTGAATCACAGAAACTTACTGAATGAGCAAACTTAACTTGAGAAAAATTTGCTTCCCTGCAAAATTCTATACACTCAAAATCAACGTTTCCGTTAAACTGTGCACCTTTAAAATTCACCTCCAAAGTTAGCACTAGTCTTTCTCGTTGACTTTGCATGAAACGGGAAACAAACCGATTACTTTGATATTTTTTTGATAAGGCTCTATTGATGTTTGAGTCGATTACAGATTGGAGGGTGTGCTTGAAACTAAAATAAGAATTTGAAGAAAAAGCAGGGAAAATAAACCGAGGACATTCTATGGTCGCTTCTTTCTCTAGGCAATAAGCAAGATACTTATTGAAGGCTGTCATAAAATCCGAACATTCGACTTTGTTGAAATCCCTCTCTGGATCGTCGAGTTCAAGAGTTGCTAACCCGCGAAATTCATTTACTTTATCGATATTCCAGATATCAGTCATTTTAATTAGCTCTTTGGCTTTGAGCCTTTATGATTGGTTTATTTAAAACTTGGATTGCTAATATTTCTTGCATAAAGCTTCTTCTTTGTATGTTCAGCTCAGAATGGCACTATTTTACGAATCCTTTGATGGTTTTAGTAAAAAAGAGTCACAAACTAAAAAGAATCGTTTAAGAATCAGTAACTCACCTTACGCAAGTCGCATGATTGTATTTAGTTTCCGAAACAAGTTCGGAATGACAAAGAAAACTTAATCTTGTCATCCTGAGCTTGTCTCAGGAACTATCTCAGCAA
>DUDU01000141.1 GCA_005110395.1 Candidatus Melainabacteria bacterium | reverse complement strand
AAAAATATTTAGAAAGTTAATTGAATAATCAAAGCTGTTTATAGAATATGTTGAGTTGAGAATTTCTCGATCGAAAATAAATTAAGCTAATTAGAATTTTGCAAGAGAAATGTATCCATGATTTTTCCTTGATTGAGATATTGATAAGGTGAGATATTGATAAACTAAGTATTCTTAACATTTTACAAATCTCTTGACTATGCCATCTAAATTACCCTTTCTGGGCCCTGAGACTAATCAGTTTTTTATCAAGCTTTTCAGATTAGCTTTGCCTTTTCTTTTTCAAAAAGATCTAGGTGGTCTCAAGGTTGATATTTCTGAGGACGATTATTGCAAACTAAAAGAATTAACCTCTAAGCGGCTTTTGATATTACCAAATCATCCAACCGACAATGATCCATATGTTTTGCTTGAATTGTCTAAAAGGCTAAATCGAAATTTTAATGCTGTTGCTGCTCGTGAAGTATTTGATTTAGACGGTGGACTAAGAGGAAAAATATTTCAATTGGTTGGTGGATATTCAATTATTCGTGGAGGAATAGATCGTGATTCATTTAAAATGAGTCGTGAAATGCTGACTAGAGGAGAAAACCCATTAGTAATCTTTATTGAAGGGGAAGTAACTTATGAAAATGATACTCTTCACCCTTTTGAGCCTGGAGTAATTCAACTCGCTTTCTGGGCGCAAGAAGATATTCTCAAATTAAGTACAAATCAAATATCAGTTTCTCAGCCAGATGAAGGCATTAATATTTTGCCATTTGCCATAAAGTATTTCTTTGAAGGAAATCATGAACAAGCCATAAAAAAAGCTTTGTTGAGATTAGAATCAGCCTTAAATGTTAATAACTCTTCATTAGATCTCTACCTTCGTCTGAGAATAGTTGGAGAAAAAATACTCAGCATTCAAGAAAACAGACTAGAAATTATTCCCAGCAAAGATGATTTGTCTAATTCACTTACAGAACGTATTCAAAGAATCAAAACAACTTTATTTGAAAAAATGGAGAAATTTTTAGGTATACCAATTAAGTTAGATCAATCAATCACATCTAGAATTCATGTCATCCGCAATAAAGTAGATAAGCTTGGTCTTACTTATCAAGAAGAAGATCATTTATCTGAATATGAGAAAAACGTATTAGCTCAAACAAAGCTTACTCTGAAGGGTTTTTATAATGATTTAAATTTCTTAGCTAATTTCTCGGTTATACGTGATGGTTATGTTGCTGAAAAGAAAAGTCCTGAAAGGTTTATTGAAGTATTGCAACGTATGGAAAAAGAAGTATTTGGTGAAGTGAAATTGAAATTACCTCGTATTGCAAAAGTCAAACTGGGAGAGGTAATTAATACTAAGCAAAAATATGAAGAATATAAATCTAATAAAAAAGATACAGTTCAAACCATTGCCTCCAAGATGGAAAGAAATATGCGGGAAATGCTTCAAGCCATGGCCAATTTGTGAATATTGGAATATTTTTCAGGTAGAAAGTTATGATCTTGAAAACTTAAATAAATTGTTTTTATAAGGTTGACAATTGATTTGTTTTTATTTGAATTTCTGCAAAATGTTAATTGAAACTTAGTGGAATAAGCATACTTGACATTGATCCGAAAAAGGGTTGGATAATTGAACGCAGAATGATTGAATAGCATAATGAGCTATCACCTCTTTTACTTTGACGTTCTTTGTTTTGGTGTGTTGCGTTAACTTCCTGAGATCAAGAATGTATTTAGGCTAAGTTGAATTCAAACATTAAGTAACAATTAATTCTTTCTTGGTTGAAATTAGAGGATAACAGGTAAAATCCTTTAATTGCTTCTCTGCTCTGGGCAATTGATCTTCTAAAGGCATAACATATCAAAAATAATCTTAATTTAAAAATGCTTTGTTTCTCATTATTGTTCTTGTATCATTTCCTGCTTGATTCAACTTTAGAGAAATTGCAACATTTATCAATATGAATATTAGAGTAGGGAAGACTCCTTAAGGGCTAGGCACTGCCTATTTGCATATACGTTCTCTCCAAGCACAAAACACTACTAAAAAACAAAGAACTTGGGACGAAATCACTAAGTCAGCTATTGGTGTAACTATTTTTTGGACTGATCGAGCAGGACAGGAAGCATCAAACCTTGTTGATAGACATAATCCACTACTTCAAAACACAGACTCTTATCTATACTCAATTAAAGAAGAAATTTACTGATGCCAATTTAAAAATCCCCAATATAACTAATATTGCACTTCAAATCGAGGGCATACAAGCACCCTCAAGAAATGGCAATCCTCTATTCGCTTTATTGAGACAAAAAAATGGGGATTTTTATTTAGTGCAAACAGATGGTGACTATTTACCGCTCACACATGTCACCAATACAAGAGGAGAATTAGTTTCTAGAGACGCTCAAAATATTTTAAATCCAGCATCAAGAACTGGGTCTATCAGAACACTTGAAGCAGTAGGCTTCCCTATGGTACTAAGACTCGATGATGCTGAAATGAAAATAATAAATGATGGCAAAAGTATAAGACTAGATGGAATAGAAACAAAAGAAGAAACTCTACAAAAAGGCGACTCTTCTCAACAATTTCCAAAGTTCCTTGGTTCTACTAAATATCTTCAAGCAACATTAATTGGCAATCACACTATTCAACCTAATACAGAGATAGGGCACACTGACCAAGTCACAAAAAACAAAATCTTGACTCCAACAGGTGGTGCTATTCTTCATGGATTGAACCCTAATGAATCTTCAATGATAGTTTTATTACCTTTTATGCCAGGTAGTACTAATACTGACTTTAGTGGAGTTCCTACTGAATTAATAACTAAATACTATTATCATTTAGATAATTCTACTTTGGATACAGATAAGGGTTCTGAAAAAGTAAAGAATTATCAAAATCTTCTAGACCTAATACAAAGTGCACAGAAAAGATCACCGATTGCAGGCTCAATAAAAGAATTGCAGAAGAAAACACCAGTTGCACATAAGGCTATATTCAATAGAATATATGGTAGTTCTACCTACTTTTATTTTCATCCAGAGAACAAAGGTTTTATAGTTATTTGGCAAAATGGGAAAAGTCAAGTAATTCCTCAACCTACTTCTAATACTCCATTAATTCTCCAAGCTGGTAGGGTGTTTAGAGCTGTTATAGATAAAGAAACTCAAGAAATATATGATGCAATGATTCCTTATACCTTAGAAGTGTCTGTATCCACTGCTGCAGAACAAGAGGCCTTACAGGCAGTTTCTCTAAGGACAAAAAATAGGCAAAGCTTGAGTATTAGGCTTCTTCAAGGTTCACCAGTTTTCCTAAATAAACCTTTATCTTCTCAAGAAAAACTAAAGAACTGGCAATCTTTGCCTCCTGAACAAAAGAGAGCCTATTGGCAATCTTCGCCTTCTGAAATCAAAAAAGAGTATTGGAAATCCTTAACTCCTGAAGAAAAGAAAGAATATTGGCAATCCTTAACTAACCAAGATAAAGAAGAATATTGGCAAGGTTCGTCTTTGGAAGAGAAGTTAGAGTATTTGCAATCTTTGCCTCCTGAACAAAAGAGAGCTTATTGGCAATCTTCCCCTTCTGAAATCAAAAAAGAGTATTGGAAATCCTTAACCCCTGAAGAAAAGAAAGAATATTGGCAATCTGTACCTAACCAAGATAAAGAAGAATATTGGCAAGGTTTATCCTTGAGAGAGAAGTTAGAATATTTGCAAACTTTATCTTCCGAAGAAAAGAAGGCATATTGGAATACTTTATCTCATCAACCAAAGGGTATAGATTGGCGATCTTCATCTACTTCAGAGCAACTGAAAAAATTGAACTTGTTAAACACGAATGAGTTGATGCAATGGATTAGATTTGTCAAATATGGCATATAAGGAATCTGTTCTATTCACACTAACTAGACTTCCGCACAAAGAGAATAAGCAGATTGATGTCAGCTTTTTGAAATTAATTTTTGAATAATTTGTTTTATTATCTGGTTTGGCTTCATATTTTTAATGAGGCTTTATAGCTTAGGTGTATTCTATGTCTAATACTAACTTGCAATCAAAACCTAACCTTAATTACCTCCCAGCCTCCTTGAAAGGAGGAGTCAAGAAGGGAAGAAGTGCCAAATCTCGATCGCAGTTTGGTATTCATTCGGATCAATGTCATTCTATTAGACGCTAGTGATTTTACTATCGACTTTAAAATTACCTTTTGAGGGATTTTGTTTTCTTGCTTCATCTGAGTCAATTCTCCTCTCATTTCTATTTTGGATAAATAAAACTGGCGGGTTAGTTAAAAAGAATGTGAGATTAATTCAAGGTTTTGTAAATTTGTTTGAGTTTATTATTCACTCTACTTTCAGTATCTCTTAAGTGTTTTCTTATCTCATTATCCATAATACTTCTTGGGAAATAATTAAATCCTGTTTTGATTTTATATTGGTAGGTAATAAGGCTAGTACCTTCTTTATCTCCTTTGTCAACTCTCCAAATACCTTCTAAATCTTCCAAATCACCACTTATTCTTTTGAATCTAATTTCATTGGTAGAAATAGAATTCACTTCAACAATATATTTAGAGGGAGGTATAAGTTTAGACATAGACATAGTACATTTGGCGATTTGCTTTGGAGGAGCATTTTTTATTACTTCCCATTTTTGCATTCCAGGTATGATTTGAATAAGAAATTTATCACTTGCAAGTATCTTGAGAGTGAATTCATAAGGAAATGGAACGATGAATTTTGTTTGGGCACTACCGCCACCTTTTTCTGGTCTTATATAAGTAACTCCTGCTTTGCTCTCGGAATTCGCTCCCAATGAAAATAAAAACAAAAATGCAAGTAATAGCAAGGTACATTTTTGACTTTGTTTATTACGCTTCAAAGATCCTTTTTTTTCTCTGGAATTTATTTTTTTTATATTTATAGAGTTAGTTGATTGGAACATATTTTTTCTCCCAGATTCTTTTCGGCAATATTTAGATTCTCTTTCCTAAAAAACCACTAAAAAAGAATAAAATCCATCCTGCTAAAAATATTAAACCTCCAATCGGTGTTATGGCACCCAACCATTTATGTCCTAACAAAGATAGAGCATATAAGCTTCCTGAAAAAATAATAATTCCACCAACAAAACAATATCCCGCTGAATTGAGAAGTTGAGTTGAGAAAAATGTTTGAGAATTTGTTTGATTGAATAAACATACAATCCCAAGTGAAATTAGCGAAAGTGCGTGATAAATCTGATATTGGGTTCCAATTTGAAAAATTCCTAATGAATACTCAGATAGCCTAGTCTTTAGAAAATGAGCGCCAAAAGCACCAAGCAAGACCGATAAAAAACCAAAAAAGCAACCGCTATTAATCCAAATCATAAAAGATTGAAAATTATACCTAATGAGAAAAATATTTTTTATAGAATTTCTTGGCCATGTAAAAACCTAGAAAACAATTTGTAAATATTTTAATCTTTTCTATGAATCTAAATCTATTAAATAAAGTGGAAAGTACTCAATTCCCTCAATTAGTCCAAAGTAACCTTAATAACCTTCTTTTGATATTAACTTTGATATTTGATAAGCTTTCACAATAGTTCATCGTAATCAGTCGCAAACTGAGTGAATTCTCAGCACTAACAAATTTTTAAATTCTTCATTAGGTAAAACAAAAAGTGGGATTAAAACAGGAAATCGAAGTAATTCTCTTTTGGAAAAACAAGCCAATTGCTTTATCTAGTATTGCTGATACCTTAGATGTGAATCCGGCTGAAGCCAAAAAAGCCATAATGGATCTTATTCGTGAATATGAACTTAAAGATGGCGGCTTACAAGTGAGCTTTCGTGAAAGTGGTTATGTCCTTGAGCCCAAAGACGAATATGCCAGCTTAGCTCAGAAATTTTTACCAATTAATTTAAAAATGGGTGCCCTGAGAACTTTGGCCTTAATAGCCCTGAGAGAACCTATTAAGCAAACTACCATTATTCATCTTCGTGGTTCTGGAGCCTATGATCATATTAGAGACTTAGCTGAAGCTCATTGGATTATTAAAGAGCCAATTGGTTCCACTTATACGGTTTCAACTACTAAAGAATTCAAAAAATATTTCCGCTTTTCTGAAGAAGGAAGCGATATGAAGAAGAAGCTCATGCAAATTCTCAAAGCTAGCGAGATTGAAGAAAATCAAAAAGAATTAGACTTAGATGGACTTCAAGATAAATTGCTTGGTATAGATGGCTCGGAGATGAATCATGCAGAAAATACAAACCCAGAGCACATTGAATTAACCAATATAAAGAATTCAGAAAGTCAAGAAAAGGAAAACCAATTTAGCTTGATGGAAAGTAACAATTCTTTGAACCCATCTGAAGAAAAGACAAATTCCGAAACTACAGAATCAGAAAGTCTGTTAGAGGAAAATGTACAAATCTTAGTTTAGGTTTATTTCCTTCAGATTTTTGGCGTCATTAATTCTTAGAAAAATCTTTTAATGAAAGGCAAATTAGGTTTAGATTTCTCAAGATGTTGAAAAGTATTAACAAAAAGTAAAGTCTGGAGTCACATATCTGATTTAGCTCATATACTATTTGTATTATTGAAATTGCTATAGAAAAATCGTATTAATGCTTTTTGTATTTAATATTCGTTCTATATTTGCATCCCTTCTTTTCATATATTTGCTTTTTATCAATTGGAAAATAAATTTCAAAAATACGGCTTAATCTCTTTGGCAGTTGTTGCAATTCTATTCAT
This sequence comes from Candidatus Melainabacteria bacterium, assembly GCA_005110395.1. Lineage (GTDB taxonomy): Bacteria > Cyanobacteriota > Vampirovibrionia > Caenarcaniphilales > Caenarcanaceae > LMEP-10873. The sequence goes on along the minus strand of DUDU01000141.1, from coordinate 2,043 downwards.
CGGTAATAGCTATTTGCAATCAGCCAAACTAGTTAGTGATTTCGAGAAAAATGTCGAAAAATCTACATTTGTACCCAAAGCTAACACAATTGAATTTTCAGAAATAGACAAAGATTCTCATCGAGGCTGGAAAATAAAATCTAAACGAAGCGTCGGTAATGCTGATTTAGATCAAGTGGTTTCTTATGATATTCAGGCTTTTATATTTGATGATGAAGATAATCCAAAGATGGAAATTACTTCTCCTAAAGCTACCAGCAATAGAAAAACTGGCTTAACTATTTTAGAAGGCCCTGCTGAAATTGTAATGCTAGAGAAAAATTCTAAAATAATTTCCGATAAATTTACTATGCAAAAAGGATCTCCATTTGAAGCACTTGGAAATGTTCAAATTCATTTATCTGAAGATGGCGCAAAGAAAGTCCTAGCAAACAAAGCAATTGTTTCTCAGGCAATGGACAATGTAACTTTATATCAAGTTGCTGAATCACGTGTTTCAGACAGTTTACTCATTAAAGGTGGGCAAATGAATATTGAATATTCTGGGAAAGGGAAAGAAGCCAAACCGCAAAAAATCATTTTGTTTAATGGAGCTTGGGTGAAATCGGGAGATACTGTCTGTCAATCAGCTCGAATGGATGTATTTCTCGACGGGAATGGAGATCCAACTCTGGCTGTGTTTACAGGCTCACCAGTCGCAACTCAGAAAGGAACTCAAATTAGAGCTTCTCGGATTGAATATGGTGTCAAAAATGGAAAAATAAAAGCCAGTGGCAATGTAAGAACAAAGCTAATCTAACTTATGCGTTAAGGGAATATATCTTTTTCTCTTTATGGGTTTTGCGACTTGGTTAAACTTGAGATAAGCAACTGTGATTGAGTCTCAAAGAAGTTTTTGTAATTTGAATCAAGAATATTAGGAGTCCACATAATTAATGCATCTTCTTGATTATCAACATAATATTTGGGTCTTCGACCTTCAATCAAAAAACCATATTTCTGATAAAGCTTCTGCGCTTTCAAATTACTGACTCTGACTTCGAGTGTGAGCTTTTGGAGATTCCATTCAATTGTTTTAGCAATTAAGTAAATAAGCATCTGTTCACCCAGCTTTTGAGCTTGCCGATTTTTTGTGATCGCAAAATTGGAAATATGCCCATCCAAATCAACTATCCAAAGAACCGCATAGCCAATAATCTGATCGGTGATTCTATCTTCTAAAACCCAGAGAACAGAGGAAGTATTATTTAATTCATTGACAAAGGAGCTTCTAGACCAACAATTTTCACCATAAATACTTTTTTCAATTTCGCAAACTTGCTCTAAGTCTCTCAGCATCATATTTCTAAACTTTATTTGATTAATTGAAGAGTTCATTTCAGGGTGTTAAATTCCTTTTTGGCTTGACTTTTCGGGAAAAGAGCTGTACAAATAGAGGCTGCATAAGCAAAGAAATAAATCCCCAAATTTAAGAAAATTCTTAATACCTCCAAATAAATAAGAGAAAATGGCAAATATTAAATCTTCGAAAAAAGATATTCTCACAAATGCACGCAATAGAAAAAGCAATGTCTCAAAGCGCTCTTCTATTAAAACACTTATAAAGAAAATTGAGACCCTCTCAGACGAGAAAGAATTGAATTTACATCTCAATAAAATTTACAAAGAATTAGACAGAGTTCCAGTTTCTGTGATGCATGTAAATAAAGCTTCCAGGCTAAAAAGCCAAGCAATTCGCAAAGTTAGAGCAATAATTGCAAAAGCTGCATAAACAAAATTAGTTTATTGTTTTAGTCTTAATTTTCATATTGGGAGTTTTGTGATTTGAAGGCTCAGGAAAAAGAAATTGCAGAAAATTCAATTAGACTTTTGAAATCATCTGCGGCTTTCAACCAAGAAAATAAATTGAGCCTTCCGCAACGAATTCACTTTCTTGGAATCGGTGGTGCTGGCATGACTCCTTTAGCTGGCATTTGTCTCAGAGAAGGAGTTCAGGTTTCAGGCTCTGACAAAACCCCAAATCAAAACCAAACTGAGCTCAAA
>DUDU01000140.1 GCA_005110395.1 Candidatus Melainabacteria bacterium | reverse complement strand
ACCAAAGATACTTTCTTAGCAATATTGAGAGCTGTTAATGGATGATCACCAGTAATCATTACAATCTTGATACCCGCATTTCTGCAAGAAAGAATCGCTTCTTTAATATCCAATCTGGGTGGATCTAAAAAACCAATCATTCCAACATATACTAATTCATTCAAGTAATCATCATTTTGATTGAGTGTAGCTTCCTCACGATAAGCGAATGCTAATACTCGCAGACCATCAGCAGACATTTTTTCGGAATCCGCTAAAATGGTTTTCCTTTCTTCTTCACTCAAATCTTTGATATTAGTACCCAATTGTATTCTGTTAGATTTTTCCAACAAATGCTCCACAGAACCTTTTGCAGCCACAAAGCAACCGATTGAACTTTTGTGCATAGTACCCATTATTTTGGTATCAGAACTAAAAGGTAACTCGGCAATTCTTTCATACTGTACTTTTAATTCTTCGGCAGACATACCAGAAGCATTTGCTAAATGAACAAGTGCAATCTCGATTGGGTCACCTAATAGCTTATTAGTATTATCTTGGTCTTTTTTTGACGAAGCATAATTGCAGAGTGCACCTATCAATCTTAATTTCTGAAAACCTTCTTCACTTTTTTCAAGTTTTTCTTTATCAAATTTAAGTACATTATTTTCAATACTCACTTTTAAGATTTCTTCTGGAAAAGAGAGACTATCCACATAAATAGTATTTTCAGTTAAAGTACCAGTTTTGTCTGTCAGAATCACATTAGTACTTCCGAGCGTTTCTACCGCCGATAATTTTTTAACAATGGCATTTCGTTTAGCCATTAAAAGCATTCCATATGACAATGCCACAGTAGCCACAATTGGTAACCCTTCGGGGAATGCAGCGACTGCCAAAGCGATAGAAGTTTCTAAAATTAATACCCAATTCTTTCCCTGAATCAATCCAGTAATAGCAAAGATGGATGTCATAATCAATGTTATCCATATAAGCTTTTTACTTAATTCACTAATCTTTTTATCGAGCGGTGTATCTTTTTCTTCGGAACCCTCTACCAAAGAAGTGATAGTACCCAATTGTGTGTTTTGAGCAATACCTGTAATCACGGCTTTTCCATTTCCATTCATCACAGAGCTGCCTTTGAAAACCATATTAATTCGGTCTCCAAGTACAGTATCTTTTGCAAGCTTTTCGGTATTTTTTTCAGTGGGAAGCGACTCACCAGTAAGCGAAGATTCATCACACTGCAACTGATTTGATTCAATTAGACGTGCATCTCCGGGAATCACATCACCTGCTTCCAAAAACACTAAATCTCCAGGAGCAATCTTCTCAGAGGGAATTTCTTGGGTTTTTCCATCACGAATAACTCTGGAAAGTATCACATCCATTTCTTTTAGAGCATTCATTGAGCTTCTGGCCTGCAACTCCATTAAAAAACCAATCAGGGCATTAACCAAAATAACCACCATGATGGCAATAGCCTCAATAAAATTTTGGAAGTAAAGCGTAACGACCACTGCAAACACCAATAAATAAACTATTGGACTTTTGAATTGCATAAGCAACATCAACCAAATACTTTTTTGTTTTTGAGCTTGGTAAACATTGAGGCCGAATTCTTTATTGCGTTTTTCCGCTTCTGGCTGGCTGATTCCCGTCACTGAATCCGTTTCGAAAGAATGCAAAACCTCCTCCACTGAGAGAGTATGTGTATCTTCAATAGGATATTTCATTTTTATTTATTGATTTCTCGTCTTTCCCACGAATACTGTCATTAGTGGGTACTATCTATTAGTTATTGCATAGATATGATTTTGATTGTGTTTTGAATGGAACTCAAAAGCTTTATTGTCTTTGTGCTCTTTACCCTTAAACCATTTGATTTGGTAATTTTGAGTACATTATGAACACGCTTTTTAGTTCAACAAAAAACTTTGAGTTGACCCTTTTCGAGATTAAACAATTGCCTCAGCTAAAAAATTACCTACCTATTTTTGTGAATGAACTTGTTTCAAAAGCATACAAACAAACTGGAACAGCTTATGATTTTCAACTGAGAGATCCTTCATATCAGAATCTGCTAAAGACCCACTAATTGTAAATGTACTGTTTATATGCAGTTTGTATATATTTCATCGAGTAATTTAGTTAATTTTATAAAATTGTAATTGTCGGCGGTTTGTCTTACGTTTTTAAAATTTCTTACATATGCATCTTTATTTTCTAGCGAACCTTGATAAGCATCATAATCTTTACTGTAATTTGTCCACCTAATTTTGGGGTTAAATTTAGTGAAATCTAAAAAACATTCGATTGCAACAGCCTTACCATTTATGTTTTCATAAGTTTCTCCTGTTGGTCCAACAGTTAAAAAATAAGTAAATTCATCAAGTTCCGGAAGTTTCATAATTTTCATTTGATTTGGTAAATTAAGGTTTTTTGTCTTGTTGAATTTGTCAACACCTTCTAAATCATTGTCAAAAATAACAAGCGTTTTATTCTGAATTCTTATACTTGCCAAACCTTGACAAAACCTAAATAAATTTCCTGTACCAGTGAAAGGATAATTCTCTTCCATATCAATGAAGGTGAAAAAGTCTAGAATGTCAGGCTTTAGCAGCTCCAAAGATTTTTTTATTATAAAAGAGTCAGAGCTACCTTCAGTTACTATCAGAAATTTATCCGCTTCTTCCACTCCTACAAAGATTTCTTTTTCATTTGTCCAACCGCCGTCAATAACATCTTGAGTTCTCCACTCTAAATTCATTTCTAAATTGTTCGGATTTTCGATAAGAAGTCGAAGAGTAATAAGAGGGTCAAGATTTTCAAAATATGTGCCAATATCTTTGTTTTTGATACCAAGATGATCTCTCAAATCTTTGAATGTATCGTTTAGGAAAATATTGTCAATGAAATATTCTCCTAAATCATAATCTCTGTCTTCTTTTTTGTTTTTATAGTTTTTAATATTGATTTTTGAAAAGATTGCAAGTATCGTTTCAAAACTTATATAGGGCTGTTCTATATAATCTGAGTAATTGTCATTATGGTTTTGAAAATGGCTGTTTATTTTTTGTAAGGAGTAACCTAATAATTCAAGTCTGTTTTTGACACGCCTCAAGGAAATTGAGTAACCTGGTTGTACAATTACTTCATCCTCTGCATAATAATAGGAAATATTCTTTTTGTCTGTTTTTAGAAATAATTTTGAATAGTCATTGAAAATAAAGTTCTTACCCCAATCAAGTTCTAATTCTCCAATTCCTAAGTATATAAATGAACCCATTGATTATCTGTCTATCTTTTTAATTGCATACGACCCAATTTTATCCGAATATATCACAATTCTATTACTAAACAACATCGCTTGTACTGACGAAAGAGTAGAGGCTAATCTAAGCTTCCCCAATCACCAACTAAACCACAAAGAGAGGCTGAGGCAATTACATCCATAAATCGCTAAAACAGAAGCACACATAAAGTAATCCAAAAATGAAGTTATTAATAATTATTTCCTTATTACTCTGTACTTTAATTTTTAATCCCTTTTGTTCGACAGATACACTTGACCCAGCAATATTAATAAGCGAAAGAAAATACTCACAAGCAATAATAATTGTTCAACAAAAGAAGGATATTTATAATTGCTGAATGCTGTTTGAAGGAACGCTAATTGTTTTGGGCTGTGCTAAGTCAACTGCAAAGAACTAAACTCACACCTTAGCAGAGTTGTTTGTTCGGGGATTGAGTTGGATCACTCATCGTTCAGATGCGGACGATTAAACAAGCTAATAAAGTAAAACGATAATTGGATAAGTTATTGGGACTGGGTTAAATCAAACTCTTTCTTCTTCCCGTGCTTTTGGCTAACACTTTTACTATTTACTCTCTTTCTCCACATTTTAAAGCTTGTGCGTTTCATCTCTCTTCGCATAAGCGCGATTACATCCGACTCAGAAAAACCATATTGTTTTTTAATAGCTTCAAATGGGGTTTTATCTTCCCAAGCTGTAGAGTTTCACAACGTTGTGGATAAAAAGAAAGTTTCTCCAGAACTTATTGGAGAGTAAAGACTAGGTGTTTGAGTGGAATAAGTTAGATGTTAACCCTAACCCAATCCACTCATATGCAAAATTATCACAACAATGCAAAAACTAATATTCATATTCGCTCTGACATTCAATCTTCTGAACTCTCTCAAAAACAATTAGCATCCAAGTATCAAGTAAATCAAAAAACTATTTCTAAATGGAATTCTCGTAATTTCACTTCTGATAAGTCTTCACGTCCAAATAAAATTTATTATTCTCTATCTGAAGTT
>DUDU01000139.1 GCA_005110395.1 Candidatus Melainabacteria bacterium | reverse complement strand
TGTTCAGATTAAGTTTTAATCAAGATTTAGAGCCACCTTCAAGGGATTGGGGGTGGTTGAAATTCCTGTTCGGATTGCGCTGGGTATAATGTAATTATCTTATCTATAAATCTATTCAACTTCATTACAAAATCAATGAAATTTAAGGCAATTATCCACAAAGAAGAAATTGGCTATTGGGCCGAGGTTCCAGCTCTTCCTGGTTGTGCATCACAGGCAGACACCATTGATGAACTTAGACAAAATTTAAAAGAAGCAATTGAGGGGTGGCTACAAACATCTGACTCACAAATGAAATTACAATCCAATGACCAAATACTTGAAATTGCTCTATGAAATCTTTATCTGGAAAAGACTTTGCTAAACTTCTCCAGAAAAAAGGTTGGAATTGCATACGCATAAATGGAAGTCATCACATTTTTGAAAAAGTAGGAGTCATTCAAAAAATCAGCCTCCCTATTCACTCTAATCAATCTCTGAAACCTGGAATACAAAGATTCTTCATGAAGATTGCTGGTATTCTTGAAAAAGATTTATAAAATTGATAAACAAAGACAAATCAACTCTGTGAAAGTTTTAGATTGATTAGGTGAGCGCCAGCCATTATAAATCCGCCACAAGATGAAAGCAAATGCTCAAGATTATGATTACTCATTGGAAAAAACAATCCAATCGAAAGAATAACTAATCCTGTCGAAAAAGCAAAAAATGGAATCTTAGATAAATGTTTTTTGTAGGCGCTTTTGAGTCCAAGAAAACCAAAAATCGGTGCGAGCAAAAAGAAAACCCAATTAAGCGATTCCCAGCCTTGGAAAAGCGAACTGTGAGCTTTCATGGACAATAAAAGGCTTATGATTAATGGCGTAATTGCGCAGTGAAGTCCGCATATTGCCGAACCAAACATACCCAACTGATCATATTTATGATTGTGCTCACATTTTGCACTTCTATTACATTGGACAGAAACAATTTCTTTGAGTGGATTAGAATATAAATCTTTTCTGAGAGCTTCCTGCGTGGATTTAACGGGCATAATATTTACAAAACGCTTATCAGGTGTCAAAATTTTTTCTTTGCAATCGAGCATAAAGAGATATATTAAAGACTGAAGTTTTACAAATTCAAATTTATACAAAAATATTTAAGTTATATTCTAAATCATGAATCAAAGGCAATCCGTTCAAAAGAGAAAAACCAAAGAAACAAATATTGAAATCAGCCTGAATTTAGATGATTACAATGAAAGTTTTATTCAAACAGGATCGCCATTTTTTGATCATATGCTTGAACAGCTTTCTCGTCATGGATTGTTTCAGCTTAGCATTAAAGCCGAAGGAGATAATCATATTGATGATCACCACATTATTGAAGATACCGGTATTGTTCTTGGCTTAGCTTTCAAAGAAGCACTTGGTGATCGTAAACAAATAGTACGTTATGCCTCTGGGCGGGTACCAATGGATGAAACACTTATAGAAGCTGACATTGACCTGACGACAAGGCCTTTTCTTTTTTACAATTTAAATCCAGGTAGAGAATGGATTGGTAAATTTGATACTAGTTTGCCTTTAGAGTTCTGGAGAGCTTTTGTGAATAACTGTGGGTTGAACTTGCATATTAACCAAGTTCGAGGTGGAAATGCTCATCACATAATTGAAGCCAGCTTTAAAGCAGTTGCATTAGCTTTGAGAAAAGCCTGTGAAATAGACCCAAGACAAAAAACTGGTGCGGCAATTTCAACCAAAGGCTTACTCTAATAATTGTATTTTCAATATTTGAATTAATTGTGTTGAGGAACTCCACACCAAGCGGCTAATTCTTCTTCACCTAAACATGAGGCTCTTGCATAATCATCTTTGAGAGTTAAGGCTGGATCTGAATATCCCAAATTTTCCAATTTTTCAACTAAATTCTCTAAGTAAGAATTAGCTTTTCTATTAGAAAATAATTTCAGTAAAGCTTGGTATTTGTCAGTTGGAAAAAGGTTTAGTATTAATTCAACTACTTCACTTGGAGTTGCTCTTCTCGATAAACAATCTAAATCTTGAGAACTAATCTCAAAATCTTTGCTAGTTAAGATTTTCTTTATTTGTTCAGTTGGATCTAAAGCCTTAGCCCAGCGCAATATGTTTTGCATGGTTTCTTCTCTTTGAAGCCACAAAGGAAAGGTAGAAGATTCTTTAGTTCTCGGGCGTTGTTCAACTCTCAATTCTTCTTTAGACTCGGATAATTGTCTTGCCCCTTGAACAATAGCCTCTCGATTATTTTCTTGTTGAGTCTTAGCTTCTTGTTCAGCGCTTTCTCTCTGACTAGCAAAAATAAGATTTTCAGCTTGTACCTTGGATGATTCCCTCCATTGAGTGTGATCTACCCTCGGAGTAGGGATAAATGAACGAATAGCATATGACCAAGACATATAATTGAACCGATTTAAACAGGGACTATAGCGTAATACTTTTTAGTCGATTTTTCAAATCAATTATTTTTATAAAGAAATTAAGTAATCAAATTTTTCTTCCAGATTACTCTGCTTTAACTCTAAAAAGTACTTGCCCAAATTCAACAGTTTGTCCATTTTTGACTGCTATTTCAGCAATTACACCATTAACTTCACAAGGTAATTCATTCATCATTTTCATCGCTTCAATTATGCAGAGAGTATCACCAACTTTTACTTCTTTACCCAATTCGACAAATAAGGGTGAGTCAGGAGAAGCGGCTGCATAAAAAGTACCAACCATAGGTGATGTAACTTCTATTAAGTCTGTATCTTTTGCATTCGCAATAATTCCTTCTTGTCTGACGGGTGAAGCTGAGCCGGCATATTGTTGAGGGTTTTCACCAGCTTGGTTAAAGTGATTTACATGGGGCATTTGCATCATGGCAGTTTGTCCCATGAGCTGAGTTTTGATTAAATCGGTGCCTTCTTTTTTCAATGAAAGTGAAAATTCACCTTGTGAGACGCTGATTTCAGATAGTGGAGTGTCAACTAATTTATCGATTAATTCAATTATTTGTTCGTAGGTCAGCATGAAAATATTCCTTTAAACTCTTTTAATCAACTTTTCCTAAATTACACCCTATCTAGATATGAGTCATTCCGAGTATCAACTCTCACAGTATCACCAGTATTCACAAAGAAAGGAACTGATATAACGGCACCAGTCTCCAGAGTAGCCGGTTTATTGTTGCTAGCTGCAGTATCTCCTCTCACCCCAGGTGGAGTTTCGGTAATTTTTAATTCTACAAAGTTAGGTACTTCGATTCCAAGAATTTGACCATCACAATAAATAATCAAAACATTCATTTGCTCTTTTAAATATTTGTATTTTGAGCCAATCTGTTCAGAAGTTACTTCAAATTGTTCATAGGATTCATTGTCCATGAGCGTGAATGACTCACCTGCTTTGAAAAGATATTGCATTTCCTTCTTTTCAATTACGGCATCGTCAAGGCGTTCTCCAGCTCTAAAAGTTTTTTCAATTGTATTGCCAGTTTTTAGGCTTTTGAGTTTGGTACGAACAAAAGCAGCCCCTTTACCAGGCTTCACGTGCATAGATTCAACAACAGACAAAATGTCATGATCAACTCTTACAGTTACACCAGGACGCAAATCATTAGAAGAAATAACCATTTGAATAAAACTTAAATTACAGAGAGTTAATTTGATTGAATGCTGATTTTAGACCATATAGCCGCAATCTGACAAATTATTCAATCGTAAGTTTGTGAGAAGTTTAATGATTCACGTTACGTAAAAATAATTTCCTGATTGTTCAGAGCCCCCCATCCCAACCTTCCCCCTAAAGGAGAGGAGCCAAAAACATTTCTTACTCCCGTCTTGCTTTAGGAGAGCGGGTGGGGGAGAGGGCCTCAACTTTTGCGCAAGGTGAGTAATGAATTTTATTAAGTTTTGTTATTTTGGTGGATTGTTTTCTTCAATCAAATTAATCGGAGCTCCATCGGATAGTTTTTGAATGCCAGAAGTAATTAGTTTGCGCCTTGGTTTAAGACCGCTCAAAATTTGATATTGTCCATCTTGCATATCGCCTAACTTAACCTGTACTTGTTTAGCTGAACGCGAAATAATTTCATTGATTTTTGAATTTTTCTTTGTTTGCACTAAGAATACAAAGGCATTTCCACCAAATCTCGACACAGCTGATGTTGGAATTAATAAACCCTTTTTCTCACCCCATTTGATACGGCTATTTACTTCTTGTCCATCACGAAAAAGATTTTCTGGGTTTTTGAGCAAAGCTTTTACTAAAACAGTTTGACTATCAGCTTCTACAGTTGGTGAAACAAAAAATATATTACTTGAACCAATTATTTCTCCTTGAGAATTTAAGATTTCGATTATTGAATCTTTACTCACTGAAGCAGCTTTTTCGGCGGGAATATAAACATAAAGTTCTAAGGCCTCAACATTTGCAATCGAAACAAGTTTGTTACCTGGCAAAGTCAAATCACCGACCTTAACTGGAATATCGCCAACCGTTCCGCTAAATGGAGCCGTGATTCTGAGTTTATCGATGCGAGCTTTCTTTTCACCAATTTGAGATGAAGCTTCACGGAAATTATTTTCAGCTTCTGCCACATCATATTTTTTTGATTGAATATCAGCATTAATCGAATCAGAGTCACTTTGAGCTTTGCTGAGTTTATTTTCATAATCTTCAAGCTGATTTTTACTCACCATTTGCTGCTCAAAAAGAGTTTTGTATCTTTGATATTGACTTTGAGCTAGTCTGAGATTGGCATCAGATTCTTTTTTTCGTGCTTTGTAAGACTCAAAAACTTGTTTGGAAGAATTAACTGATTCTGCTCTTGCTTGTGATTGCGCTCCTTGTGAACGAAGAGAAGATTCTTCTTCCCCTGAACGCAATTTAATAAGCAAAGAACCAGCAGAGACTTTATCTCCAGATTGAACATAAATAGATTCAACTTTTGCCGTAAGCTCTGCGCTTAAAACCACGGCTTTTCTGGATTTCAAAGTTGCCAAATACTTAGATGAATCATACAAAGTCTCTAAAGCCAAGGTTTTTGTGTTCACGGACAGTGGCGGAGGCGTTGGAGGTCCAGCTGTTTTGGTTCCACAAGAAGTTAATGCAAAAAAACAAAAAATCAAAAGAATACAGCTTATATACTTTTTCATTTGCACAATATTTTTCCACTGAACTAAAGTCAACAAGCACTGAATAATTGGTGTGGGAGAAACTTCTCTTAATTTGAAAGATTTCACAATTGTAATCCCCCTGTCAGAGTGGAAATATCAATAGCTCCAATATTATTTATCAGATTTATTTGAGCTACTTTGTAATTTATTAACGAATCAAAATAATTTGCTCTTGCTTTTTCCAATTCAGACTGAGCAACTTTGATTTCATAAACGGTACCTACTTCGGCTTTTAATCTTGCAAGTGCATTTCTATAAGCTTCTTCAGAGGTTGCAAATGCTGATTTACTTGCCTGAAAATTTTCTTTGCCAGATAAAACATTAGTATAAGATTCAGAAATTTGGCTTTCTAATTCTTTAATTCTTTTATCTAATTCAATTTTCGTTTTTTCTTTGAGATGTTTTGCTTGTAGAAAATTGGATAAACCTGTTCCACCCAGACTTTCCAGAGCATCATATTGAGCTGTCAAAATAAATTGCTGATCGGGTGAAAGTTTTTCATAATTGGCACCAACAAATGAAGAAATATTTTGAATTTGAATACTTGGTAAAAATGGAGCAAAGCTTTGTGCTTGTTTGGCTTTATACGAATCAATCAAAGACTTTCTTGATTTAATATCAGGATTATTATTTAAAGCTTGCATAACCAAATTTGTTAATCTAGGAGTCTGAGTCCAAGTAATTATTTCTGACTCATCAACAGAAGCAGCAGGAATAATTAAAGTTTCAATGGGCAAATTCAAAAATTTATTTAATTTACCTGATTCAGAATATAAATTACCCTTGAGCATTGCAATCCGAGCCTTTGAAGAATCAACTTCTTGTTGAGCAAGTAATACACTGAGCCTTATATCAGTACCAACTTTAAGGGCGATTTCTCTTTCTTTAAGGTTTAACTCAGCTTGTTCAAGCCTAGTCATTTCACTTTCGAGTTCAGCTTTGTATCTCTGAACATTCAAATATGAGATGCTGGTGTCTTTGAGAGTTGTTTGCTTGACCAAATCTAAATCTTGTCTTGTAGACTCCAAAGTTTTTTTACTAGAAATCCAGCCAAATAAAACTCTTCCCCCCCGAAATAACCCAAATGTGGATAAAGCTCTGGGTTGCACACTTTTTTGGTTAACTGGGATTGTTTGACTTCCAAATAATTGAATATTTCCATCTCTTCTAGAAGCCGTCTGAATCAATGAAACACTCGGAAGAAATTGAGCTGTGCTACCCAATAATTTATCCTTGGCTATTTTGACATTGTATTCTTGAACTTCAATATCTAGATTTTTGTCTAGAGCCATTTCAAGAGCCGTATTCAGGTCAACAATTAAAACAGTTTCCTTTGAGAGGGCATTTTCATATTCTTTATCTTGAACAGCAGGCCAAGCAGTAGTTTCACCTTTTATAAGAATTGTTTCTTCTTTGTTCTCTATGCCTTGATCTTTGAGCTCTTGATTTCCTGCATTTGAATTTACTTTCTCTTTATCAACCAATTCGGAGTAGAAATCTTTGTTAATAGTCTCTTCGGCAGATGAATTTATTGAATTAATTCCATCAAGAAACAGAAAACTCACAAAAAGAAAAAGCCCATAGCAAATCAATTTTTTTTGTATTTTTCTTTTATTTTTCAAATTAATATGACTGATAAGAGTTTTCACAGATACAACCAAAAATTCTGACAAAATAAATTTGTGCTTAATATACTCAAAATATGCACTGTGGCCTCAATTCTACTATTTAGAACTCAGAGTGTTTAACGAAATTCTATTTTAGTTATATGAAACAAAAAAATACCCACCGACCAAACTCATCAATGGGTATTTTTAGAATTTATTAAAGAAAAACTCTCATTGTTGAAGAGCTTAACCGTTATAAGTTAAACCAGCAGTTTTCATACGTTCAATTGCTTCTTGAATTCTTTCCTTTTTCACACTGAGAGCAATACGGAAATAGCCTTCACCAGCTTGACCGTAGCCAACTCCAGGAGGAACAATTATTCCGGTTTTTTCAAGTAAATCAGCTGCAAAGTCCATTGAGCTTTTGTATCTTGGTGGAATTTTTTGCCAAATGTATAGAGTTCCTTTTGATGGATGTTTAATATCCCAACCTAATGATTTCAAGCCTTCTTCTGCGACTTTAGCTCTTTCTTGATACAAAGCTGCAAATTCTTTCAAATGATCTTGGCTTGAAGAAAGTGCATGCACGGCAGCTTTTTGAATAGCTTTGAATACTCCAGAGTCAATATTAGTTTTTACATTGCTTAAGGCCTTGATTGCATCGACATTACCAACCGCAAAACCAATTCTCCAGCCAGTCATGTTATAGCCTTTGCTCATTGAGAACAATTCAATTGCTATATCTCTTGCGCCTTCCACTTGGAAAATACTTGGTGGCTTATTTACTTGATCGAATGAATTTTCGGAATAAGCATTATCGTGAACAATCAAGATTTCATATTTTTTACCGAAAGCAATTACTTTTTTAAAGAATTCTAAATTGGCAAATGCCCCAGTTGGGTTATTTGGATAATTGAGTACCAAAATTTTTGCTTTGCGAGCGATTTCTTCTGGAATTGAATCTAGATCTATCAAGAAATCATTTTCTTCTTTGAGCGGTAAGAAATAAGGTGTTCCACCGCAAAGAATGGTTGAAGTCTTGTATACAGGGTAGCCAGGATCCGGGATAAGTGTGTAATCACCAGGATCAACGGTTGCTAAAAATAAATTGTGCAAGGCTTCTTTCATGCCGATTGTGCCTACACATTCTGTATCGGGATTGAATTGAGGCAAATCAAATCTTTTGGTGAACCATTTTACGGCTGCTTCTCTGAACTCTTTGGTTCCTGCATATGGTGGGTAATTGTGAGTGGAAGGATCATCAATTGCCTGATGCATTTCCGCAACTATATGTGCTGGAGTAGGTTTATCAGGATCTCCAATTCCAAGATTGATAATATCGACACCTTTTTCAATTGCGGCTAAGCGCTTTTTATCGATTTCTGCAAATAAATAAGGAGGAATTTTATCTAGTCTGGAGGCTACAAAGCGTCGTTTGGTTTGTGTTGTCATTTTTTGTTTAATTGATTGCGCAACAAAGATATAAGAATGCTAGCAAAAAACTTGGATTCAGTTTGGGTTGAATTGAGTTGAATTATTCAAATGCATTAATTTTGTAGTTTGAAAAGGTAAGTGCTAAATACCTACAAAACCCCTAAATACCCTGAGGAGGGGACTTCACAATCATTGTCTTGAAGCCTCTTTCAGGGGTTTGGGTTGATTTGATTTAACTTCATCAATCAAAATTTAATTATTCTCATTCTTTTCTCAGCACCTTCACCAACTATTTCCGCTTTGAATCCACTCTTTTCAATGAATTCTTGCTGAGCTTTTCTAATTTGGGCTTTACGAGGTAAAAGATCAAAGGATTTTCCATTTGCTTTAAAAGACTCAATTCCTTTATGTGCCTCTTCCAGAGCTAAACTTGTTTCTGGATCTTCTTCAAGGGCAATCTTAGTGATTTTGGAAAGTACATGACTAATCTCACTAAAATTATTATGCTGAATAGTTTCCAATCTTATGTTGAGCATTTCAGCGAGCTTGTGAATCTTAGCTCCAGGACTTGCATAATCTTCGAGCGCAATCACCATATCAGCATCATCAACCGAATCAACCAATTTAGCTGGTAATTCTAAAGCTTTAATTACGGCATAAAGCTGACTGTGACTAACAGCATAGGGATAAATACTAATAATTTTGGAAGCATTTGTTGAACTTTTTGTCGGCTTTACTTCTGGGGCTTTGATAATAGGAATTTCTTCTTTTATTTGCGGTTTATATTCGCCTTCATCTCTGAGTTCTGCATGAATTGGTGAACCTCCACGCAAAATTTGATCGACGGCAAAATCCACATCATGATGCAAAATCATTGAGCTGTGAGAAATCAATTCCACTACAGTTTGAAAAGTTGACTCTCTAGATCTTTCCAAAATACTTTTTTGGCTTTTGCGTCTTTTGGCTTCTTCATCGCTGAGAGTAACTGTTTGAGGGTCACCTATCAAAATAGATAATGGTGGGTTTTTGACAACACTTTCTAAATCTCTTCCATGTGCTGTTGCAACTAAAATCACTCCACGTTCTGCAATAGTTTGCGCCGCATTAGCTTCTTCTTCTGTACTGATTTCGTCTATGACTATGACTTCTGGCGTGTGATTTTCTACAGCTTCAATCATGACTTTGTGCTGCTGAGAAGGATCAATTACTGGCATTCGGCGAGCACGACCAATAGAAGGATGTGGAATATCTCCATCACCACCGATTTCATTTGAAGTATCAACAATTACAACTCTTTTGGAATATTTGTCAGCATAAAGTTGTGCAATTTCTCTAAGTCTGGTTGTCTTACCGCAGCCAGGTGGGCCAAGCAAAAGAATAGATTTGTTATTACTCAGCAAATCTTCAATGATTTGAACAGTTCCAGTCATGGTCTTACCGACTCGGCAGCTCAAACCAATTATTTCATTACGACGATTTCTAATGGCTGAAATACGATGAAGAGTTTTTTCAATCCCCGCTCTATTCTCAGATGAAAAGCCGCTACTCAGCTTGTTGCAAATAAAATCAATTTCTTCACGTGTTACAGCATCATTCAGGACTAATGGCTGCTCTCCATGAAAGCGTAATTCAGGTAATCTTCCCAAATCAAGCACAATATCAATAAGCTTGTCTAGCTTTGAAACATTTTTTGTGGCAGCATCTCTAATTCGCTTTGGAAGCAAAACTAAGAGCTTTTCTAATTCTTCTTTATTTGAATTTGAAGAGTAAATCAATATTTTAAATATTTTAGTTTATATATTCTGAATCAAAAGAGGATAAAAGAGTTAGCTTAAATTTGAGTTAGATTTAGAATTTACTGAAATATATCAAATTGAGAGATCTTTGAAAGCAGTTTAGATAACTCATGTTAGGCAAAAAACTTTTCTGGCATGCTGTTTTAACTCTCTCCTCACTAAGAGCACGTCTCCCTCGTCAGGAAGAAGGAAACAAGGCAAATTTGATTTCTTCCTCACCTTCCTTTAACAGGAGGTTACGTCTGGGGGTGAGGGTTTTCTTGAAATTATGCATAACGTAATTTAGATAATTAAAGAGTATTAGTATTTAAGTAGATGCAAACGAAATTGAAAATCACCCATCTTTACCCAAAGCACATGTCGCTATATGGCGATCGTGGAAATATTATTACTTTACTTTTTCGAGCGAAACAAATTGGTGTTGAATTAGAACTTCAAGATTGCTTTCCCAATCAACCTATTGACAAAAATACAAAGTTGATTTTATTGGGTGGCGGCCAAGATCACGATCAGGAAAAAATATTCAAGGATTTATTAGCTAGAAAAGATGAAATAAAAGATTTAATTTCACATGGAACGATTTTCTTGGGAATTTGTGGAGGTTATCAATTGCTCGGAAAAAGCTATGAAGCCGCTGATGGCCAAGTTTTAGAAGGTTTAGATTTATTAGATTTAACAACAAGAAAAGCAAAAGCTGCTAGTAAAAGAATTATTGGCAATGTCAGAGTTTATAGTGAAGTATTTGGTGATTTATTGGGTTTTGAGAATCATGGCGGAAGAACTTATTTGGGTGAGGGCTTAAAACCTTTAGGGAAAGTCCTAAGGGGTGGCGGTAACAATGGAGAAGACGGGCTAGAAGGTGTTTTTCAGAATTATGGAAAAGGTTTGATACTTGGTACTTATTTTCATGGTTTTATACCAAAAAATATTCAAGTTGCCGATTACTTAATTCAAAAGATTACTGGCAATAGTTATACTCAAGCTTTGATTCAAGATAGTGTTATTGAAAATCTAAACACTTTAAATGGAATTAATTTAGCTTATTGAAAATTTAAAGATTTACTTAATCAGCCATTAAATAATAGGCCTCAGACTAAAAGAGCAAAATTCAAGTAATAAAGACTCTAAACAGAGGTTTTTAGTTTTAAATGAGCAATCACAATTTGGCTGGAGGAATAAACGTGAGCAATAACGCAAAATCCTTGCAGTCAACTGTTCAAATAGTTGATTTAGATGAGCTTTGTATTCAAAAGCAAACTAATAGACTATTAATTGGCAGATCTAGTGATTGCAATATGATAATTGATCAGGAAGGCATTTCAAGGCATCATGCACAAATCAAGCAAGGTGTTTTCTACTATGTGCAAGACCTTGAAAGCCTCAATGGGAGCTATCTAAACAACAAAAGAATATTGCCAGGAAATACTTATAAACTAAATAGTGGAGACAAGCTTCGCTTCAATAAAGTGGAAATTGAAATAGTATTTAGGATTGATGAAGAAATAGTCAAAAAGAAATACGAAACTAATATGTGACTATGAGTAATCTAATATGTGGCTATGAGTAATCTAGAAAAATTTATTTAGTACTTGAATAAACTTGGCTTGTCAAACCTTGATTTGAATCCAAAGAATACTCTATTGGTGGATGAACAAAACTATTAATGACCCTTGGAGAAGCGAAAGTCTGTATGTTTCTGTTGTATATCTCCTTTTTCTCTTAGTAGTTTTTCTGCTAGTTGCTCTTGAACAGAAGAACTTAAAGGTCTGGGGAAAGCTTCTGATTTGCCTCCAATAAATAATAAAAACTCAGAAATTTTTGTGTCAAAAAGTCTAATTATTTGGCACCCACCTAGTATCTTATACCCTAAAGGAATACCTTCAGCCATAATCTTATGAAGTCCTGTAACTCCAGCTATATGAGAGCAAAGATTTACATCATCAAAAAAAATCTTTGACAGCAGGAGGATCTGGAAACTTTTCTTGAAACCTCTTGTTGAATATATAATCTGGGATCAAATGGTCTCATTTGCTAGTTTTATACTATAAAAATAAATTACAAAAACTAATATAAAAGATGTTTCTGCTTTAAGGAGAAACGACAAAACATCTCAAATATTAAATATTTAACACTAGTGTCCCATTAACTATTTAGCAAAGGTGTTTTTTGGCTGATTCAA
>DUDU01000138.1 GCA_005110395.1 Candidatus Melainabacteria bacterium | reverse complement strand
TCAATGGTGTCTGCCTGTGATGCACAACCAGGAAGAGCTGGAACCTCGGCCCAATAGCCAATTTCTTCTTTGTGGATAATTGCCTTAAATTTCATTGATTTTGTAATGAAGTTGAATAGATTTATAGATAAGATAATTACATTATACCCAGCGCAATCCGAACAGGAATTTCAACCACCCCCAATCCCTTGAAGGTGGCTCTAAATCTTGATTAAAACTTAATCTGAACAGGGATTATCAGGATTAAGAGGATTAATTTAGGATGAAACAAAAATCCTGCTCATCATTTTAATCTTCTTAATCTTGTTCAAAGATATCCTTAACTGCTCTCAGAAACTAAACCACTTCACCCCAAATTTGTTTTGGAATCTATCCTAAGATCCTACTCCAACTTTCTTCTTGCTGCTTTTCCTTGCAAAAGGTCGAATTTGATTTACTCTATTTTCTGTTTTAATGGCAGTCCGTTGCGCGATTTGAGCGTTTTTGCTTGCAACTCCAGCTCTTTGTGCCGCAACAGCTGAATTCTTGAGAGATACACTAGTCATTTGTTGTAATTCACCCATGCTCTGATCCATTTGAGCTTTACTAGCTTCAAATATCGCACGAAGCTTTTTAGACTCATCAGCAGACTGTTTACCCATAATAAAAGCCACTATTGCTCCTACACTACCAGAGCCCAAAGTAGCCAACCAGCCTAGTAAGCCCATTCCGCCTTTACTTTCACCGTCTTTTCTATCTTTTGTCTCTTTGATTTTTCCTTCAGCTGCCTGGAGAGCCGTTTTTAATCCATCAAGTTGTCCTTGTAAGCTACTATCAGCTGGATTTGAGCTGTTAGAGACAACTTGCCTTTCTACCTCTCCAAGTCTGGCTTTGATCGCTTCAATGTCTTCAGGTGTTTGAGCTGAGTTGATAGCGTCAAGCGCAGTCCTAAAAAGAGATAAACTCTTTTCTTTGTATTTTGCATCATTATGAATTTCTGTGGCATTTCTTAATCCTTTGTTTTTATCTAATAACTTATTGAGTCGATCCTTGTGATAATTAGACTGCTCAATCAAAGTACCATTTTCATTAGAAGTTCCCGACGTTGTATCTCCTATTTCATCAGATCTGCCTCTAGTTGAATTTACAAAACCACGAATATCTTCTTCCAATTTACTAGATATTGTATGGTCAACTGTATTGTTACTATTTATTATAGATTCCGCTGTCATAGCAAAAGCTTCTAATTTACTTCTATGAGTATCTGAAATGTTAGATGCTTTTAATTCCTCATTGACATAATTAACAAAACTTCTCAGTTTATCCTTGAAAATTGTAACTTGTGGGTCGGTTGCAGGAATTGTGTGAGGAGTTCCAGGAGGCGTACCTGTTGGAGCAAATGGTAATAATGCTGAATATATATCGAATACATATCCGCTAGTCTGACCACTGGAAAGTAATGAATTCAAATTCAAGGCATCTATTTGTCTTTTTTCCTGAATCAAATTGTTGTGGTAGATGTCTTGATCAATAAAGAGGTTATGACAATGTTCAAAGATTTCACTATCAATTACTATCAGGTCTCCCAAAACTGTATTAGCTTCTTCGCCTAACAAGCTAGCATTAGTTTCTACATGAGTCATTCCACTTTGTAGCCCTGCCCAAATAGTATCGCTAGTTTTCGCAACACCACCAGTATCTGTATCAAGGTTTTCAATTAAATTATTAAAACCAACGAGGCTGTCAAAGATATTGCCAGTTTGCTTTTCTTGAGACGTTCTTACTCTTCCATAAGCATTGTTGATTTCAATTAATCTAGCTTTTAAAGTTTTGCTTGATCCATCTGTAGAGATTGCATCCCAGTTAATTACACCTCCAGTGGTGTTTGTTGTTATGTCATTTTGAAGATTTTCTACTTGACTTATTAAGTCAGAGATTTGATTGTGTGCATTACCAATATTCTCAGTCTTTTTATTTAAATCTTCTCTCTTTTTTATTAAGGCTATATCCGTTAGATTTCCATTAGTTTTTTCAATAGCACGATTCAAGGCTGTTTCGGCATGGCTAGATTCTTCTTTGCTTCTTGCCATTTCAAGTTTTAATTCATTTCTGAGTGCAGAATTCTGTTCTATTTGATTCTGTAAATCTTTTTCATTCTGACGTCGATTTTCAATTCTGGATCGAGTCCAATCTCCAGACGTATCTGTTGTACAGATTAAATTCCAAGTATTCGCCCCAATTTTGTGGCTGGTTGAATCTAAAAGAGTGCGAATATTTGCTTCATTTTTGTCTAAGAGTTTATGTACTTGTTCTGCTCCATCTGCTGAACTTAAATCAATATTACTTAATCCAAATATATCGTTTGAATATTTTCTTAAATTCGTTTGTTCCTCAGTTGTTAATGCGCCATTTGTTTTTCCATTAAGTGCTGTTCTTGCTCCTTTTATATTGTTATTTTTTACCTGATTTGTCTTGCCCAGTTCACCCACTGCTTCAAAGGCATTAAAAAGAGTATTTTCAGCAACTTCTCTTTCTTTTAGAGTTGTCAGA
Organism: Candidatus Melainabacteria bacterium; assembly: GCA_005110395.1. Lineage (GTDB taxonomy): Bacteria > Cyanobacteriota > Vampirovibrionia > Caenarcaniphilales > Caenarcanaceae > LMEP-10873. Next base: position 9,312 of record DUDU01000138.1, on the reverse strand, counting down.
ATGAGTTTCTGAATTTGATCAAGTTCAACTTGATTTTTTGCTGCTCTTGCTCTTTCTGCCCTTGTGAGTAGAGTTTTGTATTGTGAATTAATTCTCTCATGATTAGCATATGCATTATTCAATGATTTGAGGGCTAGTTTATGATCCCCTAATGTTCTTATGAAATTCTCATCACGTCCAGCTGTAACATCTAGTAGGGCATCAGCTGCTTTATGAGCTGCATCAATATTTTTTGCTATTTGTGAAAAAGCTGTTATTTCCTCGGAATGTATTTCAGCTGCGTTATGTTTTAACAATTCAGCGAGAAAAGTTGGAGCATAACTAATATCTGTAGTGTGTGCATAATAAGTCATTGCTGGGTTCTGAAGAAGATTTCTTTCATTTCCTCTTACTAAATAATTTGATGGAGATGTAGCTGCAGCTGCACTAATTTCTTTTAAAGCTGAAAATGCCATAGTTGTATTTTATAAATTGAGTTTGGGATAGTGTTTTGGAACCCCCTCACCCCCTGTCATTCTGAACTTGTTTCAGAACCTCTCCCACAAGGGGCGAGGGGCGATGAAGAAGTGATTGCTGGCTCCCTTCTCCCTTTATGGGGGAAGGGTTGGGGATGGGGGTAATTATCTTTTATGAAAAGTGAATTATTGAAATCTATGTAAGTTCTAATAATTCAAAAAGAATTTCTCTTACGAAAAACTCATCGATTCAAGAATCTTACACAAACTTTATTGAAATTTAAAGCAAACTTTTATATTCGCTTAACTTAAATTTAACCTGCGGTTTTTAATCTGTCAAGTTTAATTTTTTTGTCATTCTGAACTTGTTTCAGAAACTTTTATTAGGATTAAAAGGACGAACAGGTTTACTTTCTGAAACTATTGAGATAGATCCCAAAACAAGCTTGGGATGACAAGGTTGAATCTTTTGTGTCATCCTGTCCTGAACTGGTTTCAGGATTGTCCCGGGAACTCTTACACCCCGCCATGAGAGGCAGCTCTTGAAAATGGTTTTTAAGTCCCGTTTCAGGGGATTTAGGGGTTTCACAAATGCTATATTTTTCAATTAGCCCTTCCGCACTTCGAACTCCCTTCTCCTTTATTGAAAGGGGTTGTGGGGATTTTTTCTTACCCCGCTTAATTCTGTGAATTACTATTTATTTACTTGTCCTCGATCCTGAGCTTGTCTCAGGAACTATTACCCTCCGCCATGAGAGGCAGCTCTTGAAAATGGTTTTTAAGTCCCGTTTCAGGGGATTTAGGGGTTTCACAGGATCTAGTTGCAGCTAATCGGTGAAAGAATTAAGGGAAGTGCTTGTATATATCACCACGTGGCAAGAATCTTATTAACACAACTTTATTTTCTTCAACGTTAATTCCAATTCGAAAATCAGCAACTCTAATTCTGAAATAATGCTTGTACCCTTTCATTGGTGAGTTTCCTTTATAAAAGAATTCTTGAATTCAATTTCCACCTTTTAGCCACTCTATAAGCTTTTTTGTTTCCTCTGGTGTAGCAACTTCATCATTCTCTTTTTCTCGAATTAATTTCCCAAACATATAATCCTCAAAGTCTTCCGCTTTATGTGCAATTAATTCTTCAAAGAAATCCCTCTGATCTTCAGGAGGTAATGCCTCAAACACCGAATATAAGCTTTTAGCAAGTAAATTACTCATTGTTTTGTTCCTTTCTCTTTCAAGCTCTATATTCCCTTGAATACTCACCCAGTGTCAATTTTAATTACTTCCCTTGTCTTCCGCAAAATAATTATCCTGTATAATTCCTATTGGTTGGAGGGGTTCTTATCCTCTCTGAATCATGAGAAACTTGATAATCCTTGTTCTGCTTTCATCCTGATAATCCCTGCACTAGCTGACTTGGGTATAATTGTTTTAATCAGTTTTATTAATTTATTTAAATGAGTCAGGCTCTACCAAGAAATATCTTTGAAATTTTAGTTAGTGCTTTAGGCGATAGAAGCAAAGCAGAGGTATTTGCTGGTGGTATTGAGACTATTGTTTCTGAGCAAGGTAAATCTTTTAAATCCGAAATCAAAGAAGAATTACGAAATGAACTTATTACCCGAGAATTATTTTTAGTCCATGCTCAAATGGTTGAAGATAAATTTAAGATGGTTGATGAAAAATTTAAAATTGTTGATTGGAAAATAAATATTTTAATTGCGTTAGTGATTTTATTTGGTACCTTTCTCAACCCTACTTTTCTCAGCTTTTTATCTAGGCTTATGGGTATTTAATCAGGTATTTGCAATTTTGAAATAGTTTTTCATGATATCGCTTATAGAAAAGGCGTCTCTTTATAATTTACTCACCTTACGCAAAAAATATTTCCTGCATTCGGGGATTAACTCTCTCCACTCTTCGGGGACATCTCTCTTAACAGAGAAAAGAAAAATACGAATTCCTAGCTCCCCTCTCTCTTTAGGAAAGGGGTTGGGGGATTTGGCTTTTAAACTTTGCGTCTCTTTAGAATTTAATCAAAAAAATTAATCAGAACGGGTAAATTAATACTAGAATAGTCTTAGTTCGTATTTCATAAATTAATTTGAAATTGTCTTGATAATGCAATTTTTTAAGTTATGTTGAAAATCTCATCACAAGAGGAATTCGGATTGCGCTTTTTAGTTCAGCTTGCAAAGGCTGGCGATAAGGAAGTGCATTTATCAGATCTTGCAAACAAAGAAGGGATTTCCCTAATTTATGTGCGCAAAATCTTTGGAATTCTTCGCTCAAAAGGCTTGGTCAAAGCTTCTAAGGGAGTTAATGCTGGATATTCTCTGATCAAGAACTCTGATGACATTAATCTCAAAGAGATATTTGATGCTTTGAAATATGAAGAGCAAGATTTTAATTGTTCTTCTTTTTCTGGAAATCTTTCTGTTTGTGCTAATCATGGGAATTGTGGCGTCAGACCTATAATTTCTCTACTCAATCAGAAAATAGACGAGTTTCTCTCTGAGATTAATCTTTCGCAATTAGTAAAAGAAGAAAATGAAGTAATTTCTCAAATTAGTCATTTCAATTTATTGCTCTCTGCTAGCAATCTTCAGAGACCATCAAAGCAAATCAGTCAAACTCAGTCGCTAAGCCCAAAAAAACAACCAAAAAAATCTCTAGTCAAGCTCAAATAGCCTACTCAAAAGATATACACTCATTAAAATGAAAACATTAGAAGTAATTGCTAGCCAAGAATACAAATACGGTTTTGTCACAAATATTGAGTCAGAACAAATAAAAAAAGGCTTGACGGAAGATACAGTTCGCTTAATTTCTTCAAAAAAAGAAGAACCAGATTTTATGCTTGAGTTTAGGCTTAAAGCCTTTAGGCATTGGCTGACAATGAAAGAACCAGAATGGGCTCACGTTGAATACCCAAAAATTGATTATCAAAATATTACTTATTACTCGGCTCCCAAACAAGTAAAAAAACTTAATAGTTTGAGTGAAGTTGATCCAGAGCTTCTCAGAACCTATGAAATGCTTGGAATTCCGCTTTTCGAGCAAAAGAAATTAGCTGGTGTTGCCGTGGATGCGATTTTTGATAGTGTATCAATTGCAACAACTCACCGTGAGAAATTAGCCGAGCACGGAGTGATTTTCTGTTCTATTTCTGAAGCTTTGAAAGAGCATTCTGCTATTATAAAAAAATATCTGGGCTCAGTAGTGCCTTATACTGACAATTATTTTGCGGCTCTAAATGCGGCCGTATTTTCAGATGGAAGTTTTTGTTATATTCCAAAAAATACTCGCTGTCCAATGGAACTTTCTTCCTATTTCCGTATTAATACTGAAGGTTCAGGCCAATTTGAGAGAACGCTTATTGTTTGCGAAGATAATAGTTATGTCAGTTATCTTGAAGGATGTACGGCCCCCGCTTTTGATACAAATCAATTACATGCGGCTGTTGTTGAATTGGTGGCTCTTGAAAATGCAGAAATCAAATATTCAACCGTTCAAAACTGGTATGCAGGCGACCCCGAAACTGGCAAAGGCGGAATTTATAATTTTGTGACTAAGCGTGGAAAGTGTCAGGGTAAAAATTCTAAAATATCTTGGACGCAGGTAGAAACGGGTTCAGCCATTACCTGGAAATATCCAAGCTGCATTTTGCAAGGTGATAATTCAATCGGTGAATTTTATTCAGTAGCTCTTACAAATCATGCGCAGCAAGCTGATACAGGCAGCAAAATGATTCATATTGGTAAAAACACTAAGAGCACGATCATTTCTAAAGGCATATCAGCGGGGCATTCGCAAAATAGTTATCGTGGTCAGGTCAAAATCTTGCCATCAGCTGAGAATGCCAAGAATTATACTCAGTGCGATTCAATGCTAATTGGCGATAAATGTTCAGCTAATACTTTTCCCTATATCAATATTTTCAACAATTCAGCTAGTGTTGAGCATGAAGCCTCTACTTCCAAAATTAGCGAAGATCAACTTTTCTATTTTCAACAAAGAGGAATTTCGCAAGAAAAAGCGATTGAGGCCATTATTAGCGGATTTTGCGGAGATGTTTTTGAGCAATTACCAACTGAATTTTCGGCTGAAGCAAATAAATTATTAGGATTAAAGCTTGAGAATAGCGTTGGTTAGACTTTCTATTTGGATTAGCTGAATTAGAAATAAGTTTATTTGAGAGAAATTAAAATCGGCAGCAGTTACTTCTTTCGCTACTCCTTTCAATGAGAAGGGGAGATAATCTCATAAGGCTGGTCGTAGATTTATTATGCACTCATGTCATAGAAAGTAAGGCATAGCATCAAAAAAACAGACTTCTATTTAATAAATCTTTGTAATCAAGAGAATCATGGTCAAAATCTAGGTTGAAGATATTTTGTGCTCACAGAATTTAAAAACCAAAACCGAAAAAAAATTAAACACATTCTGAAAAAAAGTTAATCTGTGACTTATCATCGGCTTAACAGAATGTAAAGATGTTTTTAAACGGCTAATCCTATCTTTAATAGTAGGAACCCTAAGTAAACAAGAGGAAAAGCATCATGGGCGGAATCAATTTTGGTGGAATTGAAATTAAACTTCCTAATTTTAGTCCTAATACTCAACAACAAAGCAGTGAGAATACAACTTCTGGTTTACAAGGCATACAAATATCAATGCCAGGCAATAATAGATCAAATCAATTAAGCAATTCCGCATTACCAGGTGGGAGCTTCTAAAAACTAAGCTTTTTCAACCCCAGGCTTTCACCGACCCCTGAAAAGGGGCTCTCAAAGAGAGAATTAAAAGCCCCCTCTCAGGGGGTTGGGGGTTTGAAGAGACTTAATAGAAGTGTCCAGGTGGAAAAGTTGGAGGATCTAATGGAACAACAAATAACATCCATGTTCAAAATGGTGGACATTTAACTCTAAACACAAACCCAGCACCACTTGCCTAGAAATTACTATTTCTCACTCACTCCACTCAAAGCTCTCCACAAATCAGATGAAGCTAAATGAGATGGGTAGAGGCTTATTCCACTTTCAGCAACCACATCTTCTTTCAGGCAGGCTTGCACAAAAGCTTGAATTTCTTTTTCGGAAGTATGATGTGAATCGCCGATTGGGTGAATAGATTTAGCTCTACCATTTACATCTTTGATTAGTTCTTTGAGGCTTTGTATGGCGTGGCATGACTCGGCATAGACCAAACTAGGGTCGTTCATGCGCTTATTCCAATAAATCATTGGCGCAATGACATCAAACTCCCTGGCTATTGTTTCCCAAGGAAATTTGCTGCCAATGGGTCTAATAGATGGATTGTAGGTTATAGCCGTAATTTTATATTGTTTACCAAGCTCTTTGTGAGCGGTACGGCTAAAAAGAATTAATCTACTAGGTTCAAGATTTTCCTCAAGGTCGATTGCCATTGAATGCAGACCAGGAATCTGAGCTCCCAAAACAAATTTCTCAGCATCTTCTCGAGGATTTTGTAGAGTTGCATACATCCAGCCAATTACCTTTATGTTCTTTTCTTTGGCAGATTTAATAATTTGATTTACAGCCTCAGGATGCTTTATGGCTTCGGTTGTGGAGCGTGATATCTGAAGATAAATAGTATTAATTCCATTTTCTCTAAGCTCTTCAAAGTATTTCTCAGGATTTTTTGGATAATTCCACAAATTAATCCATACGCCATAATTAGCTCTAATTGGTGGATTATTCAAAAAACATTTGTTTGTATTTTCTTTCTCAGCTTGATTTTGGTTCTGATTGTTTAAATTGACTGAGGAATTGTCTGACTGAATGGAAGATTCCAAAATAGTTTTATTAGAATTCTGCTTTTCATTAAATTGATTTGCAAATTGAGCTGGCTTTTCAGCTTCTTGTTTTTGTTTGTGAGCTTTGAGTGATTCTTTTCTATTTTGATTCCGTAAATATTTTTTAGCTATTGATGATGGACTTAAGGAAAAAAACAAAAATAAAATGAATGAAATATATAAAGAACAAAAACGTAGAGAATAAATTGTGTAAAAGTTATTTTTGATGGGATTTTTTTTTGCAAATTGTGAAGACTTGATTTCTTGAAAAGTTTTCATTGAAAGCCATGACTTAAAGCTAATCTAAATTTGTGAATCTTGAGTTTAACATTGGAATATTGAAAGCAATAATCGAAATTTTTAGAATTAAGCAATTTTATTCCCATTAGATTCTTATAAATCTTTATACTAATTTTCATGGAACGTTTTATATCTTTTATTTTTAATCCCAATAGTTTTAAAGCTTTTGCTTATTCTTGGATTCCAGCGTTGCTAATGTTGTGGTTCTTGATTGCTCGAAAAGGCAAAAGCAAATTATTATCTCCTTTGACTGGATTTGTCTTGGGCGCGGCTCTATCTTCAATTGCTGGTTATTTCAATCATATTTCGTCTTCAAGATTCTTCTCCCCAGAAAGTCCCCAGTTTTTCTTTTCGGTCGGCCTGACAGAAGAGTCAATTAAATTTATTGCGAGTTATCTTGGCCTTTTAATTATTGCTCGAGAAAATTGGAAAAAAGAATTAAGAATTAATTGGTTGGCTCAGTGTATGTCTGGAGCTTTGGGTTTTGCAGCGGCAGAAAATTTTATTTATGGAGTAGATGGACAAGGCAGTATAGCTAGAATAATTCCCTTGATAGCTCATACTGGCTTTGCAATTTTTTGGGGAATTGGTTTTTATAAAGCTTCACTTTGCAAGAAATTCCAGGTTGCAATTGGCTGGACTCTTTTGGGACTTTTTGAGGGAATTGTTTTTCATGGAATATATGACTGTGTAGTTAGTGAAGATATTCTTACTGCACCTCTCAAAATTGCGGCTTGGATTGTTTTGGGTTTTGTCATTGCTTTACTCATCAATTGGCATAAAAGCATCATTAATAAATATATTCTTGAAAATCAAACTGCTGAAGCCAAACTCAATATTCTTCAAGCAGCTAGTGAACCTAATATTGCAACAAGCACTAATAAAGAAGAAAGCAAAGGACAACCTGATTCTAAAAAAGATTTAGATTCAACTCATTCTGTTCTTAAACTATCTCAGTCAGTGAGATTAGAAGATGATATTAATCTTAAATACATTCAACATAGCTTATTGCAAGACAATCTACTGCTCGAAAAGCCTTCAAAGATAGGCTGGGGCTGGAAAACAGCTTCTATTCTTTTACCTGGTTTTGGACATATGGTCAAACGAAAAGAAAATGTGACAGGCCTAAGCTTTTTTGTTTTGGCTTGGTTGTTGCCATATGTCGTGATTTGTTTGCAATTTTCGGAATTGAGCGGCAAATTGATTTCGTCCGCAAAAAGCCAAGGAGAGATTTTACTGAAAGAGCTAATGGTTGCAATTGCTATCTTCATGGTTCTGTATTTACTCATCGGCATTTGGTCAGCTTGGGAATTAGTACAAGCAAATAAAGACCTTAACAAAGAAGATCAAAAGCGCAGATTATCAGCTTTGTTTCCAATTAGTACTTTGTTTTTTGTCAGTTTATTTAGCAGTTTCTTTTTACCAGCTATTGAAAAAAACCGCGGAAAGAGTGATGCAGAGAGTAAAAGCTTTGTTATTAAAGAAATTCCACTTGGCATCACAATGGAAATAGAGAAGGAAATAATTCCGCAAAAAGATAAAAATGTTCAAGTAGCAAAAGAAGAAAATTCAACCGATCCAAATTCTCTTTCTATAAGCACTCAGCCATTTATTCAAGAAAAGAAGAAAGACGAAAAGAAGGAAGAGAAAAAAGAAAATGAACTTGGAAAGGGAGTAGCAAATAGTCAAAATACTGATTTGAGTAATATGCCTATTAAGCTTCCTCGAATTGGATATATTGGGGTTCAATTAGCGCAAAAAATAACACCAAGTCAGCAAATTGTGACTTATATTGGTTTTGTTTATCCTGGTACTAGCGCGGATAGAGCTGGCCTAAAATCCAATGATGTAATTTTGTCGGTGAATGGAAAACCATCATTGGGTTATGATGCACTTACAGTTAGTAATCTCGTCAGGGGGCCGCTGGGTTCGCAAGTTGAAATAATGGTTTATCGTGATGGAATTGGAGAAGTGAAAATACAAGCATCTCGTACAGGTGCTCTCTCAGAAGCAACTCAAAATCCAAATAATCTCCTTAATCCTATTGTTGAGCAAAGTAATCAGCAAGGTGGAAAGAAAAATAATTTTCCAACTGAAAGTAGAAAAGATTCTATTGGTAGAGATTTGTAAAAGTAAATGCTAGAAATTAATCATATAATCAGCATACTCTTACTATCAATTTGAGTGGCTATGGATGCTTTTGCTGTTTCAATTGAAAGAGGTATATCCATTCAACAAATCAAATGGACGCAGGCATTATTAATTGCTTTTCTGTTTGGTAGTTTTCAGACTATAATGCCGCTCATTGGTTTGAAAGCAGGAGAAGCATTTTTTGTTTATATATCAGCAATTGATCATTGGTTTGCTTTATTAGTATTAAGTCTAATTGGATTCAAAATGATATATGAAGCAATAAAACATACTGAGGAAGAAAATCAAAAATCTTGTCAATTGACCATTTCTTCTTTGTTACTTCTATCGCTCGCTACTAGTATTGATTCTCTCGCAGTAGGACTTAGTTTAACTGCGGCAAATTTACCTAAAAATATCGTTATATTATCTATGGGAGCCACGGAAAATTAAGGTATTGGATTAATACAGATCGACAAGTAGAAAAGGAGATGAGATCATTGGAGAGAAGTACTAGAAGAGAAAATCCAATGAATTCAACATTAATTGATGCAATCATAGAAGAAAGAAGACCGCCAAACAAATTTCTGAGTGAAATGAAAATGG
>DUDU01000137.1 GCA_005110395.1 Candidatus Melainabacteria bacterium | reverse complement strand
GGAGAGGGCTTCCAATCTTTGCGCAAGGTGAGTAGTTGAAAATTTATGAAAGATAAAAATAAAGACAAAATTGTTATTTTATGCAATTTAGGTGGACCAAGTGACCTGGATGAGGTGGAACCTTTTCTGTTCGACTTATTAAGTGATCCTAATATAATTCGCTTGCCATTTTTCTTAAAGCCTTTTCAGAAGCTCTTAGCCCAAATCATTGTAAAGAGACGTTTACCAAAATCTAAACAGCTTTATTCTGAAATTGGAGGAAAATCGCCGCTTGTAAAAATTACCGAAATCCAGGCTAGGTCACTTGAAAAGAAGACAGGCTATAAAGTTTTTATTTGTATGCGTTGCGGAAAGCCATCTACTGATGAACTTAAGCAAAAGCTAAAAGAATTTATTTTAAATGAATCTCCCAGCGTAAATGAAGCAATCATAATCCCTCTATATCCTCAGTATTCGACTACTACAACTAAATCTAGCTTTGAGCAAATTGAGAGTTTATTTCAAAAAGAATTTCCGCAAATTAAGTTGAGATTTGTGAAGAGTTATGCTGGTCACCCCAAATTCGTAGACGCTTGGAAAGAGCGAATTGACTTGAAGTTAAATCAAATTGCTGAACCCGAGAAAGATTCAGTCTTGTTGCTTTTTAGTGCTCATGGAATACCGAAAAGTTATATCGACTCGGGTGATCCATATCTGAGTGAATTGCAAGAAAGTGTTTCTAAAATAATGAAATATTTTTTAGCAAATGACCATGTTCTGACTTTTCAGAGCCGCTTTGGACCAACAAAATGGTTGGAACCATATACTGATGATTTTGTTGAATCACTTAATAAGGGACAAAAGGTATTAGTAATTCCGATAGCCTTTGTAAGCGATCATGTTGAAACAATTCATGAAATCGGTATTGAGCTATCTGCTATGGCAAAAGAAAAAGGGATTCAGTTAAACCGAACCCCTGGATTGAATAATAATTCTACTTTTATAGACTGTTTGGCTGACTTAGTGAATCAGAGTAATGAATAACTGTGAGTGTCCCTTAAAGTCAGCTAACAAATCAAGTTGCGGATCTACTTTTATTTTTTCTTGGTAGTTTCTGTTTTATCAGTAGCTACTTTAGTTTCTTCTTTTTTTGCTTCAGTTTTTTCTACAGTTTTTTCTTCTGGTTTTGTTTCTTCTTTTGTTTCAGTTTTGACTTCTTCAGAAACTTCATTTTCTGATTTTATGGAATCAATTCTAGTGAATTCCTGTTTGAGTTTTTCTATTGGAAGTCCCCCAGTGGTTGATTCAACAAATTTGCCATTTCTATCAAAAAGAAAAAGGCTTGGAATAGAAGTAATTTTGAATGATTTGGTTAATTCTTTTTGTTCATCAACATTTAAACGAACAACTTTTATATTTGGAAACTTTGCTTCTGCTTCTTCTACGGTTGGTTTGAAGGCTCTGCATGCTGGACACCACTCAGCAAAGAAAAACAAAACAGTTGGGCTACCTTTTACTAATTGGCTTTCTGCAGCTTTGATAGCTTCATCAGACAATTTATTTGTACTTACAACTGATGATTCTGCATTGTCTGCATTAGGATCAGGTGTATTGTTTTCTTGTGCTGCTTTTTGATTGCAACCAGTGAGTACGAGGCCTAATATGAGAACTGAGCAGAGAAGGCTTACTTTGAACAATTTACGCATGTGCATTTAATGGTTTGGTTGAGAAATAATTGATTTATTTTAAAGCAAAAATCCTTCAAAATCTTTAAACACACTATTTACAAAACAAAACATTAATAAAATATAGGATCGAACAAAGAGAAAGAAAACAAGTGGATTTCAAATGAAAAAGTTCTCTCAGTGAGGAAATTCATTCGTTTAGATCAAAAAGTTTTAAAGTTGGCTAAAAGAATAAGCACTCAACTGAATTAAAGTTAATAAAATTGAAAGAGTTAATGAATTATTTCTCAAGCTCTAAGGACTCAGCAATTTGCTTGAAAACAGACGCGATTTGAATTTATTTGTTTTTGAAAATTAATAAGATGAAACTAGTCGGAGAATTCACTTCTTTAAATACTGCTATTGTCATCAGCTTAATTGCTTTTTGGCTTCAGGCAATTTTGCTTTTTTTTAAATTTGAGCAAAAAAAACAGAAAATAATTAATCAAATTTCTTTTGGTTTAATTTCACTGGGAATTTTTGTGAGTTTGTCCATTAGAGGAGTTAATCTAGAGAGATTCCCTATCGCAAATCTTTATGAGTCTCTTTTGCTGACAACCTTGGGAATTGCAGTCATATTCTTTATTTTGAATTTGCGAAACAACTTGGATTTTTTAGCTTGGCCAATTTTGATTTGTATTCTTGGTTTACTCATGAGCGCCGCTTGGTTGCCATCAAGCCAAAAAGATGCTATTCCTCTTATTCCAGCACTAAGAAGCTATTGGCGAGCAATTCACGTTCCACCTTTGCTTTTTTCTTATGGCTTTTTTCTGTTGGCATCTATTGTGAGTATATTTCAACTCATTGAAAGTAATAGACAATCTTCCTCTCCAGAAGCTCTTAAAAGAATAAAAATTTACCAGGATTTACAATATCGTTTTATTGTCTTTGGTTTTCCGCTTTTGACATTTGGAATTGTGACTGGAGCGCTTTGGGCAAACAAATCGTGGGGTAATTTATGGCAATGGGATCCCAAAGAAAATCTGGCATTAGTGACTTGGTTTTGTTATTTGGCTTTTATACATCTCAAAACTACGAATAAAGCCTCAGCAAATAAACTTTCATATATTGTGCTTGGAGGACTTTTTGCGACGTATATGACTTATCTTGGTATCAATCAATTCAATTTAGGTGGATTACATACCTACGGACAAATTTGAGTTTGGTTTAAGGTGTGTTCGGAAAGATTGAGGATTAGGTTTTAGGTCATAAAGAGTCCGCTTACAAATTGCCAACCCAAATTTTGATTTAAAGAGTGTGCTGCACCAATGATCCCATTTTTCTCTTTGAGATCCTCAAATGGTGAACCTTGTCCAGCAACTGTGCCTAAACCACTAACAATAGCTGCCGTTAATCCTCCAATCGGAACAACTCCCATGACTAGTCCAAAGTGTATTGGTTTCTTAAGTTTATCCATCCAATTCATATCTGTAGGATAACCACCAAAGCTATTCCAGATATTCTTAATTCCTTCCATTTTTGTTGTCGGTTGTCCACCAGCTTTAGACTCAACGTTTCTGTATGAAGCTACCATTTCTCTTTGGAATCCACCAAAAGCCATTTGTAAACCAATACCAAAATTTGAAATCCAGCCCAAAGCAGAAAGAGCCCATTTGATTTTATCTAATCTTGCTTGCTCAGCTTTTAGAGGTTCTGCTTTTTGTTGATACTTAGCATATAAAACTTCTTTTGCTTTTTGTAAAGATTCAATTGCTCGCTTAGCTTCCATTGGCATTGCTTTATCCATCGCTTTTTGAGCATTTGTTAAAAGTATTTGTATTTGCGCTTTAGCTTCTTCTTGAGACATTCTGCCAGATTCAACCGCAGTCTTAATCTTCATTGCTTCTTTCTGAAGAATTGGCATTAATTTTTGTTGAATGGCTTCCATTATTGGGCCATATTTAGCTTTGAGAGCTTCTTCCTTAGCCTGAAAAGCCTGCATTGCAGGAGCTAATTCTTTTTCGATTGCCATATTATCTTGCTCAAATTTCTTCATAGCTGGCTTGAGGAAAACATAATTGCCAAGCGTGCTTAAGAATCCACCGATAAACATTGCAGCGTTAAATGCAATTCCACCCCATTGGAAAACCTTATCTAATTTATGAGAATTGAGATTTTTTAGTTCTGGATTTAATCTTTCTTGAGCTTTTAAGCCATTAAGATGATTCCAGTGATTAGCAACAAACATACCTCCTGAAGCAAAACGGAAAAATCCAGTGAAATCATCCGCAGCTTCACAAGCTTTGCCAGCCCAATTGGATTCCCCAGTAGCTTCACCTTTGAAATCAACTACTGTACGCAACATATCAAAAATTGGAATATGTGAAACAAGAGTTGCTGTTCTAATGAGCGGAAGGCATAATTTTGCCCATAAAGGTAAATGTTGAAGTTGCTCTGGATTACATCCTTTGGTGAAACCTGCAACCAAAACACCAGGAATATGACCAATTGCCTTTGCGCCTAATGCAACTGTTTGGGCTCCAAGCATATTGCCTGATTGCAACATAGGTGAGGCAAGGAATTTGTAGAGTGCCATTGAAACCCAAGGAGCAACGAAGAAATTGCCCATAATGAAGGCACCACTCTCGTGAAAAGCGGCTCCTTGTGAGAGATTTTCTTTTATGCCAAGTTTGGTTTTTCCTTTTAATACTTTTTCCAGGTTTGTATAGGTGTCTAGATTGTCATTCTTTAGCTCACTTATTAGTGCTTCAACATCTTCTGGCTTTAATCTAGGCTGTCCCTGCATCATTCTCATCTGCTCTGCATTCTGGAGCTTATTGTGAATTGCAGTTAATAAATTCTTCTCATTTTTATTTCCAGCGAGAAGTAAATTTATTCTTTCTCTTCCAGCAGATTCGTTATTAGCTCCAGTTAAAAATGTCCAGACATCGTGTGCAAATGCTCCGAAGGGATTATCAACAGGCGGCTTTACTTTACCAACTGCTTCTTCATACATTCCAAGACCTGAACCAACAAAGCCAGAAACATTTTTTAGTATAGGATGAGCTTCTTCTCCT
>DUDU01000136.1 GCA_005110395.1 Candidatus Melainabacteria bacterium | reverse complement strand
TAGAGGCTAGAACGACAAATAATAGCCTCTTTCAGCCCGCAAAACGTTTCAATCCACTAGCCCCGTTTATAGAGGCTAGAACGCAAAAAGCGCACTAGCAAAGGAGAGTACATGTTTCAATCCACTAGCCCCGTTTATAGAGGCTAGAACAGGCGATAAGGTTGTTTGTAGACTCATGATGAGAGTACATGTTTCAATCCACTAGCCCCGTTTATAGAGGCTAGAACTTCGAAAGAAGATTCATCCGCTTTCTCTTCTTTTGTTTCAATCCACTAGCCCCGTTTATAGAGGCTAGAACTGCGGAGCCTGAAAACCTAGAGCCATATAGCTTAAATTGTCAGTTTCCGCAAAGCTCACTTTTTGAATTAACAAAAAACAAACTTCAAAACAATTTTGCACTATTTCAAGAAACTCTGAAAGAGCGACTGCGAATCTCTCAGGAAATTTATGCTCACTTGTGGTTCGCGAAAAAATCAAACTATTAACGCCCCTTCAAAATCGGTTGATGGCTTGGCTCCATAATGCTCTATTCTAGCTTGGGAAGAGCCCAAATGATAAAACCTTAAACTATCTTTATTTGAGTCATAAGTTTTCAAAAGAGCAAGTTTTAATTTAGTCCATTCAACATCCGAAACATTGCATTCAAAGACTGAGTATTGAACACGCTGTCCATAATTTTCGCAAGCTTGAGCAACTTTCCTTAAGCGCTTGGCACCAGCCTTGTCCTGAGTCTCTCCAATATCGTAGCTAACAAGAATGAACATATTACACTCAAAAATAAACTACTTTTTCGTATACGGAATTTATCTTTTCGCCATCCCATTCATAACACAAATGTTTATTTGATCGAATATTTTGCAAGACTGGTGGCCTCAAAATTGCTACACATTCGCCTTTCTCGTCTCTTAAGCTTTCGTAAATGATTCCCCAACTTTTTTCTTTCTTTAAGTTGCTTCCAAAAATCTGAGAATAAATATAGCTCTCTGAATCATACACTTCGGGCATTTTATCTTTCATATGTCTTATGTCGTGCAATTCCCCTTCTAAATCCGCTTCAATTACCTTCATTTCCAATATTGTTTTAGCTTCATTAGTATCCTTCATAAACTTCTCCCTATGGTATTTGGTTTCACTAATAGCTGTTTTGAGCATTTGCGCGGCATAATAAATTCCATAGGTTCCATCGCTAAAACGGCTTCTATGCTCTGGACAAAAATGTGTAAATGCAGCCATAACATATCCTGCACCTGCTCCATAGATCCTATCTTCTTTATCAACTAAGTTAATTTCCCCTCTTTCTTGTCTTATACGAGGATTCGTTACACTTTCTAGCTCTACCAATATTTCAAAATCTTCATTTGAAGATACTCTTTCGTAAATATTTATTGGTGGATAACGGCTTGGAATAATTCTATAACAGGGTAACCATTTGATTGCGCTAACACAAAGAGATATTTCCAATCTTATCCCCCTCTCTGGGCATCCAAATATGCTCTTACAACATATAAATCACTTATATTCCCGCTTAACATTCTTTCAAGCGCCGACCCACCACCAAATATACTAGCCTTGTTTGGTTTCTTTATCCAAGCATCAGCTGATTCTTCCGAGGGGAAAAGAATTTGTAACGATTTATAAATTCCTAAAATATAAGAAATCCTCTCTAAGGTGTCTTGAGACAAGCTTTTACTCCCATCTTGTTTCCATTTATATAAAGTGGATTTTTGAGTTTCTCTCAATCCTAAAAGAGTAAGTTGTTCACTCAAAGAAAGGTTCCATAGTTCTGCAATTCTAAAAAAAGTCTTTAAGGCAACTTCAGATTGCTTTGATAAATTATTGGCTGCTCTATTTTCAATAAGAGGAGTACTCATAAATTCTTAATTCCAATATTGTAATCTAGTAATATTATATTCCATCAATGGAATCATTTCAATCCAGAATTATTGGTATGATGGAATTCCCTATTTCAACAAATAAGGTGGGTAAGTTTTAAACTCACCTCTAATTGCCTTAGCCAAAAGACGTGCTTGCATATGCGGTAACAAACCATATTTAACTTTTTGCTCTAAAAGTGGATGAATGATTTCTTCATGTTTGCTCTTTTGATATTCAGTCAAAACCAGCTTTCTTAAATCATCCTTCATTCGTAAGCTTCCTGAAAGGTCAGTCTCAAAATCTTTCACTTTAATTTGTTTAAGGTTAATTAGCTTCAAGACTAGTCTGTCAACAAACACAGACCTAAACTCTTCCATCAAATCGCAAGCTAAAGAAGGTCTTCCTGGTCTATCAACATGCAGAAAACCAACCTGAGGATCGAGGCCAACTGCTCCTAAAGCGTTTGTGCAGTCATGATTCAAGATTGTGTATAAAAATGAAAGCAAGGCATTAACGGGGTCTTTGGGTGGTCTTCTTTCACGTCCTTCAAAAACAAAATCAGGGTTTTTAATAGCTAAGCCAAAAACCGAATAATAAACGGCAGAGGCTTCACCTTCGTATCCCCTGATTGCATCAACTGATTCGGAAGTGTTCAAATGCTTGAGGCAGTTTAATAGGCGCAAAGAAGCTTTCTCAAAGGATTGTTTGATGTCTTCGTTGTTAGTTTCGCGGGCAAAGCGTTTAAGTTGAGTGCGTGAATTTGCGATTTTTCCTTGAATGAATCTTTTTGATAAATCGATGCAAACAAGCTCTTGGTCAGCTTTCCTGAATTGTTCACGTCTAAGCAAAACATTACCCGACTTAATTCCTTCAACACGACCCTGAAATTTACCGTATTCGCTCACAAAAGAAACAGCAATTTGCGCCTCATTGCAAGCTCGCATCAACTCAGGGCTAACCCATATTGCAGAGCCCAAACAAACAATGCTTATAATGTGATGTAACGGCACCTGAATAGTTACGCTGCCATCACACTTCACAACCACAGTCTCATGGTCCTTGTGCAATGAGCTATTTGATTGAATTACATATAAAGTGTTGTAAAACTGAGTCATTCCGTTACTTCAGCAAGATATTTTTCAATATTTATTCCCTGGGATTCAGGCATACAAACCTCTGCGAGGGAACAGTTTTTACATTTAGGGCCGAGTTCCGTTGGTGGAAGCGTATTAGACTTCATCATTTGGTGAAAACCTTCAGCCGCTTCAATAGTGGCTTCCCTGAGTTCATCGTCGAATTCAACTTCTAAGCGTCTTTTTTCTTTACCATAAAACAAAGCTCCTTTTGTAATTGTGCAACTAAAGCTTTCTTCCAGACATATTGCCTGAGCACATAATTGAATTTTGTCTTCCAACCCTTGCTTAGGTTTGCCTCGCTTATACTCAACCGGAAAAGGAATCCAAGTTTCTTGAACTCCCACTGTTAAGGGGGCTGGGGGGTACTTATGAAACTCCACCATGTCGGCTTTGCCAAAAAGTTTTAGTCTTTCTGACTTGATAGCCAAGCTGCGTTCAAGCTTTATTCCAGGCCGACTTTCCGATTCTGGTTTATCAACACGCTCGTGCAAAGACTCTCCTTGAATGGTTAAAGTGTTTTCGCTCCAAACCTGTTCCATATGAATAAGTCCGCATTGCCTTTTGCAAAAAACAAAATGCTGAATGCCCGAAAGCATTAAATAATCAGTGTTGTTCATTGAATATTAAAATTCGTTAGCGATTTCTTTTACGAGCAGCTTTCTGTTTCTTTTTAACATTTACTTTCTTTTGTTTTTTTCTTTCAAGACTTTTTTCAAAATTTACAAGGTGGCGGATCTTTTTTAATCTGTTTTCATAAATTAATCTGTGGCTTCTGTGTCGTTCTTCCCATCTTCTTTTACGTTCGTTTTCCAAATTTAAGTATTCTGTGTCTTTTTCTCTCAAACCCAATAAAAGCTCTAGATTATGCAAATCTCCAGCATGTTCTTCATCAGCATGAATTGGTGAACCGAATTCATTTCTTTCAGCAAAAACATTTCTAATTAAATCAATACTTTCTGTAGAATTAAGCTCTATCAATTCATGACAAATATAAGCATTTATCAATGAACCTTGCTTTTGATAATTTGATAAATGTTTCTCCAGAATTTTTATGCACTCTGCTTTAAAGTTGGGATATAGAAGGCCTATTTTTTGAAGTCCTTCTGAAAGATTTGAGCAAATATTATTTTGTGTATCGAAATCAGGATCAAAAATGTAATTGCTTAGTAACTCATCCACTTGCGGGATTGAATCAGGGCCAAGTGTCTTAATCAGAGTGCCCAAATCCTCTCTGAGCCAATCATCATCTGGATCAGCAATTAATAATTTAACTAATAAATAAATTATTTCTTTTTGCTTTAGTTGTGCGAGTATACGCCACGCATAAATTGGAGCATATACATGATTTTGTGCTAATTCATCCTCCAGAGAGCAATTAAAGAAATCGTTGGAATTTTCAACTATTTTCAAAAGCTCATTGATATGCTCTTTCCCTATGCTTAAATCTAGGTAATTGTCCCAATTATCCCATCTGTCTGTAGGTTCACCTAGTTCAAATAGTTTTTGTACTGGCAATGAGAAGTTTTCTTTAATTAATACTTCATGCATATTTATTTATTCCAGTCAGGGCTTGTGTTCAACTCTAATTCTCCACCTTCTTTTACCGAAATGGTAATCACTGTTTGATCCGAGTTGAGAGCCTCTGTTATTCCTTCGTTGTTATGAAAGGTTATTTCGTAAGCATCAAATGAGCGAGGTGGTTCATTCTCTTTTTTCTTTTCTATTTTTATTTTGCCAAACAGTTTATGGGCTGGTGCTTCACCAAAAGCTGAGTTGTGTTCAAAGATAATTAGTTTGCGAGTTGCCATTTCACCACGAGAAGCAGAACGATCAAGATCAAACATATTTGTGAGTGCCTCAAAAAGTAGTTTCAGATCGTTTTGTGAAAAACCTGTCTTTTCGGCAAAGTTTGCTGATATAAACCCATGCCCTCGATACAAACCATAAGGAACTGTATACTTTCTTCCAATAGTTCTTTCTTTGTCACGATCTTT
This sequence comes from Candidatus Melainabacteria bacterium, assembly GCA_005110395.1. Taxonomy (GTDB): domain Bacteria; phylum Cyanobacteriota; class Vampirovibrionia; order Caenarcaniphilales; family Caenarcanaceae; genus LMEP-10873. The sequence goes on along the minus strand of DUDU01000136.1, from coordinate 7,194 downwards.
CTCATTAGTTACTGCCATACGAGTAATTGCGTGTTCTTGTGAAAAAATTCTGTCAATGCTTCTAGAGAAAGTTAATTGAGTTGCACCGAGAACCTGCCCACAGTTATAATCACCAGTCGTCATAACAGCTCCAAAAGTTCTAATATCAAAATAGTTTGCACACATCCAAGACTTTGCATCTTTATGCTCTTTTCCTTTTTTAATTTCATCTTTAGGAATGTTTGTAAAAGCAGCTTCCTGTCGTTCATTTAGGACAGCTTTGTCTTCTACAAAAATTTTAAAGCCCTCAGCGCTTTGTTTTGTCTGTTGAATATAATTGCGAACTTTCCTTTTCAAACAAACATCGGTAACTAATCCATTGCCAGTTTCAGGATCTAATCTGGGTAAGTTTCCAGCGTCTGGATCACCGTTTGGATTACCATCTTTGACATCAAATAAAAGTACAAATTCATAACGATTTTTAATTGCTTCGGTCATTTTTATTCTTCTCCTTGGGAATTATCGGGATTAGTGTTTACTTCTTTTTTTGTATAGAAGGCTTGCTTTTGTTGGTAATATCCAATTGCAAAAAGTCCTTGTTCTTCCAACGTGAAAGTATTTGGAAAGCCAGTACTTGGATCAATTCCATCAATTATTTCACCGATTAAACTATCAAAATTTCTTTTCTTATAATCTTTTTGGATTTTAGAATATTTTTCTAAATGATGATTTGACAACTTAATGAGAGTTGGAAAAGTTGAACTTGGATTGGAAGATGCCGCTCCATAAAACCTATCTCTGATTGTTGCATTCAGCTTATTTTCATGAGTTGGAAAAGTTGAACTTGGATTGGAAGATGCCGCTCCATAAAACCTATCTCTGATTGTTGCATTCAGCTTATTTTCATGAGTTGGAAAAGTTGAACTTGGATTGGAAGATGCCGCTCCATAAAACCTATCTCTGATTGTTGCATTCAGCTTATTTTCACGAGCCTCTTCTTGTAATTTTTCAAGTGTTGCAAAAAGCCGTCCCAATCTATAAGCAATGTTTGTATTTGATTCGTCCATATTAGGTTTAATTTCAGGATAATTAGCAATTCCCTCTCGCCGTCGCCAGCGGGTCAGGAAAGCTTTTAAAAGTGCGGCTTTATAGTAATCAATTTTTCTTTCTGCTTTTATTCGGTTGACAATAGATTGTAATAAAATTCTTGGGTACTCAGTTCCTTGGAATATAGCTCTAAACATATCGCCAGCCAGCTTTGGATGGATGTTAGAAGATTTACTTTCAAAAGCAGTTGCTGATAACAATTTCCATAAAGCTAAATCTTTTTCTTCTTTTGTATCTTTTACTATTTCTAAATCATCAAAGTAATCAGAAACCCTTTTTGCAGTTTCATAGATGCTTCCTTGATACCAAAGACGAACCGCTAAACGAGCAGAGTTTGGAGATAAACCTAATACAAAAAATCTTTTTTTATTTTCTGGAGAATCAGATTTATAAATCCCTAATAACTTTCTTATATTCTCTAAACCTTTCTTAACAGCTTCAAAAGGTTTTTTTGACTTATTGATATCCTCAGATTCTTCCAACTTTTGAGATATTTTATCCTGCTTGATTTCTTCTTCTGGATCAATCTTCTCACTATCTTCAAATTCAAATGATTCTTCTTGAGGATCGAAAGTATCTTTGATTACTTTTTCAAAATCACTTTTTTCTTCAGTCCAAAATGAAAGAACAGTGTCTCCGACTTTAAGTTTTTGCTTACTCTCTTTGTTATACAGAAACTTTAGGGCATTGCCATACGCTCTCTCTGAGCTGACTGAAATGGGAGAGTTCAAGCTTTGAGTTTTCCCCAATGAACAGTAAGCACTCTCATTGAATGAAACCAGAGCGGCATTTTTGTCAGAAACAGCACCTGCATTTAATTTTGCATTTTCATGAATTCTTGCAATTGGTACGTTTGACAGTCCACTTATGAGACATTGTCCATAGATTAATTGAGAATGTAAAGTTCTTTCTTCAAAATCCTTGATATACCAAAATAACAGTTTGGGTCTTTCCCATAAATATTTATAATCTCCCTCTAATTCAAATGCAATAAGAGCACTTACCAGACTGAAAATCTCATTAAAGTTTTCTGTAGCAATCTCTAAAGAATCTACTTTATCTAAAAATTTCAGAAGAGCTTCAATTCCTAGATCCCCAGTCTCTTGAAAACACCTTTGAAGCAACTTCCTGTATGAATTTGCATACTCTGGAGCCTTAATTCTATCCAAGTTACCAAATACAAATTTTGGATTCTCCACAATGAAACTGACTTTTTCAAATGCTGCTTTGCCTTGTTTCGATGGGATCAGGGGAGAATCCACTAGATCATAGTATTTTTCTTTCTTTTCTTTTTTGCCTTCTACTTTAATTCTCTCTTTTTGTAGTGATATGACTTTTTGTAAATTACCTTCTAAATCAACAACAATTTTGAATTTGATTTCCTGCTTGAGGAAGCCTTCTCTTGGCATCTCACCTTCTTCAAGCTTACGATCATAAAACCTAGCTAATTCCTGCAAAATCATAACTGAATCCCCACTTCTTCTGGGCTTGGAATCTGGATCGAACCGTTTTCAATTTTCGCTCTAAAAAAGCGAGCTTCCATATTGTTCTTAAAATCGATGTCGTAAAGCATCCAGCCAAGATCTCGATTGAAATAATCACCCGAAGCTTCTTCTGAAGGTTTATCTTCTTCAGTTGCTTCTTCAAAATAAGCTGAAAATTCACGACAACCCAAATAAGGCTGATGATGACATTGCCCTTTTCTTAATCGCCTCAAAAACTGGTCGGTATGTTTAATTGGATTATCTTCAGGGGTAGCCTTTTCCGTCATTAGAAAATAAGCGTGAATAACATAAGAAACATCTTTTAAAAACAATCCTGCTCGCTGCTGTCTATCCTCATCAACAAGAATAGTTGAAATGCTTCCCTCTCCTGTTTCAATCAGCTTTTTACTAGGCACAGAAGCTTTAGAACCAACTTCATTCCGTCTCACAGACTCCCATTTAATGGGTTTAAGAATATCAATTTGCTTAATAACCCATCTAATGGCGGGCTTCCAGTGTATAGCTTCTAATACTCCACGAGCAGCTGATGGAGTTATCACATCATAGGAAACTCGTTCCACCTTCATCTCTGGGCGGGTAAAACAAGCATTTTCAGCTTTAACTTTTACTTTGAAAACTTGAGGATTCATAATTTTAATAATTTCTTTATTTTATGAAATTTCCAAGGGATTTGCTTGATATTAATCTCAAAAAAGGGTATATTTTGGGTATCACGATGGCGAAGCATACAAAAGGGTTAGTCCTGCGTTACTCTTCGCCTTTTTATTTGCAATTTTTCTTTTAAATTGTTCATGTAGTCAAAGTTTGAGCGAAATTTTCTCAGTAGAACTGAATATTTTTTACGATTAGGAATTAAAACTCGATCAAGCTTGTCTTTTTCTAGCAAATATTCAATTAAGCAGTGAAAATCTCCATCACCAGAGACAATAATGGCTTTGTCGTAATTCTCGAATTCAATCATGGCATGTAGAACCAGCTCTGCATCAACATTCCCTTTAATCTTGCCGTCAATTTCTAGAGTCGGCTTGAAAATTATTATGTAACCAGCTTTCTGAAGTTTGGTGTAAAGGGCTTCATTTCCAGGAACATAACCAATAAACAAGAAAATCTGTTTCACTTTATATTTGTCTTGAAGATAAACCCTAAATCTCTGAAAATCAATCTTCCAGCCTTGATCTCGAACGGCAAGGTTTAGGTTTTGGCTGTCAATAAACGCATATATTATTTTCATGGAAGTATTGAAATCGAGTTTTGTTTATTATAATACTTAGAACTCTGGTAAAAATCAAGTATAATTCTTTTGTTCTTAAGCAATTAAGTGGATTGAAACTAAGTTTTATATTAATGTAACGGTTTGAAGGCACTGATAAATTTTGGTGCCTTTTTTTATCGTATAAAACTTCCAACTTCATAATCACCTGACAGGTTCAAACCAAATTCCAAATCATAAGCAATATTTGAATTTGATGATGCAGAGGGAATATAGTGTATTTGATCAAATTTTGATTCTACAATTTTCTGAGATCGTAATTCCTCAAACTTGTTTTTGTACAAGCTGACAACAAAGGGCTGAGCTCTTCTCAAAATTCTAAAATCTGGCTTCTCAAGCTTTTCAATTTCCTGAATTAATTCATGCCCTTTTTCTAAGTATGGAACTACCACTGAGACAGTATTATCATCAATTATCTTAAACCTCTCTGATACTGTTCTAAAACTATAGTTTCCATTTAGCTCACAAATACTATTAGCGTCCAAACCCTTATCTTCATCATGAAAATAATTTTTGAAAAACTCTGGAAACCTTTCAAATTCTAAAGATTGTTTTTGATACTTTCTTAATATTTGCAATCCATTGGCTTCTGCTCTTTTAAGTGACTTATCAGGATTTTTATATTTACTTGGCATTTGAAAAACAAATAATTTCCCAGCTTCTAATTTGCCTTCACGATTACATCTTCCGCCAGCTTGAGCGATTGAAGCTAAGCCAGCCGTAGCCCTGTATACAATCGGAAAATCAAGATCAACACCAGCTTCTACTAATTGAGTACTAATAACAATTATTTTTTGTTTTTTGCTTTCCAAAATTTCTCGTATTTCATTGAGTTTATCTAGTCTGTGAGCAGCACACATATTGGTTGATAAATGAAAGAGCTTATATTCTTTTTCTAGGTCAAGATTTTGAAGTTGTTCTTTTACTCGTCGAAACAAATCAAATGCTGCTTTTTTGGTATTCACAATACATAAAACCGAATCATTATGACTAATAATCTCTTGTGATAATAAATTAAAATCTTCAGGCTTTTGCTCAAGGTTTTCTGGCAAATATAAACTAATCCTCTTTTCCAACTTATTAAATAACTCTTTTAGAAAGTATCGAGGAATAATTTCTTCAACATTTTTTAGACCGTGATAATTATTAAAACCTTCAAACGGAGGTTGCGTAGCCGTTGAAAGTACAAAAGTTACATTGTAGTTTTTTTGTAATTCCTGAATATAAGAAAATATTGGATTTAAATAATCAATCGGTAAAAGCTGAACTTCATCAATTACTACTACTGAATTGGAGATATTGTGCAGTTTGCGAGATGAAGAGGGTTTATTTCCAAATAAGCTCTCAAAGAATTGAACGGTGGTTGTAACTATGATTGGATGATCCCAATTTTCGGTGGCTAATTTTGCATTGTACTGATACTGCTCTTTATCATTTTCTTTTTCTGAATTACTCTCAAAATCAAAATTAGAATGATGCTCTAAAACTGCTTCTTCGCTTCCAAAAGCCTTTTTAAATACTTTTGCATTTTGTTCAATAATACTGGTGTATGGAATTACATAAATGATTTTTCTTTTATTGAACTGAATAGCGTGAGATAAAGCAAAAGCCATAGAAGATAAAGTTTTTCCTCCTCCAGTAGGTACGGTTAGAGAAAATATTTGATTATCTTTTTCAATTGCGTTTTGCTTGCAAATCTCTAGTACCTTGCAACGTAATTTATCAATCTCCGTACTTGGATTATCAAATTGTGAAATGTGTTCGTCAAAACGCTCTGCCAAAACTTTGAAATCTAAATTATGTTTTCTCTGTAATGGCTTTTCTGAATCAAAAAACTTCTCGGTATCCAGAAAGTCAGCATCTACCAAACAAGAGAAAATCATACGAATCAATAGTGAAATATCTTTTCGTTCGGGATTTGGACATTTTTTGTGAGGTAATTCAGTATTTAAAATCTCATCTAAGTTTCTATTTAGAGATTGATTTCTTAAAACTTTTTCTAAAAATTCCTTCTTATAGATTCTTTCATTTAGATTTCTTTTATCGTTTCCTTCTCCCCAGTTTGGTAAACCTCCGTGATGTCCAGCAATGGCGTGAGAAATCAAATGTTTAAGAAAATCAAAGTCTTTTTTTCCTTGAGGACTGCATTTTGCAATAAGTTCTTCAAATTTATTGATATAGTGAATCGCTCCAGTTATTGCATGTTGAGAATCTTCAGAACCTATACATTGTAGGTTTTTTAATTCAGGTTTATATTCCGATTTAACATGAATCTTTTTCTGAAAATCATTTGAATATTTACCCAAGTCATGCCATAGGCCAGCTAAGTATGCCCACTCAGAAGCTTGAAAACTTTCTGCAAACCCAGAAGATAACTTTGCTACTTCTTTAAGATGCTCTTCTAATAGATGTTCTTTCCATCCCGTCTGAGAGCCCGAATCTTCTTTAACATGTGCAATGAAATTAAAAGAATTATTCATTGGTAACTGTTTTTTGACTACAACAAACTATCACTGTTGACAAAGATTTAGAAACATCTTGTTTCGGTTGTTGGAAAATCAATTGGCAATAAAGATTTCACAAGTTTTCTTGGTACTTACAGCTTAGTTTAGAATGATCAAGCAATTTTTATGAACATTTTTTCTTGCGTTTTGTAAAAGCTCAGCAATTTGGGAATAAAGATTTGCAGGTTGAATATCTTTGTTCACAACTGAACTCCACTGTATTTTGCTTTTTGTTGTGCAATTTGAAAGGTTTACACGAGAACTTAAATTTTGTAATTTTTCAGCCTTGAATAGTTTTGTGTTCATCATCATCGTTATGTAATTCCTCTGTAATCGTGCAGAGAATTAAATAGTTTTACTGGGAATTAAAAAGATTTAGATCGAAACTACCCATACGCCACACCTCCCATTAATAGAATTAAATGGAAGCAGATGGAATCAAATAGCTGATTAGAAGCGAGGACTGAAAATCCTCGTGTCCCCGGTTCGAATCCGGGTCTTGGCACCACTTTATTTCCCCTCGCAATGCTCAATCTCAACGATTTAGACCCATGATTCTAGACCTGTAAATCATGGTCATTGTGTAATTCTTGTGTAATTCTTGTGTAAGCAGAGCTTTCATCTTCGATGGAGTTGTGCATCGATTTAAAAAGAACTAGATAGAAGATTGGGAATAATTTATTCAAAATAATTTAAAGTTTTTCCTGCATCATTGACTCAAATTTCTAATATTGACACAATCCACGGTGAACCCTTATTATTTCTTAAGCCTCTACCGCTGATTCCCTCAGATTATTTCCATCATGGTTAATCCATTCTCAATGAGCTT
>DUDU01000135.1 GCA_005110395.1 Candidatus Melainabacteria bacterium | reverse complement strand
TGATTCAACAACTCCATTCGCTCTTTTCCAACTCTCCACCGTCCGTCATTCCCGTCTGGAGCAATAGGATAATAATCAATATTGTCAGGAGTTTTAATTGAAAAATGCATTGTAGGTCTATCTTCTTTTCTTGCTCCACTACCCCATTTCTCTAATTTTGATAATTTGTATTTTCCTCTTTCGTCCACCTTGTTAAATTCTTTTTCTGATCTCATTCTAATTAAATCGATCCATTGAAAAATAATTGATTTTTGATAAACCGCAATATACTCATGTTCAGTAACGTAATACTTATCTGTTTGGCCTCCACCCTCTTTTTTTCTCCAAATTAAATTGCCAACAAAATTCCCACCTCCAAAAATCTCATCCATTATCAGCTTTAGATTAGCTTGTTCATTATCATCAATAGAAATGAAAATCACACCATCTTCTCTAAGTAGCTTATGAAGAAGCTTAAGCCGTGGATACATCATACAAAGCCATTTATCATGCCTGCTTAAATCTTCACCTTCTTTCCCTACAACTTGATGAAGCCACTTTTTTATTTTCGGGTGGTTCACATTATCGTTATAAACCCAATTCTCATTTCCTGTATTGTATGGAGGGTCTATATAAATGCACTTGACTTTCCCCTCATATTCAGGAAGCAGAGCTTTGAGAGCTTCTAGATTGTCACCGTGAATAATTTTGTTAGTTACCTCCCCCGCCTCCTTGAAAGGAGGAGCCTCATTCTCAGCATCTTGATTCCCCCTTATAAGGGGGTTAGGGGATAAATCTTCTTCAAGTCCCCTTCGGGGATTTAGGGGGAAAGAGTATTGATGCTCCATAATCTTGAAAGGAACATCATGATGGTGATTTACAACTTTATCTTTTCCAATCCAGTGGAGAGAAGGCATTTCAAATTTTTGGTAAAACCAGTTAACGGCAATTTTAACTTCAATCAGGTTTATTTCCCATTCAACCAATAAAAGAGCTTGGTTTTGTTTCTGTATGGATAAATAATGGTTTCATCAATGAATTCAGTTAGTCTTTTATGCTTTGCTCTGTTCTTAAGGCAATCTCTGTATATCGCATGAACAGGAATTTCAAAACCTAAAGCTTTCAAAACAAATTTCTGGATTTTTCTTTGACAATACTCAACACTGACAGGCTTGATTTTTCTGTTAGAAAGCACATTCTGAAACAAATACTTTGAATGTTTATCTCTTTTTTGTTGTGAAATCAAATACTCCAATAAACTATTTTCTTTGATTCTAATTTGCTTTGTTTCTTTTCCTGTTCTTGCCTGACACCGATAAACATAAATCAAACTTTTTCCTTGAATCTCAATCAAGCTTAAACATTTGAGCGGTACACCAAATTCAATCAAAAGATACAGCATTAAAGCCTCGTTCAGGTTTTTAGATTCTCTTCTAATGGCTTCTTTGAGCTTCTCAACATCTTGACTGGAAAGCCTATTATATAAAAGCTTATTTCTTTTAACTTCTATAGTCATTGATGGCAAGCGAAAAGAAGGGTTAATTTCTTCTTTGTAGAAGCTGAAAAAGGGCTTTAAATTACATAAAATCTTTTGCTTTGAACTGCTTTTCTGAGTCAACGAAAATCCAGATAAATAGCCTTTCAAAATTTCATTATTTACCATTTCCAAATCTAGATTTTGAGACTGAATCCATAAACAGAATTTCTTTAACGCACTCAATGAATTAGAAATACTATGTTCACTAAACTCCTTTGATTTCAACCAATAAACATAATTCACCAAAATATTTTGTTCATGAATATGAAATCTCTCTACTAGACGCCATAAATACAGCTCATGCCTAATAGATTGCAAATCAGCTTTTATTTCTTTATGCATACAAAATAGAAAGAATAAATACTCAAGTAAATATCTCAAATCCTTCTTTGATAGACCTAAATTACTTTCATTTAAATAAGCTTCTGTACTGATTAGACTTTTTACGTCCACAAATTCAGGTATTTGAATTGAATCAGTGAGCTTCTTGAAATTTCTCAAATGTTCAATATCCTGATCCGTAAAGCTTTTCTCTTTCATCAAACAATTAAAAACTTTGGTAATTAATTGCTTATTCTGAATTCTGAACTTAGACATGAAAAGCTCTAAGCCATTGATTGAAGAATAAAAAAAAGTATTTAAGTCTTCTGTTAATTTCCTCATTTGAAAAAATTTCGAGGATCAGAAGAGGCTATATCAGAATCATTTTTCTTCTTATACAGCTTAATTATTTCAGCATTTGTTCTTATAGCTTCTTCAGGTCTAATTATGAGGAACTCATTTGAAGCTATATTCAACAAATTACAAATAGCCTGAAGCGTTTCCATTTTCAAATAACAGGGTTTATTCTTAATTAGCTTGTGAAGGGATTGACGGCTTATTGAAACTCCTAGTTTTTCCTCTAAGCTTTTCTGTAATTGAGAAGAATTATTTATACCTTCTGCTTTTAAAATTTCTGATATTTTCCATACAATACTCATGTTTTAATCTCCTAAAAAGTTTATTGGTAGTTTTGAAGCTCCTGTGTAGTGGCTTGCTGTACTCGCATATTTCCAGCCCGTATTCTTCATCAACTGGAAAAAATCTCCGTCTTTCTCAGCAAATAAGCGAGCATAAGTTCTTCTAAAAGCATGAAAACCAAAGCCTTTTTCAATAACAATTGGTAAATGTCGAGTCTGAATTTCCTTAACGATTGAATCAAGCCATTTATAAGCAGTACTATGAGTCAATCTTTCATTATTAAAATTCTGGAATAAAGGTTCATCTCTGTTTCTAGGAAAACATTTCAAGAAGTCTTTTA
>DUDU01000134.1 GCA_005110395.1 Candidatus Melainabacteria bacterium | reverse complement strand
CGTATTTATTTTTATCATTTAATGTTTTTAATATTGTAGAGAACCAGAATATTAAATCCTTATAATGTTAACATTTTTTTTGTTTTTTTTGCTTTTTGATAATTTGTTGAGCCTCTCTTTGACTCAGTAATTGTTTTAATCAGAGATTCCTTAAATGAACAATTGTTGAAAATATCTAAAGATAATTAACGTTAAACCGTTGAATGAATTCCATTTAGAACTTTTATATTCTAATTAATAGAAAGATTGTTGTCGATTTCTCGGGCAAGCTGAAAGGCATATGGAAAATCTTGAAAGATGCAAATAGATTTCAACGAGTCTATGTTATAAGCTAATGGTAGAGGAATTGCTTGGTCGGATCTAGTTGTATTGCTGTGCATCTATATTGTGTTGGAGGCTCACAAAAAAAGAGAGAATAGGGAGTGTCTGGGTGAAGAGAATGGGACAGGACAAGAAAAGAGAAATCATGTCTATCATTTAAATCCTCTAAATCTTGTTCTTTTCTTGAGTAGATTTTTGAAACTTAATGGAATTCTAAAATTTGTTTTCTCAATTTCTTCTATCACTTTTACGATGTTTTGGATAAGTCCTCAATGTTTGCTTTATCAAAGGATTAAGAAAAGATTTTTGTCCAAAGCATTTAATAATGTTTTCAATATAAATCCAATATAAGGTAATTAATCTTTATACGATTGTAATTGCCTTATATTTTTAGCAGAATCGATGTGAAATATCTAAACAAAAATGCCAAAAGTTGATTCGATCAATTATGGAGATCTTGGTTCGGAAGCTAGTACAACAATTCTTACAATGACGGGTAAGGGATATTCTTATTTTGAGCCAAAGGGACGAGGACAAAAACCAACTTTCTCATTTCGCAAAACATCTGTGTATTGTCAACCACCTTGTACTCGAGAAGATTTCATTAAGCACTTGAAAGAAAAAGGTTTAGATTCTAGATATTGGTCTGGCGGTAGTACATCACCCATGTGTAATGGTGCATAAAGATAAACCAGTCAATCAAGCCTTTACCAAGCTTCTTTCTCTTTTGAAATTAACTATATCGTTTTTGAGAATTCCTGCTTCGTTCAAGTCTTTGTAGGCTGAATTCATTGTAGATGAAACATTAGCAAGCATTGCATTGCTATTACCAAAAAGTTTGGTCGCTTGCTCAACCAAAAACCAAAAACCTCCAAGCTGTCCAGAAATGGCGCCTGCTGTGTATAGAATGCCCGTTGCACCCTGGAAGAAAGCGGCTAAATCTCCACTGTTTGCAAGATATGATGGATTCACTGCCGATGAAGCAGAACAAAGACCCATAAAGCCAACACCAAGATTATTCGCAAGAATACATGAATCATAAACACCAGCCCATTGAGGATTGTCTTTCTTCAACTTTGCATATTTTCTTTTTTGTTCATCAGTCAGAACATTTGAGCCATTATTCATATAACCCACTCCGCCAAGATGACTTAGAGCTAATTCCATACCTCCCACAGAAACAAGTCTTACGAGTCCATTAAGCATAGTAGCGCTAGTGCTAAATGATGGATGACCAATTCTTGCTATATTTCTCTTCCAACTGTTTAAAGGGACACCAAAATCATCAGTTAACTCTTTTTCAAAGGCTTGATCCTTCCCGCTGATACCCTTTGCTAAATCTGACCAATTTTTTGGACTAAATAATTTACCAGTAAAGTCGATTCCAGCCCTAAGTTCTTTTTCGGTATTAGGAATGAGGTTTTCTTGAAATTGTTTACAGAAATCCTTTACTGCCATAGCTTTGATTGCAGAATATCTATATGTTTCTTCTTTTCCTGTAATCCAACTCTTAAAAGAAGCATTTTTGTGACATTGCTGGGTTATATTGGCAAAAAAGGTAAAGAACATACCTAAAGGAAAATCAAATTTTGCAAAATGCGCTAGATTGGCAGTGGCTGCGGATAATTCCTCTTGCCAATGTTTCGTTTGAGCCTCTTTTTCGGGAGAGTCTGGCAGTGATGAAGCTTTCAACAATTCATCTTGAGCCTTAGAGCGTTTTTTTTCAGAAGGAATAAGATTTGACAAAAAACTCCAGATCATAAAACCATAAGATCCCATCCTGACAGTCGAGGGAAAGGATAAGCCGTTTAAGAACCCACAAGTCATCATTGCGAGGCCAGCATATGGATATAAATCTCTAAAAAATCTAAGGACTTTACTCCCAAGGCCTTCTTCTTTTGCTTCTTTCTCTTTCTCTTTCTTCTGAGAAATCTGAGAATCAAATTGCTTGTCCATCAGGAACCTAGCGATAAGACCGAGAAGCATTAGTGGAGCTGCAATAATCGGAATTGTAGCTGTAGCTAGCTGCAATTTATTGACTTTAGCTATTTCTGGATGCTTATATAGATTAACAAAGACTTCGGGGGCTTGAGATGGCCGCATACCCTTGGTTGCACCACTAGTGTTAGTAGTACCAATATTTGATTGATTAGAAATTTTTGCGCTAACTGCAACCACTTACAAATATATGAATCTACAGAAAACAATTTTAACCAGAATATAACAATCAAGCTCTTTATATTATCTTAAGAATGTTGCTTTTGGAAAGAGTTCCGCTCAAATAAATTTACTGTATAAACAAGCCCTTTTCTGCTTGACTCATTCAATGAGAACAAAAATATAGTTTGATGAAAAACAGCTTAATGATTGACTGTTCATTTTTTTTTAAGATTTGAACATTAAACCTTTCTCAGCAAACATTTATTTCTATGGTTTCAGACACTTCTTTATGTAGGAAATAAAAATTCCATTTAATAAATTTCTATTTTGAACAAGATTGATTTGATTGACTAGTACACGCAAGTTGCACGATTTTGTTTAGTTTCCGAAACGAGTTCGGAATGACGAGGAAAGTTGATCTTACCCTCCTGTCCTGAACTTGTTTCAGGATCTTTCTCAGAAACTCTCTTGAATCTCTATTCCAACCCCTTATAAGAATCTATATATAAAGCCATGAATGCATATGCACCACCAGCTTTAAGTTATTCTCCCAATTTGCTGGATATTGTCTTGAATTTGTTTCAGGTACCAACAGATACAAAGGCTTTTGAAGGTTTAACGTCAGAAGAAAGAAAAAAGGCCTATGAATATGCAAAGGAGGAAATAACTAGTGCTAATGATTCCTTCGCAGCAAGCCCATCTACATTGACTGAAAGTGGTCAAGCTGCTAAACAAATTCAAGACAGCAAGCGGTTAGGATTGATAAGAAAATTTGCAAATAATGGTTTTGATCCATCTTCTGTTAATCCTTCTAGATCAGATTATAGTGACATCGTCTATGGAAGAACTTCATCAAATGGCACTAAGATTCCAGGTTTAGCTCAGGGTGGAAAAATAGCGGAAAGCAAATTAACTGAATTTATAGGAGAACTCAAAGATTCGCCATTAAAGACAGCTCTTATTGATTTGAATAAAACTGATCCACGCAAGGCTGCTCAATTATTGACTCAAATTGCTGAAGGTGGGGAAGATGTTCTTAAAACACTGAATGCAATGGAAGGTAAGGCTCTTAGACAGCTAGTAACGGCAGGCAGATTGGCTGATGTAGCTAGAGAAACTACTTTCAATCCGCTTT
>DUDU01000133.1 GCA_005110395.1 Candidatus Melainabacteria bacterium | reverse complement strand
TTGAACTCCTTTTTACTATTGACTTGTTCTGCGTTCAATTTGTCCCCTTTTTCGGATCATGGTCATACTTCATTTGTTTTGTAATCTGAGCGGAAAAATCTATCATCCAATAAGAAAAAATCCGCATCTGCATATGAAAATTTACTATATATACCCTGATTGTTTTCACCATATACTTTATTACCCCAATACTCACGAAAATTTTTATAAGTGATTTCTTTGAGATCATAAGTTCTGCTGGAATCATTAGAGCCAAAATCATGATCATCCCAAATCGCATAATGATTCATACTCGACAAAAAATGTTGTAGATTCGGCTCTGAACGATTGTATTGATATCGATGCGCAATTCCGCTTTCTGAAGAATAGTCAGCTGGCCTGAGATATACATTGTCCCCTAACCAGAGCATGAAATCAGCCTTTTGATTTGCCATATATCTGAATATTTCAGTACCCTGACCATAAGGTTTTTCATGTGGATTTTCATAACCATTTTCATTAATATAAGTGCATGAACCAACTAAGAATTTGAGTTCAGGTAAATTTTCTGAAGAATTGGTTACGCTTTTTGTTTTGAATGTGAGCGGGTAGTCAAATTTTTGCAATTTTCCATTCACATATATTTGATACTGATATTGAGTATTAGGTTTTAAATTAGGAATTGTGATTTTAGAAATTATGGGTTTGCATCCTCTATCATTTTCTAAATAATCATGGATAGAAAGGTCTCTCAATGAAGATTTTGCGACTTGGCTTTCAGCATGAGATTTTTCTTTGTACTTAATTTCTATATGCGAAACACACTCTGTCTGCAGCCAAATCAAGACCTCTTTGTGCTCAGCATATCCCAGCATAGGACCAGCAAGTATTTTTGCAGATTGATTTTTGACATGATTTTTGATTTGTACATCTAGAGCTGGGAAATTCTTAATTGGCAAATCCTCCGCTTGAACTGGCAAGATTAAAGATGTAAAACAGATCAAAGCAAATAGAGATAATTTTTGAAGACACATTTCGATAATTGAAAATCTTGAATCTGAGAATTTGAAAACAAGTAATAAATGATTCATTGCTTACTGGACGTTTGACTTACGTTGAATAGAGAGCGTTTGACTTGAGAAAAACAAATTGCTTAATTTCAGTGGTGGAGATTATTAAGCAAATCTATCAAAAAAAGCTAAATCCTTCAGTCAAAATTTCTTCTCTGTCATTCTTCTTAGTCATTTGCTTGCGAAATATATTGAAACTCTAATTTAGTCGCTAAAATATCAAGATTAATACCAATCACTAAATTGATAAGCACGAAAACAAATGAGCTTTGGAAAAACTGATAATCCACTTAACGAAAATCCATCTGAGAAAAAATCAAAATTCACTGCAAACTCAAAAGTCGGCTTCTTATCTTCTTTTTGGGATAGCTGCTTCAATTTGGACTTTTATACTATTGCCAAGAAAGCCTCATGGACTCACATCGTCATGAGAAGCCTGCTCCTCATCAGTATTGTGGCCTTTGCATATACCTCCTCCGCTTATCAAAGAATTTTGACAAAGTCCACCGAAATGCTCAAGGGCATACCCATTGTAGAAATCAAAGACAGCAAAGCTACCTTTGACAAAAACTTGAGTCTGCCTTACATAAAGAGGTTTCCACCCAAAGAGGTTAAAGGAGTTGAACCTTTTTATTATATTTTGGACTCAGGTTCTAATCTGGGTGATTTAGAAGATACTTATGAAAATTATGTGATTTTTACCGAGAATGAATTAGTGATGAGCAATGGTTCTGAGAGAAAAGCTACATCAATTAAAACATTGGAAAAAGATACTTCTGTAAAATCCTTTTTTGGAGATCCAATTAAATTTACGCCTGATTCAATTGCTGCACTGATATCATCTGCCTCATCATTAATAGTATTTCCATTCTTTCTTGTTCTATTAGTTTTAGTTTTCCCGCTTATGAATTTGGTAATAGCAACTATTGCAACCGTCTTTGAAAAATGGCCGCTGAAGTTTTCAGATATTTTGAAATTGTCTTTCTTTGCCGCAACGCCAGCATCACTCATTCAATTAGCTTTTGCCTTTTTGTTGAGTAATACTTTTGGTGGTCTTGGATTAGGTATGCTTATTAGTTTTATTATGCACATTGCATACTTAGTAACAGGACTGAGAGCCTATAAAGAAAGCTCTAGTGGTATGGCTATCATTTCATAATTGAAGAAACATATAGCTTGATTAGTTGAGAAAAAAGAAGAAGACAATATAGGCTATTCAAAAATGTTCATATAGAGTCAGAGATAATGTCTTTCTCCGAAACAAAATTTTCTATTTTGAAATAAAGAGTTTTTGCTGAAATATATGAGTTTGCTGAGTTGTATCAAATTTCTAACAAACTATTGTCAGGATTATTCTTAGTAAGTGCCATTACTCTTGTTCTCCAGAGTAAATTTTCTTCTTTTAAATGTTTTTCTTTATTACTAACAAAGTTAATAATTCCTTCAAGCTCATGCATAGAATCTTTCATTATACTTATTGATGCATTTTTGCTTTCTATAGCACCTTTAACTGAATTGAATTCTTCTTGAGTTTTTGATTTGAGAGATTTAAACTCATCCATAATTACAGTTAAATCTTTTGAATTATGCGTTTTTAAATCATTTACATATTCAAACCAATTGATGATTTTTCTTCTTAGATAATCATTAAATAATGACTGACCACTAACAGCAAAAAGATTTTTATTCGAATTACCTTTTTCGCCTCCATTTATTTTGATTTTGTATTCAAATATGTAATGCCCTTTGCTGTCTTCCAATGTGCCAAGTAGATCTAATTTGATATCTTTTAATCCCCAGAAAGCCTCTAAACATTCTTTCACTGAAATTTCCTGTTGATCAATTGCAATTTCTTTCCAATATGGAATAGCTTTGACAATTGTTGGATATACAACATCAAAGTTTGCTTCAGTTGCTGTCATTTTCTGAAACACAATTTTCCCACCCAAAAGCTTTTCATTAATTACTAAAGAACTAAGACAATCCAAGAGCTCTAAAGGGAGAAATTCTTTAGGTGCCATTATTTGCACATGCTGAGTTGCAGATTTTGTATGCTCTTTTCCAGCTAAAAAACGACAAATACTTCCCAGAGTAAAACCAAATTCAAGAGAATACCGATTGGATGGAGTTAAAAGAAAAGATTGATCAATTACTGATGAATAACTGGGTTCCAAAACTTCCCCTAATTTCTCAATCAATAAGTCAATAAGTGGAACTTCTAATGTGCCCAAATCTTTTAATTCTTGTGATTTCTCATTTAGCTTATTAATTGCAGCAACTACCCATGCTCCTTGAACATCTGAAATAATTTCACCAATTGAATTAACCCCAAAAGGTGGCTCTTTTGTTTTTGGTAAAGCTAAGCTTTCTGTGTTAATCAAGCGATTCCCTTCTCTCAAATTAATTGCTAAGTAGCTATTGATAGAAATTACATTCCAAAAATTGTGATAAATATTTAAATAAATAGAATTCTTTAGGAAAAACCCCTGAAAATATCAATAAATACGTGTAAAATTCTTTTTTCTTTTGTTTTCAGTAAATTTTTTATTTGCTAAAGCTTAAGAGTTTTGGAGAGGTGCCAGAGCGGTTGAATGGAACGGTCTTGAAAACCGTCGTGCCCCTTGTGGGTACCGTGGGTTCGAATCCCACCCTCTCCGA
>DUDU01000132.1 GCA_005110395.1 Candidatus Melainabacteria bacterium | reverse complement strand
ACGATATATGCAACTAAATACAAATCTTTGAATGAGATGAAACTAGCATTATTATTTTTTATGAAGCAGTACAACATAAGCAGGCTTCATACCAGCTTGAAGAAAGAAATTAAGGTGAGAACACCAATGGATGCTTATCGATATTGGTATGATAAACATACTGATTTATTTCACAAGACACCAGATCAATTTCTTGAGTCTTTACTCTCCATAACCTGGTGAAACTTTACAAGTAGGTAGACTTGAGTATTCACTATTACCATTCATTGCTAATGGATTATATGCATTTCCTTGATTAGTTTGCTGCATATTCATTTCCATATATTGAGCAGGAATATAATCGACTGGAACTGCAAAATTTAAATTCTGAGTATGTTTGTCTTCCAAAATACCTTGCACAACTGCCATTACATAACCTTGTTCATTAAATATTGGCCCACCACTACTACCAGGCGAAATGGCACTAGTCAATTGAACATAAGAAATAGAATCTTTTTCTCTTTTCGCACTGAGTAAACCTTTTGAGACTGTATTTTGCAAACCTGAGGGATTGGATATAACGGTAATTTCTTCTCCAACTTCTACATTCTTTTGACTGATTAGAGGTAATGGCGTGAATCTACCAATTATTTTGACAATTGCTAAATCATAATCCTTATTAATCCAGCTAACTGAGATAATCGGATAAGTATTTCCTTTTTGATCTTTTATAAAAGTTTCACCAACATTTTTTTCATAATTCTCAAGCAAATGAGCAGCCGTAAGCAAATAACCAGTCTTATCAATTGAGAAAGCCGTTCCATACTCTACTAATTTATTACCCGCTGAAACTTCTTCAGACGAAATCAAAAAAATCGAATTGCTATATTCTCTATAAATCTCTTTTGGTGTTTTGGTCGCTGACTGAGTATAAGTATCAGCAAATGCATTGAAACCAGGAAATAGAATTATGCTGGGCAAAAACAATAAAAAGAATATGATTACCTTACCAGTAAATTTTATTGTTGATTTGAAGGTTGATTTCATATCGAGGCCCCTTTCTGAAAGGGAAAAAGTCGAAAACAGCATAATAATTGATTCTCTGGTTGACTAACTCTATGAACTAGAAAACTTGAATCTTGAATCTTGCATTTAATACTTTTATAGAGTCGTCTTCCCAATATAGAAATTCCCCTCCATTTGACCTATTCAATTTCTTAGCAGGGTAATACTCAATCAAAGGGGAAATACACCTCGCAAAAATGAATTCGAATTAAACTTCACCAATATTCTTACTATGCTCTTGCTGAATTTGAAAGATATTGCCCTAATTCATAGTTTGTTTAGCTTAGTACTTTTGGTCTATAGAACATGTAAAAGTTGATTCCACTTCTGAATCAATACTTCAATCAAAAACTAAATAGTGTATTTTGCGCAGTCCACTCAGTAAGGTGGATATCCAAGCAGAAATACTCTCTAAATTACAAAGAAACCAAAAGAGAATAAACTATGAAAACTTTAAATTTTGCCAAATCAAATTTCAACTATATGCTTCTCATCGGGGGAGTAATGTCTATTGCTAGCCTTTTTGCTCCACTTTCTTCTCAAGCTTGCGGATGTGGTGGCGGTGGCTATGCATATACTGGTGCAAGCCCCTGTCAAAGTTCATGTGCCCAACCACTAAGCTATGCACCTCCTGTTACACCACAATTCTTGATTCCAATAACCGCTTATGTTCCAGCAGGCTGCGGTTCTTCTTATGCTTATGCACCGCCCGTTGGCTGCAATTCTTCTTTTGGCAGAGCCCCAAATACGTATGCCTTAGGTTCTGTATCATCGGCTCTCCCCATGGGATTTGGTTCACCTGTTGGTTATAATACTGGCTACAATTCTGGCTGGAATGGTGCGTCATGGGGTAATCAAATGGGAGCTGGAATGGCACCAATGAATTCATCATTTGGAAGATTAAGCTCAAATTGGAATGGGGCTTATGGCGGAGCACCAGCAGGATATGCTTCACAAAATTTCCCTCGCGGAGCATTCTAAAGAGATACTACCTAAAAAAGCAAATGAAGCGTCTATACTAAAACAAACTAGAAGCTGAGCTGATAATTCAGGTGGGATTTCTGAATTCCCCCTTACAAGGGAGCTAGGGGCTATTCTTGTGAAGCTGGTAGCGGATTGCGAATGTACTCATATCACAGCAGTGTACTGTATAGATATACTGAGAAAATAGACTCAGAAAAACAGTTGGACGTTTTGTGTTGAAATTATTCTCAGACACTAATACTTGTAAAAGAGTAATTTAAATTAGTGCTGGAAACAAAAACCTAATAAGTTGAATCAAAAACTCAATCATATAAATTGCAATATTAGAAATACCACGCCAAAATCCAGGAATATTAAAAAGCAAAAGTAATACTACAAAAGCGTATTGTGAATAGGCAGATAATTTTTTGAGTGGTGTAAATATCTCAGAGAAGACATGAAAGCCATCGAGCGGCGGTATTGGTAATAAGTTGAGAAGAAATAAAGTAAAGTTGAGTATTGAACCTTGAAATAAAACTAGAATTAAATTTTTATTTGCATAACCCATATTAGGTGAATTTTGCAAATAACTCACTAGAAAAAAAGCCAAAGTAAATAAAATACCTAGCATTAGATTGGCTGCTGGGCCGGCAAAAGAAACCAAAAAATTTCCCCATCTAGGATTTCTAAATTTACTTGGATTAACGGGCATTGATCCCCAACAAATACCAAACATAATCAAGAAAACAATACCCGCCCAACCCATATGTTTAATTGGATTCAAGGTCATATGACCTAAATCACTTGGGGTTGAATCTCCTTGCAAAATCGCTGCACCACCATGCGCAAGCTCATGAATAGTAACTGACAAAAGCACTATTAATACAGTGCTAGAAAATAATAATGGATCAGAAAATAGTTTTTCAATAAACATATATAGTACCTATTCAACTACC
This sequence comes from Candidatus Melainabacteria bacterium, assembly GCA_005110395.1. Lineage (GTDB taxonomy): Bacteria > Cyanobacteriota > Vampirovibrionia > Caenarcaniphilales > Caenarcanaceae > LMEP-10873. The sequence continues at coordinate 18,776 of DUDU01000132.1, read as the reverse complement.
TTGATTGAATCAAGCCCCGAATAGGCTTTTATTTTATCGGTATACATTCCTTGTAATTGAACTGGATTCAGTTGAAACTTGCCAGGCATTTCCATTCTTACCATTGCATGAAGCTCTGACTTACCTGCATGCAAATTGGTTAGGAAATAGGCAATTTTATGATCGAGTATATCTTGATGAGTCCACCACCATTCTCCCCAATCACCACCAAATCCAGTATTCTCTTCACCCTGCATTAAATCTTCTCTGGGATCATTTGATACAACTTCGCCGCCACTAGGTAAAGCTGCTTCTAACAAAATATATGGCAAATCGATTGGAGTATTTACATTAATCTTCATCAAAACAGTTTCCCCCGCTTTCACTTGCCCTAAAATCGGACGAGTAACAAAATGAATACTGCCATCTTTTCCAATTGGTTTAGGTACTAATTTATAAAAAGACCTCGTAATTTTAATACCTTCTGGAATTGATTTTGTTTCAACTTTGTCACCTGGCTTTAATGGCTTAATGAAGCTAAGCAAGCTGTGATAATACAAGCGACCAATTCCATCTTTGGATAAGGCAATTTTATTCTCGTTTTCCTGATTCTCCTTAGCTTCATTTAGCTTTTTAAGCAATTTATCCAAATTAGCAGAATATTTCTTCTCAGGTGAGTATATATTTTCCTTATTAAATACTAATTCCGACCAAATAGATTTATTTGTATCTGCACTTGTATTATTCAAATTAGCTAAATCAGCTATATCAGGCAAATTAGTTTTAACTTTGAAATCAGCCGCAGATCCGCTATCAGGCAAAGCATTGTTTTGGGCATTATTTTGTTTATTCAATAATTCTTCAAGCAATAAAGCTCTCAATACTTGCGCTGTTGTTTTTGTATTTTCCCAGCCATCTTTGCCTCTTTGTCTAAGAATTGCCGATTTGACTAATTCAATTAAATCTTTGTTTTCAGAATCTATTGCAAGTATTGCCCTTAAAGCCAAAGCCGTTGATTCTGTTCCAGTGAATTGATAGGAATAATCATATTTCTTACCAAGTCTTTTAAGCATTTCTGGTGAGTGATTCCAATCATTAGATTTATTTTTAATACTTAATAATTTTTGATAAATCTGATTGGCTTGATCCTTGAATCCTCTATTCGAAAGAGACAAAGCTAAAAATGATAAAAACTCGGGAGTATTACCAACCGTATTTTTTGAGAGCTCAGTTTTACTATTTTTATATATGAAAGGAGAATTTACTTTGGATAATAAATACTGTTCGATTTTTTGGTTAGGTTGTTTATTCTTTATATCTTTTTCAGCTTTTATGTTTTTGTTGTACAAGCTCAATATATAGTCAGAGTAGGCCAAATCAATTAATAATCCTTCGATTTGACTTTCAGAATCAATCGCCAATTTAGGATCATTTAATTGATTATAAAGATTGGTTTGTGCAGTCTGAATAAACTTAATACCACTATCTATCATTTCAGGCTCAACCGCGAAACCAGTTTCTTTGAGCTCATAAAGACCTTCTAATACATAACTTGTCAGATACAAATTACTAGTATCAAATCTCCACCAACCCCAGCCGCCATCTTCATTGTGATTCTCTTTAAGCTTGAGAATTGATTGATCATAAACCTTGGCAAATTTTTTCTTAGACTCTTCAGACAAATTTACTCCAAGCTGTTTATTGAGCTTAATTGCAATAATAGATGGCATTAATTTACCCATTGTTTGCTCTGTACAACCATAAGGATAATCAATCAAGCTATCTAGTCCATTAGTGACCAGCCCAATCGATGAAGCTGCAAGCGATAAATTATAAAGTGCTTTCTTAACCGCTAATTCCTTTTCTTCATCGTTCCATGGCCCATTCAAGTCAAAATCAATAGATTCACTTTGGTTTTTGATAACGCCACTCTTAGATATAAAATCTTCAAAACCCAAATAATGTATCGGTATTTTGCGCTCTATTGCATCTCCAGCCAAATCAAGCGAATTGTTTTGTGAAGACTCATTGGGAATAGCTTTTGCCGAAATCAAAGCCTCTCCATATCCAATAACCTTGACGGGAAGAGTATATCTTTTAGCTTCTTGCGATTTGATTTGTAGATTTTGATTTAACTTATCTTTTGTTTCAAATTGTTCTGGAACTGAAAGCGACAAATCAACCGATTGCTCTTCATCAGAATAGTTATGCACAATTGCCGTAATATTAGCTTCATCCCACTGAGTATAAAATCTCGGAAGTGCAAGTCTAATAAATAAATCTTGCGTTGCAATAATATTTTGAGTACCAGCACCTATATCAGTTTCTTGACTAATAGCTCTAACCGTCGCTCTCCAGCTTGTGATATTGTTAGGTAATTTTATACTGGCTTTTGCAATACCATCTTTATCCGTAATAATTGCTGGAAGCCACGCAGCAGTATCTCGGAAATCTTTGCGCAATCGCGGCTCAACTTTATCAGGCCCACCCGAATACTCTTCAGGAAATGATGAGAGCGTTACCACCGAATTGTATTTTCTATTATAGAAGAATTTGCGTATATCTTCAGCTACTTCTGGTCTAATCGCATATATGCTTTCATCAACCACTCCAAGAGAAACTTCAGTATTTGCAGCAGGTTTACCATCTGAATATGTAGCTTTAATTGTGTAATTGACATTTTCGCCTGGTTTATATTTTTCTTTGTCAGTTTTGATATCAAGGTTCAAGAAATGATTTTCTGGTGAAACTTTGACTATTTCGGTTTGAGTATAAAGCTGATGTTTCTTATCAACTAGCGTTACTGAAATATAAACATTAGGTGAAAAACTTGGTTTAATCGGAATTTCTACCAGCTTAGCTGTTGCATCAAATTTAATTACTTGATATTCATACAATTTTTCTCCTTCAATTGAGACTATTGCTTCTGCCCCTTCTCTACCAGTAACTGGCCCACTAATCATGGCTTTGAGAGTATCACCAGGTCTATACACCTTTTTATCTAATTTAATTTCAAGCGGTTGACTGCTAGCTTCTTCGGCTAAGGCTTTGATATATGGACTTTGAGGGCTGGCAATCCAAATACTATTTTGTTGCTTAATATTATTTCCATTTTTATCGCTAGCTTGCGCAACTATATAATAAGTATCGGTTTCAATTAAATTCTTTGAAAAATTAATACTGGCAAAAGATTTTTTCAGATGTTGATCAAAACGAGCTTCAATATGTCCTTTTGAATCAGTTTGGAGATTTTTGATAGTATCTATAATTTCAGTTTTATATGAACCTCGTTTTATATCGTATTTCCAACGTATTAATTTCAAATCAACTTTTTGGTTCTGAACTGCTTTTCCATCATAATCTACAGCACTTACACGAGCATCAATTGCTTCATCTTTTTTAAAAACATAGCTTTTGGGTTCCACAAATAAAGTAAAAGCCCCAGCCGTAACAGGCTCAAAACCATTACCAATTACAGACATTCGACTTATATCAGTAACTTCAGCTTGTATCTTAAAGCGCTTATCTATGAAATTAGAATCATAAGGTGAATCATTTACTTCTCGGTTTGGTTCCGTCTTGACTTCAATAATCGCCTCTCCGCTTTCATTGGTAGTTGCATAACCTTCAGTAATATAATCGCCACTATATCCATAATCATGATAATCATCTTCTTCTGACCAATCATCGTAATAGCTGTAATAATCAGGTCTAGCCATTAGTTTGTAGCGAGTTTGCCAATCTTCTGATGAATAAACTGAATAATGAATTTTGGCATTTACAACTGGTGCACCAAAATAATAAGTTGCTTTAATACGCGCTTTTATGGTGGAGCCAGCTACTATTCTTTCTTTGAGAGGAATTACTTCAACTTGATATTCTGGCTTTCGATATTCTGCAACTTCAAAATTTCCATATCCAGTTGAACCGTCGGGATATTTAAAGCTAATTTCATAAGCACCAGTTTTACCATCACTTGGAATTTCAAATACACCATTAAAGGTCCCATGCGAGGAGGATCTGAGCGAAGCTGTTCCAGTTTTATTTCCGTTAGGATCAGAATATTCAGCACTTACTGGCAAATTAGCCTGCGGAGTTTTGAAACCATCAGAAGTAGAAAGTCTGACTATACCTTTGTAATATACACTTTGACCTAATCTATAAATTGGTCTTTCAGTATAAAAATATGTTTCATAGGTACTTTGATTTCCCTTCCAAAACGAAATTCCTCCATAAGCTTTATCTTCTCCACTAAGGCCAAGTGCTAAAAGAGTATGCGTATAATTCTCACTCAAATTTGTTAAAGGCTTAAGCTCAGCAAATCCATTTTTTGCAGTGGCAGATTTAGCAAGCAGAGCAGCATTACCCTCACGATCAACAATTTGAATATCAGTTCCAGCACGGGGTTGTAAAGTTCTTAAATCTATTGCTCTGACCAAAGTCTTTTCTGGTGCTTGCTTAATAATCAGACCTAAATCGCTAACTGAAAACCAAAGTATGCTCCAGTCTTTTTTACCTTGAAGATTGAAAGCTTCTACCACCGCTAAATAATCACCTTTTGGCAATGGCTTACTAAGCTTAAATTCAGCTCTGGCCCAGTCGGTATAATCAGACTCAAGTTTGCGTTCTAATATTTCAATTGGTTTTTCTTTAGCAAAGAATTCTTGCGGGTCTTTTTGCGGCTTATATATATTGAGCGAAGATCCAATTTCTGCAAAACCCAAATTTGCTTGATTAATCGGCTTTTTCAAAATACTTGCAATATCTTTCCTGTAAATTTTGATAATTGCTTTGGTAGATCCTGATGAATTAATCCAGAAATTAGGCTTTTCATCGCTGGTAAACACTCTACATTGTGAGGCAATACTAACTGATGGCCTAAGTATTGAAAGATTAATATCTTTTACCAAACTTGTTTTGCCTTCTTCAATCAAAAGATCATATTTATTGAAAGTTGCAAATCCTGGAGCTCTGACCCTGACTGTATATTCACCAATGGGCAAATTGTTAATCTGAAATTGTCCATCATTTTGAACCCAAACACCTCTTTCAATTGAAGGAGTATCTTGTCTTTGAGGACCAATTGCAATTGCATAAACCTTGTTTTGAGATACGTCATAAGTCGAAAGATTAAAACCTTCTTTTTCAATCGAAATTTGCCCTTTTAAGCTACCAAGCGGCTTTTCGAGAGCGATTGCAATCCCGCCAAATGTCACAACTAAAACTATGGTAATAGTCAGTAAAAGTATTTCATGTGAAAACCATTTCGAAAGCTGAAATTTATTTTCTTGTTTATCTGCTGGTTTATCTTTGGTCATTTTGCTGAGCTGAACTGATAGTTGAATTATTTAGTGGCAATTGAATTGCTTGAATTTTTTTTGTTTTTATTAATGTCAAAAATCGATTAGTTGATTTTATTGCAAAGTACATTTCAGAGCTTTAACGAATTGCATTTAACTCTAAATTTAATTGTAAAAATGATTCTATCTAAAATACTCAAATAGAGCTTAGAAGCCAAAGATTTTCCAGGCAGATGAAATCAAAAATGCCAAGAAAAAAGTCAGGTCAAAACAGGAACAGGAATTCAAAGACAAATTACTTTAAAGAATTGATTCTTCCTGTTGATCACTTTTTATAATGACCGTTGAAATAATTTCGCTAATTTCGGGAATTTCTAAAGCTGTATCAATTAATTTATTGATTTGCTCTGTAGATGAACTTTCTCCAGCAATAGTAAGCCTTGAATATGAAAGCGTTAAATGCAAACCTTTTAAATTTTCGTATGAAGAGTTGCTGTCCAATTTACTTTTTAATTTTTTGAGAATTTGTCTCTCACTCAAATGAACTATTGAGGGTTCTGGTTTCTTAGAAAATTTTTGATAATAAAGTATGCCATTTATATCTTGCTTCTCAAAATCATATTCTTGACCAGCAACACTAACTCTAATTGGTTTTTTATTGATTGAATTACATCCAGCGCTTATCAGGACTAAGAATAAGAAAACTATTACAACCCAATACAAATTCTTTTGTCTAAATGCTTGTCCAAATGCTTCTCGAAATACACGGGCTTCTCTTTGCATGAAATTTTCAAGTATTTAAAATCGGGAAAACAACACCATAAACTATCACCAGTATAATTACTTCATTAGTTGCATTAATTTACCTCAAAATCTTAATCATCAAAGTTCTAATATCAAATCTTGCTTAAATAGTTTTAATTAACTCATTTCACTTAACCCACCAGAGGCTTATTATTTTGCCAAACACAAATCAATCTATCAAAGTTATATCTTCAGGAAGAGATTTACAATCAGTAGCAATGGAAGGTGCTGAAAATTGTAAAATGCAAGAACTGATTACCGAGAAAAAAAATGCTGCGCCGAATTTCTCAATGAGATTTTTTGAAATTGAACCACAAGGACACACTCCCCAGCATTCTCATCCATGGGAACACGAAATCTATGTCTTGGAGGGGGAAGGCGAAATCAGAGGAGAAACAAATGTTTCATTTCACTCATCTGATGCACTTTTAATTCCACCAAACACTTTGCATCAATTCTACAATTCTGGTAAAGCACCATTAAAGTTTCTCTGTATAATTCCTAATAATGCTAATTATGAGAAAAAATAGTTTTGCATTTTAAATGTAAGTATTTTTAATAAACTAAAAACAAATTCCGAAAAGATTAAATCAATGGCAATTCAAGGTTACAGTTCAGGTTATAGCTCAGTAGAAGAAGCAATTCAAGCAATCAAAGAAGGCAAATTAGTTATTGTTGCTGACAATGAAGACCGTGAAAATGAAGGTGATTTGATTTGCGCAGCCGAAAAAATCACACCTGAACTTATTAACTTTATGGCGACCGAGGCACGTGGCTTGGTTTGTATGCCAATCTCAAAAGAAATTGCTGAGAGATTAGGCCTTGAATTGATGACTTATAGAACAAATGATTCAAAGCAAACTGCCTTCACAATCTCAATTGATGGTACTGAAGAAAGAGGAGTAAGCACGGGTATTTCAGCTGAAGATCGCGCAAATACTATTTTGATTTGTTTAGATGAAAATTCAGGCCCTCGTGATTTACGTAAGCCAGGACATATTTTTCCTTTAATTGCTAAAGATGGTGGTGTTCTTGAAAGAAGTGGCCAAACTGAAGCTGCTGTTGATTTATCTAAATTAGCAGGACTCAAACCAGCTGGCGTAATATGTGAAATTGTAAATGCGGACGGCACAATGGCTAGACGTGACGATCTAATCAAATTCAGCGAAAAGTTTAATATTCCATTTATCACTGTTGAGCAGCTTACAGAATACAGAGTCAAGCATGAGATTTGTATTAGTCGAGAAGCCATTTCAACTTTGCCAACTAAGCATGGTGACTTTACTCTCTACGCTTACATTGAATCGATTTCTGGCAAAGAGCATTTGGCATTAGTTCATGGAGATATAAATAAAGCGACTCCATTAGTAAGAATGCATAGTGAATGTTTGACTGGTGATGCTTTTGGAAGCCTGCGATGCGATTGTCATTCTCAGCTCAATGAGTCTTTGCGTATAATTGCTGAATCTGGTGCGGGTGTTTTGGTTTATCTAAAGCAAGAAGGACGTGGAATTGGCTTAACAAACAAAATTAAAGCTTATGCACTTCAAGATAAGGGAATGGATACTTTTGAAGCGAATCGTGAATTGGGTTTCAAAGATGATATGAGAGAATATTGGGTTGGTGCTCATATACTCAAAGATTTGGGAATTAATTCCGTCAAATTAATGACAAATAATCCTGACAAAATTGCTGATTTAGAAAAGCTGGGAATCAAAGTTGAAACGAGAGTTCCGTTAATTTGTATTAACGATGTTAATAAAGATTATGTAGAAGCCAAAAAAGTTCAACATAATCATTTGATTGCTTGAATTTGATTCTTTAAGGGAGGCAGAAAAAGGGAGCGATTGAGATTTCGACACTTACCAAATTTGTTTTCCACCCCCTTCGACAAGCTCAGTGAACTGACAAACTCTTTTGTCAGCATGAATTTTGGATGAGTTTCTTTTACAATATTTGAAGAACTTCACATTCTGTCCCTTTCCTAAATAGAGGGGCGAAAGAATTGTTTTTCCCTTGCTCCTTCCTCTTTTCGCGGGGTGGGATTCGGGTTCTTAGATTCATGCAAAATTTCCACCTTGATAGGGGGAGTTCAAACCGAGTGCTAATTGCTCTGTATAAAAATAATAATCGTTGAAAGTAATGCGATAAGCCGGGTTCTGTCGAGAATGATCATCTATCTAGGCCATAAATTACTCTATGGCTCAAGCGGTTAAGTCTTTGTCATTAAAGGCAAGCTAATTTCAGCGGGCCACTTAGATTAGTTAGACTGTCCCTTGCACTTTCAGTGGGGTTTACCTAGCCACTACCCTCACGAGTAATGCTGGTGCGCTCTTACCACACCGTTGCACCCTTACTCATAAACTCTCAGAAAATCTGAAAGTTATAAGCGGTTTTCATTTCTGTGGCACTTTCCTCACGCTTGGGATGAGCATAACCCATCCTTATACGCACTGGGAATTACCCAGCAACCAGCCCTATAGTGCCCGGACTTTCCTCACAAGCCCATCTGAACTTGCGCGATCATTTGCACTACTTTCAACCCTCACATTATAAGTTATTGATTCTTTTATCAACCCCTAATGCTTAACTTTTGAGTAAATTCTTTTCAATATAAGCCCACAATTGATTGGAAATTTCACATTTAGTGGCTTTAGAAAGCAAAGTAGGCTCTTTGGAATTTTGCGCTAAAAGATAAACTTCATTGTAGTCAGACGAAAAACCAATATCTGGCTTATTGATTTCATTCGCAACGATTAAATCGAGCTTTTTGTTTTCAAGCTTTTTGCGAGCATTTTCCACCAAATTATTTGATTCAGCTGCAAAACCAATTATTACTTGACCTGGCTTTTTGAGTCTTCCCAGAGTAGCTAAAATATCAGGATTTTTTGTAAGCAATAATTGCCAATCCTCACTAGTTGAAGCCTTCTTGATTTTTGATGGAGAAAATTCTAATGGTTTGAAATCAGAAACAGCTGCTGCCATAATCAAAATCTGACTCGAATCAAAAAGAGATTCAACCGATTCTTGCATTTGATGAGTAGTTTCGACTTCTATGACTTTATATGCTTTGTGCAAATCTTTTTGTGTTGTCACCAGTGTAACTTCCGCACCTCTAGCGTATGCTTCATCTGCCAATGCAAGTCCCATTTTTCCTGAGCTGCGATTCCCAATAAAGCGAACTGGATCAATCGCTTCTCTAGTTCCACCAGCTGTAATCAAGACTTTGATTTTATTTAGCTTAGATTTTTGCTGAGATGTTTTTTTCTGAGGTCTCAAAATATCTTGAACAGCTGCAAGAATTTTTTCAACTGGTGCAAGCTTACCAATTCCAATTGTGCGACAGGCAAGCTCACCTTCAATTGGTTCGACGACTTGACAATTGAGTTTACTTTTAAGTTTATTTAAATTTTCTTGCAGAATTGGATTTTCCCACATTGCAGTATTCATAGCAGGAGCCACAACAATTGGTCCTTTATAAGCGCAAACAATCGTAGAAAGCAAATCATCACAAATACCATTTGCAATTTTGGCAATCAAATTGGCAGTTGCAGGAGCCAAAACCAATACTGAAGCCTCGCGACAAAGCTCTACATGAATTGGTTCAACTAAATCGTAATCAAATTGGTCTGAATAAGCAGGGTTATAAGTAATTGTTTTGAGTGCCAATGGCGAAATGAATTTAGTAGCTGATTCACTCAAAACTGCATGAACTTGAGCTTTTTCTTTTACAAGCAATGAAGCCAGATCGCAAGCTTTGTAAGCAGCGATTCCTCCACTAATTCCTAAAATAATCTTTGCGTTTTGCATTTTTTGACTTAACTCTTTGGGCTCAACTCTCTCAGTTCATTTAATTGAAAGAAAAACAAATAATATTTAATTTAGCTTATTTCATTGATTGTTTGGGCTTATTTCTTTTGCTATGAGTTTTCATTAGGTAAGGCTTGATTATTTTCTGCTTCAAGTTTTTCATCAATTTCTCCTTCAACTTGCTTAATCTTTTCTCTTCGCCAAAAGCCACTTAAGAGAGCCAAACTCAAAGTCATAAGCACCAAGACAAAATAACGTTTATGAGTTCCACTGATTGTGGCGGCGGTGAGACCAAGTAAGCCACAAGTTATATAAACCATTATCATAGTGCCTTTGGTGGACAAACCTGCTCTAAGAAATCGATGATGAAGATGATCTGCATCGGCTTCCATAATGGGTTTACCTTTTAAAAATCTTCGACTAATTGCAAAAATAGTATCGACCAATGGAAAGCTCAAAGCAATTACAACCACGGATCCAATTGTTGCAGTATTTGGATTCCCTGATAAACCTGCAACTGCCACTGCTCCAAGCGTAAAACCCAAGAAATAAGCTCCTGAGTCTCCGAGGAAAATTCTGGCAGGATTATAATTTGACCGCAGAAAACCCATCACGGCTCCAGCTAAGGTGGCAGCAAGTAGTGCACCCGCTGGCTGTTCAATTTTTGCATCGATTAAAACTGCCCAAAGCGATAATGCACCAATTAGAGAAACTCCTCCGGCAAGCCCATCTAGACCATCTATTAAGTTGAGTGCATTTGTAATCAAAACCAACCAGCCAATCGTAATTATGAAGCTGAGAAGAGGATGTAATTCGTAAACCCGAGATTCAGAAAGATGAAAAAAGAAAAGTGGATTTGCAATATATTTGACTTTAACCTGACAGAGCCACGCAACAATAGCCGCAAAAATTTGAGCAAATAATTTGAATTTAGCAGGAAGCGGAGTTATATCATCAAATAATCCAACCAAAAAAATCAAAGTTCCTCCAAGTAAAATCCCCACCAATTCAAAGTGTTCAAAGCCTCTGGGAGTATATCGCCCATATAAAACAATAAAGAGCAATGAGGTAATCAAAAGGCTCAAATAAATTGCTAGTCCACCAAGTCTAGGTACAGCGTTTTTGTGAATATGTCTGCCACCAGGTTTGTCTAACAGATTGAGTTGAATTGCTCTTTCTGTAATAAATGGCGTTAGTAATAAAGATGAAATGAGTGCAATGGTAAAAGCTATAAATTGTGAATGTTGCAGACTTGGCAATAAGAGCTCTGATAATTCACGGCTTGATAAGCTGTCATTCAAAAAACCTTTCCAAACCACTCTAGAAATTTCTTCAAGTCTTTGCAGAAAATCTGACATTCAAATTCAATTGTGTTTGGTATTGTACTTGTCTTATTTTATGGACTAATTACGAGAAATCCACAAGCTAGTTTCTCATTTAATTTAGTCATTATAAGCTCTGTATGAAATAATTTGCCTAATAATTTATGTAATGTTTTTTGATTTGTTATTACTAGCTGATTATGAAACACAAAATACTATTAATTGATAATTACGATAGTTTTACTTATAACCTTGCTCAGTATTTCTGGGAATTGGGATTTAATACAATTGTTTTTAGAAATGATCAGATTTCACTTACTGAAGTCAAAGCCTTTGATCCAAGTCACATTATTATTTCTCCAGGCCCAGGAACTCCAGCTGACTCGGGGATTAGCATGGAGTTAATTAGAGAATTTCATCAAATAAAACCAATACTTGGAGTTTGTTTAGGGCATCAGTGCATTGGAGAATTTTTTGGTGGCTTGGTCAAAAGAGCTCCTATTCCAAAACATGGAAAAGCTTCATTTGTCAAAAACAAAGGAATGGGGGTATTTCAAAATCTGCCAACGGAATTCAAAGCAATTCGTTATCATTCATTAATCGTGGCTGAGGATACCATTAACCAAGAAGAATTGGAAATAACAGCCAGAAGCGAAGATGATGACTTGGTGATGGCTTTACAACATAAAAAATATAAAGTTCATGGAATTCAATTTCATCCCGAATCAATCATGACTGAATATGGTCATCAAATGCTGAAAAACTTTGTTGAGTTAACAGGTTGATTGTACAAGCTCTTTTAATCAAATAATTTGACTCAAAATTTGGAAAATTGAAATCATCAAAACGAAAATAAAGTCCAAGAAGAGTCAAGAAGGTCAGCCAAAAAAACAGCTAAGAAAACAATGCAGAAAGAAGTTATAAGTTTAAATTTATCAATTGTCATTCCCTGCTTTAATGAGCAAGAAAGACTACCAAAAACTCTTCATACTTTTTTTGAATTTTTGAATCATTCCGAGAGTATGCAAAACCTTTCTTGGGAAATTTTGATAGTTGATGATGGTAGTTCAGATCGGACAATTGACACAATTTTGCAAGAATTCAATGAAGAAATAAGAGCAAAAAAAATCAAATTACTGATTCAGCCACACAATATGGGTAAAGGCGCTTCTATTCGGATGGGAGTTTTAGCATCAGTCGGAGAAATGATTTTGTTTTCTGATGCTGACGGTTCCACACCGATTGCTGAATTTTTAAAATTGAAAAATTCAATCAGTTCTGGAGTGGATGTTGCAATTGGAAGTAGGCATGATTTATCCCTGATAGATGTGAAACAACCATTTTTCAGAATATTACTTGGTAAAACTTATAATCGAATTGTTAGATTACTAACAGGACTTGATATTCAAGATACTCAGTGTGGATTTAAGCTTTTGAGGGGAGATATAGGACGAAAAATCTTTGCACAAATGTTTGTAAATGGATTTTCTTTTGATGTTGAAATGCTTTATTTAGCTGCACAAGCTAATTGCAAGATTGTTGAGATTCCCGTGATTTGGGCTAATGATGAACGCAGTAAAGTTGTGATTTGGCGTGATCCGTTTTTTATGTTTTTGGATTTACTGAGAATTAAACTCAAGCATGGCTAATTCAGCACTTCTTAAGACAGTGATTTGCATTTTTCGCTCTCATAAACTCAAAGGGAATGTGAGGTGTATGAAATGAAATTGAAAGTTCCAGCTCATGTCAGACCAACAATGGGCAAAGTCAAAGAAGCAATTTTTAATATTTTGCGTTCGGAAATTTCTATCTTTACTGACCTTAAATGCTTGGATTTATTTGCAGGCAGTGGCTCACTTGGGTTTAAGGCTCTGGAGCTTGGTGCAAATAGCTTGATCGCAATAGACTCTCACAAAGACAGTATTCAGGCTCTTAAAGAAAATGCTGAAAAATACAAATTCCTAAATAAAACAAAAATCATTAAGGCGGATTGCTTAAAATATGATTTTGTAAATACTGAGAATCTGCCACATAAATTTGATTTGATCTTTGCAGATCCACCATATGCTATTTCTGATGAGGATTTAGCTATCTTACTTAATAGAATTCCTTTGTTAACAAGTGATTCAGGTCTTTTTGTTCTCGAATTGGGCTCAGGCAGAGATGTTTCAGCGCTTCTAGACAATTCAAACTATTCAAGTAAAACTTCTGAAAATTCTCTATGTTTAAATCTTTTATCTAAACGAGTTTATGGTGATACGGCTATATGGTTTTGGAGAGGCGCAGAAGAGATTTTCTGAAAAGGTAAATATCAGGAAAAATTAATATAATGTCTATAGAAATAAAATCTGTTTGATTCAAATTCCCTTAATTCCTCATCAAATCATTAAAGCTATATCTTATTTTCATTGACTCAATCAGCTATAAAGATCTTTTTTGAATTTTAATAATTTCCATCACTTTTATAAGGTAAATATAAAAATTATGAATACACAAAATAAAGACATAAAAGGTGTAATTTTTGCTGCTGGCTACGGTACAAGGTTTTTGCCTGCTTCTAAAACTGTTCCTAAAGAGCTTTTTCCATTGATAGACGTTCCGGCAATTGATTTCACAGTTAAAGAATTTATCGAATCTGGAATTCAAGATATTTTGATTATTACTTCTAGACGTAAAAAAGTTCTCGAAGATTATCTTGATCATGAACTTGAGCTTGAAATGATACTTACCCGAGAAGATGCCAAAAAGAAGCTTGATAAGATTCAACCATTGAAAGCTAATTTTCATTTTGTGAGACAGCGTGAAATGAAGGGAACCGCTGATGCGCTGAGATTGTGCAAATCTTTTTGTGGAGATTCACCTTTTGTAGTGGCTTATCCAGATGATTTGATTTTTAGCGATATTCCTTGTACCAAACAACTAATAGACGCTTATAAGCAAACGGGCAAAACAATTTTATCTGCCAAAGAATTAATTGATGAAGACGTTTCAAGATATGGAGTAATTGGTTATACCAAAAAAATTGGCAATCTTTTTGAAGTTACACATCTTGTAGAGAAGCCACCAGTTGGTACTGAGCCAAGTAAATTGGTTTCTTTTGGAAGATATCTCTATACCAAAGAAATATTTGAAGCTTTAGATCAGTTGCCCACAGAGCATTGCAAAGAAATCTCCCAAACAGAACCACTTAATTATTTGGCTAAACAAGGTTTGGTTGACGCTCTGGAATTTGAAGGTAAGAGATTTGATGTTGGAGCTCCATTTGGGTATCTTACAACTTTAGTTGAGTATGCAATGACTAGGAGCGATTTGTCGACTCGTTTCAAAAAATACTTGAGAGAAAATCACGAAAGATTAATTAAAGAAGATTAGCGTTTGCTTTCAATTATTGGGCTTGTGCAGTAGAGCATAGAGAGTTACAATTCTAAATAGTTTCAATTTCACCTTTTGCAGATTGGGAAAATCTAGGGGACAAAAGGGAGGGTAAAAATTATGAATGATACTTCCACAGTAACTTCTGTTGGTGCATCAACTCCAACTCAATTTATACCTGTTCTTTTTATTCCTCCAACACCATCCGCGCCTAACTCTTCAACGTCTAAGCCGCAACCACATAGTCCCAGTTCTATTAATATTGACAGGATCAGGATCCTGTCAATATTTCAATAAATCTTCCATCACAAGAATTAGGCAATGCGGCTGCTCTTCAAGCTGCATACATTGCTGGACTTAGCGAAAAAACTTCTAGACATTTGCAAAGAAAAAAAACTTTGGGGATTCAATGAGAGCATTAGCTCAAGCCCTTTTGGTGGGAGCTGCCACAGTAGGAGCAGCAGTTGGAGGACTATATCTTCTTTCCAGAACGGGAAGACATCGTATTAGAGAAAATAGACAAGCTTTATTTAATGAGCATTTAGCTAAAGTTGAAAATGAATCAATAAATGCAATTGCATTCCAGGATTTTCTTAGTGAACACAAAGGTGGCTTAGGGAGTAGTTTATCAAATGGACAATTAAGAACTGCTTTAATTGAAATTCCTAAACTAGATGGCAAGTCTGAATATCTCCATACTGTTTTATTAGGTGATTCGATTTATGCACATAATGATCCAAAAACAGGTAGAAGAAGCATATTTACTCTTCAACAAAACAAGGAAGGAAATATTGTTTTAGAGAAAAAGCCTCTTAAAAATGATTTGCCAGTTTTACGCGTACATTCCCATCCTATGAAGGTTAATAAAAGTGGTGAATTGAGTTTTTCTAGCCCACTCCATTCAATGTTTGAAGGCATTAAAGGAACTTTCATTCAATATCTTGGTGGAGATTTCGCTCCAAGTAAATCACCAGTTAATCAAACTCATTTTTCCGATCGTGTGCCTTTACATACAAATTACGGTGGTTATTATGGTTTTGGAGATGGGATGTGGACTGCTCTTGCTTTCTCAGAATTATTAAGAATAGCTGTGGATCGCTAAGGTAAGTTAATGCTACGCAAAAATTATTTTCTGTTTTGCTGGGAGAGTTCCTAAGACAAGTTCAGGATGACAAGATTAAGTTTTCTTTGTCATTCCGAGCTGTGCTGAACTTGTCTCAGTATTATTTCAGGATTGTTTCGGTAACTAAATAAAATCATGCGGCATGTGTAAAGTGAATTCATTCTTCTTACTTATTTTTTCAAACTTGAGTCAGCACTTTCATCTTTACAGGAGCAAATTTAGGCATTAACTCAGCCGCCGTTTTGAGTCCTGAAGCACAGTATTCATTGCGAAGATAAATTCCCGCATTTAAATACCCTAAAACGGTTCCATTCACATTAGCAGCCATAGTTGTTTCATCACCTAGCGTGAATGAATGAGTTGATCTTTTGCCTTGATAGGTTATACCTGTGATCTGAACATTTGTCGAAATTGGCTTTTTGGGATTGCGCGTATCAACAATTCCACCAACTGTAACCCTACTTGCATCGCAAATACCCGCCATTTCCAACATGATGTCATCAGCATGCTCCATATTAACAAGTTCAAGAATGCCTTCTCTTGCATCTAACTCTGCATCTATTTCTTCTTCAGTCATTTTAGATACTTTCTCAACATCAAAACCTTTGAGATGAGCAATATCTTCACGAATAGTGGCTCTATAAGCTTGCCAATTTCCGATTCCAACTCCAAATGTAATTTTGACTGATTCTATTTCTACAAAAGATTGAGCCGCCAATGAAGCCGCAGCAGTGAGCATTCCAGGTGTTGCACCACAACCTGTCAAATACAAAATATTTCTTTCTTTTAATTCCTTATTCAGACCCTCAAGCATTTTGACAGCGGTGGTTCTTTTTAAAGCATCAATAATTACACCGCTGAAAGAAGATTGATTGATAATTTGCTTAGTTATATTTGGAATAAATTCATTAGGCAAATTGGGCAATGCAAAGAAAATGGCATCCAGTTGTCCAGCATATAAATTCAAAAATTCAGCAATTGAATTATCAGATTGAATAGAATTATCAATTGCAGAAACTTGTTTGTGGCGAATGAGAGACTCAATTGAATTATCTAATTCCAAGCCTTTATTATCAAAAACAAAACCAGACTTATCAAGCAACCCAACCAAATTAGCGCATGGCCTTTTGGTCAGCAAAGCTAGCATCTCAACCCCTAGTCCTCCAGCTCCAAATATTGCTAAACGTGGCAATTCGTGTTTGTTAATTGATTGCTTATTAATTAAATTCATATTGGTTAATGTTTTTGTGATTAATGCTTTGATTGACTTAATTGAAAAATTTACGACTCAAACCAAAGTAAGAAATTTTTTTGAGTAATGGGCTCAAAGTAATTAAGTTTCATTTTAGAAGAGATTCAAAACACTTGCACTAAAACTTAAATAGAAATCATTATTGTTAAACGAATGAATATTTTTGATTTCGGAAAAGCTTATTTTTTTCTATGGCGTGGAATACTAAATTTAGACTGGAAAGAAAAGACTTATGAGTAAAAAAGCTCTATTTATATTTGATGGCGGATTGGCTCCTGGCTATACAGCAGTTGCAGTCGGTCTAACCGAAGAAGGCGAAAAATTAGGCTGGGAATGTTGGGCAGCTCGTTCTGGTTTTCGTTCACTCTGCGAAGGCATTTCTGATGAGCCTCGCTTAGTTAGAGTTGTCATAAATCCAATTAAAGCTTTTGAGCTGAACTACAAAGGAATGCCAACCGAAATGATGGGTAGACGAATTTTCTATCCTGGTTCAGACTTTCGTTCAGAGCGCTTCCCAGAATTTGCAGCTCTCCAAAACCAAGAGCTTGCAGCTAAGGAAATAATAAGTGAAGGTTTTGAAATAGTAGTTTATTGTGGAGGAGATGGCACACTCAGAGGTGCAAAAGCATTGGCTTCTCTTTTGCCTTCGAAAATCAAAACGGGTTTTATTAATATATCAGCTGATTCAGACATAACCAAAGATCATTCTGTCGGTTTTCTTTCGTGCGCAGAACATGGAGCTGAAATTGCAAGAGGCTTGTATGAAGACGCTTATACTCATCAACGGATTTATTTTCTTGAAATGATGGGAAATAGAAGTGGTAGACATGCTTTGCATTCAGGAGCTGCTGCAAGAGCACATTTAATTGTTTTACCAACTTTCAGTTTTACTGATGAAATCAAAGAAGAAATTGCAAAAGCATTGATGAAAAGAAGACATGCTTTGATTGTTGTTGCCGAAGGATATAAGAAAGAAGAAAGAGGCAAAACAAATGCGGCGGAGTTTTTCAAAAAAGAGCTTGAAGAATTTGGATTAATTGACTCACCCAAAAAAAGAATAATTGCCGAGGCCTTTAGTCGTTATCTGCGTGGAGTTAAACCCCTGATGACTGATTGTGAAATTGCACATCTCAAATGCCAAATGATTGTAAAAGCTCTTAATAAAGGCCAAACGGAAATCATGGCTTATTATCAAAGTGAACATATTATGGGTTTTCAACCTTTTTCAGAAGCCTTAACAGATAATGCAATCGATAAAGAATTTATGGGAATGATTGACCGTATTGGACTTAAGAAATTTACGGAATACGCTTTATCTGTCATTGGTCAATAAGCAAAAAAACTTTTCACAATATGTCTTAATTTTTTTGAATGAACAAAACGTTCAAATAAGCTCCCCATATTATGCTTGAGTTAAGACATTTGATTCATTGGATCTACTTATGCCTTTAGTCCAAAGATTATTAACATCTTCAAATACAGCCGTTGCCGTTTTAACTGCTCAGCCTTCTGGTTCGACTACGTCACCAAATCAAACCACCCAAGATTCATCTGCAAATAGCCAAGCTGCTGTTATTTGTAGAGTTTCACAACGTTGTGGATAAAAAGAAAGTTTCTCCAGAAGTTATTGGAGAGTAAAGACTAGGTGCTTGAGTGGAATAAGTTAGATGTTAACCCTAACCCAATCCACTCATATGCAAAATTATCACAACAATGCAAAAACTAATATTCATATTCGCTCTGACATTCAATCTTCTCAATTATCCAAAACTCAATTAGCCTCTAAATATCAAGTAAATATCAAAACTGTTAAT
>DUDU01000131.1 GCA_005110395.1 Candidatus Melainabacteria bacterium | reverse complement strand
AATTAGCTCCACAATACAAAAAAGCGAGAACCGTAAAACTTACGATCCTCGCCAGATGAATAAATACTGAACAAGGATTATCAAGATTCACAAAATTTAATAGGATAAGAAAAAATCTTGATTATCTTTCTAATCCTATTAATCTTGTTCTATATTTGATTCAGAAAATTTGAATAAACGCTCACAGTCTAGCTAATTCATTCTCGAAATTTATCTTTGAAATTTGTTGGAATTCTGAAATCTGTTACCTCAATTTTCTCTAATACCTCTTCAATATTAGGAATGAGACCTCTTTCTTTTGCTTTCAATAAAAGACCTAATGTACCAATTATATGAATGCCTAATTCTTTAGCAATTTTCCGACCTTTTCGTTCATCAATTATTAGGAGCGCATCTGTAGCTTGTTTCAAACACAAAGCAATAGCACTTGCCTCTCCAGAATCTATCCCCAAACTGAGAATTTTTTTTATTTCAGTATTATCTTCATTGTGAATAGTAATCCAATTTGGTAAATCTTCACCAAACTCATTTTTGATTTCTGTAGTAATCCAAACTTCTTCAAACAATGCTTTCAGAACATCTAAGTATCCAATTTTACTCAGAACAATTAAACAGCTTGTATCCGAAATCACTACTCTTTTTATATGGTGGAAATATCTTCTTCTTCAATTGAATAACCAAATACTGATACGCCAAACTTACCAAGTAACTCAAGAAAAGCCCTTTTTGAAAGTCCAACCATCTCAGCACATTGACCAGAAGACATTTTGCCTAATTCATAAAGCCTTGAGGCCAAAACCATCGTGAGTTCAAACTCAGATAGCTCAATTGGTTTTGAAAATTTTAAAGTTATTTGCTCCATACAAAAAGTTTATCTCATTGAATTCTAATGAGCATATTCCCCAAAAACAGAATAAGGATTATTAAAACTCACAGAATTCAATAAGATAAGAAAAATAAAGGTTAATCTCTCTCAGAGGCCATTTCCCATTTCTCAGGTGAACGCCAAAGCGCAGAAGTAATCAATTCCCTCATCCAGATGAATTCTTTGGGTAGCTTATTGTAAAGCTTCATAAATAAATCTTCGTGAGAAGCAATTTCGGTTTTCCAAGCTTCGCAATCAATTGACATAATGTTGTTAAAGTTTTCACACGAAAGATCTAAACCTCTCCAGTCAAGCGATTCATAACGTGGAACCCAACCAAGCGGACTTTCAATTGCATATGATCTACCATGTACGCGGTCAACAATCCACTTGAGAACACGCATATTATCACCAAAGCCAGGCCATACAAATTTCCCTTCGGCATTTTTACGGAACCAATTCACTCCAAAAATACGTGGTGGATTTGGTAAAGTACGTCCAAAATTCAACCAGTGATTGAAATAATCAGCAGCGTGATAACCGATAAATGGAAGCATTGCGAATGGATCGCGTCTTACAACCCCTTGCTGTCCAAACGCCGCCGCTGTTGTCTCTGAACCCATTGTGGCTGCCATATAAACCCCAAAATTCCAATTGAATGATTGATAAACCAATGGAATTGTGGTTGAACGACGCCCGCCAAATATAATCGCTTCAATTGGTACTCCCTTTGGATTCTCCCATTCAGAGTCTATGCAAGGGCATTGCGAAGCGGGAGCGGTAAATCTAGCATTTGCATGTGAAGCCGGTTTTCCTGAGGCTTTGTCATAAGGTTTGCCTGTCCAATCAATCAAGCCATCTGGTACTTCTTTGGTTAAACCTTCCCACCAAACATCTCCATCAGTGGTTAAAGCCACATTCGTGAAAATGGTATTTGCTTTCATCGATTCCATTGCATTTGGATTTGTATGATAATTGGTTCCTGGTGCAACTCCAAACCAACCAGCTTCTGGATTAATTGCTCTGAGCTGACCGTCTTTATCAGGCTTTAGCCAAGCAATATCGTCTCCTACGGTTGTTATTTTCCAGCCTTCCATTTCCTTTGGTGGAATTAACATCGCAAAATTTGTCTTGCCGCATGCAGAAGGGAAAGCAGCAGACACATAAGTTTTCTCGCCATTTGGATCTTCAACTCCCAAAATCAGCATGTGCTCAGCCAACCAGCCTTCATCACGGGCCATAGTAGATGCAATTCTCAACGCAAAGCATTTTTTACCAAGCAAAGCATTACCACCATATCCTGAGCCATAGGACATAATGAGCTTTTCTTCAGGGAAATGGCAAATATATTTGGTGGTTGGATTGCATGGCCATGGAATATCTTTTTCGCCTGGCTTAAGTGGTGCACCAACTGAGTGAAGTGCTTTTACAAAATTTCCATCACCCAAAACATCTAAAACTTTTTTGCCCATACGGGTCATAATGCGCATATTCACAACCACATAAGCGGAGTCACTCAACTCAACACCGATTTGTGCAATATCAGAACCAACAGGTCCCATACTAAAAGGAATTACATAAAGCGTGCGTCCTTGCATACAGCCGTCATAGAGCTTACCAAGGATTTCTTTCATTTCACCAGGAGCAAGCCAATTATTGGTTGGGCCAGCATCTTCTTTTTTATAGCTATTGATAAATGTCTTATCTTCAACTCGAGCCACATCTGACGGGTCTGACCAAGCTAAAAAGCTATTTGGTCTTTTGGTTGGATTTAATCTTTTGAAAGTTCCAGCTTGAACTAATTCTTCACAGAGAGCATCATTTTCTTCTTGTGATCCATCGCACCAATGTATTTTGTCGGGCTTACAGAGTGCGGCAATTTCTTTAACCCAATTGATGAGCTTTTGATTTTTAACGTATGCGGGAGCAGAAACTTCTTTTTCTAGGGTAGGCATATTTGTAACTCCTTTTCTTCAGCTCAATGAAAAAAGAAACATTAATATTCCTTCAATCAAAGAGAATACTTTCCATTGCGATGCAAGTATTATAAATCAAATAAGCGGTTAGGAAGCTTAATGAGACTGATAAGTCAAAGATTTAAACAAATTTCTAGAATTGTTTTGTGTAAGAGGAGTTGTTTAAAAAATAATCCTCGTTAAGATTGGATCAAAGCATTAGCCGCTAAGATTCCGCTCTGTACAGCTCCTTCCATGCTATCAAAAAACTCATGCCCTTTTGTGAAGCCTCCAGCCAAAAACAAATTTGGAATCGGAGTTTTTTGACTTGGTCTATATTTCTCCAAACCTGGATGCGGAGCATAAACTGATTGCGGTATTTTCACCAAACTTGATTTTAGAACTTTTGCACCCTTTACTCCTTCTGGAAAATAAGACGCAATTTGCCCCCAAGTTTTTGCCAATATTTCTTCATGTCCCAAATTGAATATATTCTCAGCTGGTGCAACTACAGTCTCAATCATCGAGCCACCATTTTTTGTTTTGTAATCCAAACAAGCCAAATTCATATCTGCAAAAACAGGCGTAATTCCAGCTGTACCAAAATGTAAACGTTTGTCTTGAGTAATTGGTTTATCTAGCCAGAATTGCGCATTGCAAACTGGCACACCTTTAAACTTTCTGAGGTTTTGGAAATATTCGCTATCAGGAAAAACTGGACTGAGTAATTCCTGAAATTTATGAGTTGGCAAAGCAAAAACAAAATGATCTGCTTCAAAAACTTCTCCATTAGAGCCTTGAACAGATTTTACTTTTTGAATACCATTTACTTCTTCTAAATTTAAGCTGTTTATTTTCTTGCTTAATGCGATTGAACCACCGTTTTGCTCAATATATTTCAAGATTGGCCCAGTGAGCTTTTCTTGTGGTGAACCGTTCAGAAAGCCAATTTTAAAACCTTTTGGATTAGTAATAAAAAGCTTGAAAACATTTAAAACAACTTGCGCTGAGATTTGGCTAATTGGGAGGAATTTCAGAGATAAAGTCATTGGCAAAAACATTTTCTGAATCATATTTTCACTCACGCCAAACTGATTCACCCATTTCAAGAAGCTCTTTTCATCTTGTGCATCAATGTATTTTTGATCACGCATCAAAACTGGAATTATGGCTCTGCAATATTTCAATAAATCAGAGAGCGCAAATTGATGATTAAAAAAGAAATTAGGTATGAGATTAAGTGGATTTGGCAAATGCTCATTACTCACAATTTGAAAACCACTACCGCCTGGATTAAGATAAGGAATTGATGGGGTTTGCCAGCTTATATTCCCGTATATTCCAACTTCTTTCATAAGTTCAAAAATCTTTTGATATGAACCAAAGAAAACATGCAAACCGCTTTCAACCCAATCTCCGTCTTTATCTTTCCATGCTGAAACTTTCCCTCCAAACAAAGGACGACTTTCAAGTAATTGCACTTCAAAACCAGCATCAACTAATTTTTTTGCAGCACTTAAACCAGCCAGCCCAGCTCCAACCACAACAACTTTTTTCTTGCTCATTCTTTTCTTAAATCTTATTTTGAAATTTATATTTAAACCGTGACAATGAATTTCTCGATGAATTCTTTGTAAACAATCTTATAAATTATCTATATTTATTTACCGTTTGATTTAATTCTTGATAAAGAAATATCTAAAAACTTTTAATTAGTTCATTTTAAGCTGAAGCAGAAGCAGATGCCAAAACAATTTCAACAGCCTGGAGTAGCTCTGAAGGACGAAATGGTTTTGTCAAGAAATGATTTGCACCGACTGATTTAGCCATATCTTTATCATCATCTCCACCTTTGGCAGTCAGAATAATAATTGGCATTTTTGCCGTTTTGGGATCTTTTCTCAATTCAGCGCATACCTGAAAACCTGTCAGAAAAGGCATCATTACATCGAGCAAAATAGCATCTGGATTAACTTGCTTGGCTAGATTGAGCGCATCATGTCCATTAGCAGCTTCTATTACTGTATATTTCTTTGCAGCTAAGGTTGCTTTCACAAGAAGTCTTAAAGAAGGTTCATCATCAGCAAGCAAAATTGTTTTGTTCATCTCAAATGAAGAATTTTCATCACAACTATCGTACTTTTAGCTTTCCCAATCGCAACACTTTGAATCATAAAATGCGGGAAAACTCTATTCTTAATATGTAGATTAGAGATGTCGAATAAAAAAGCCCCCCATTTTACAGCAGGCCCAAAAGCTATCCTGGCGCTTTAACAAAGTGGATGTCATAGCTAACGGAGCCGTTTCCTATCGCTAGGTATACTTTACCAATTAGCAAAATCTGACTTCCATGCAGGATAATTTTGTCAGAAAAACTTTAAAGACCTGCCAATGGGAGATAGAAATATAATAACCTCAATCAGACGAAAAACAAAAAATTATTTATAAGAAGAAAATATAGGGAAATCCACAATATTCAAGAACTTTTGTGAAACATTTCAGTCGGGTCTATGAATAATATCCTCAAAACAATTTCACTTTTCTTCACTTTTGGAATTGTCATAGCTTGGTTTAGCGTTCCAATCAAGGTTTCAATTCTTCTCGTTCTGCTAATTAATTTTCTCTTTCTTGCTTATCTCAGATATTCAGAGAAAAAGTCCTTTCAAGAAATTATCAAATATTTTTTATTTTCCACACTCTGCTTTGCCCTTGGACTAGCTAATACTCTCATTCATCATAAGCTTGCTAATACTCCGAATCATCAAATTAGATGTTTAATAGCCGATCAAAAATTTGACAGAGTATGTGGATTGGTTTTGGAAATGCCAAAGCAAGGATTATATGGCTCTAATTCTCTAATTATTGATATCCACAATTCCAACAAGTCAACTTTTAATCTAAAAGGCAAAGCTCAAGTTAAGCTTCAAAGGCTATCGTCACTTCCAACTCTAGGTGATGAAATTTGTTTTAGAGGTAAATTTGCAATGGAGATTTATTCGCCAGAATTATTTGCATTTTCACTTAGTAAGACTTCAAATAAATATTTGCGATCTCAGGGTATTAAATTCAAATTTACTAATGCTGAAATATTTGATATTCAAAAATCACAATCATTGGCTGGGCAAATTCTTTCTTCTATAGCCGCTATTCAAATACGCTTGATTTCAATTCACAAGGTATTACTTCCAGGCGATCAAGTTAGTTTAATGCAAGCCATGTTAATTGGCCGCTCGACTGGCACTCCTCTTTCAAAAGAAATTTGGACTCTTGGTTCTAATTTAGGAGTGAATCATATCTTTGCGGCCTCTGCTCTCAATCTAACTGCTTTGATTTTCTTTTTAACTTATTTACTCAATTTATTTAAAATTCCTCATCGCAGCAAAATTATTATTCTTTTAGCTTTTATTACTTTTTATGCATGCTTAGCTGGCTTTATTCCATCCATTATGCGTGCTTGGTTTATGGCTTCTGTTGTGCTAATTGGACAATTACTAAAACGTAGAGCCAATTTGTTAAATACTCTTTTGCTTGCGCTTTGTATAAGCCTATTATTCGATCCAAATTTGATCGGGGATTTAGGTTTTCAATTTTCATATTTAGCGACACTCGGCATTATTTTATGGACAGAAAAATTAATCCATTGGATGAAGTTTATCCCCTATAGCTGGGCTGAACCAATTGCCGTTTCTATTACTGCGCAAGCTTTGATACTACCCATTCAACTTTGGTATTTTCATAATTTGCCAATATATTCTATTCTTGCAAATTTATTGGCAGTCCCACTAGCAAGCTTGATTTTAATATGTGGATTACTGGCAAGTCTATTTTCTCTCTTTGGATCAATTGGTTGGATAATAGCTTCAATTTGTGATTTTGCTGGCTCACAAGCTATTCACATACTTGATATTTGGTTGCATATACTTGGAGGTTTGCCTGGAGCTAATCTAAAGATTCAAAATATTAGTTTCCCTTGGGTCTTGTGGCTTTATTTAGCCGTAATTGGAATTGGATTCTTTTCAAAATTCAAACTTACCAAACATATATTAATTTCAAGCGGTATTACTCTCTTATTATTGAGTTGTATAAGTACAAATACTCATGAGCTAATTATTCAATCAATTTCAAAACGTTGGTACGAATTAGTGATTTTAACTACTCCTAATAAGCAAACTATTATTATTTGTAATCAGGCAAATGAAAGTAATATTTCAGAAAAATTAGTCAAAGATTTACACAAATCTTCAGTCAAGCACATTGATTGGTGGATCGGGAATTGTATGAAACCAGAAGGAATGGAAATCAGTAGATTGTGGCGTATAAAAAACAAAAACTTGCAAGATACAAATGAAGTAAATATTGAGAAAGATTTAAAGCTTAAACTCTCAGTCAACGGTGTACTAATTGATTACAAAGCTTTCAAAGGACTAATTTTATTTACTCCATTAAGCGATACCGATAATGAAACTAATAGAAATAATAATTCTAGATTTTATTCTCTAATTAAATTTGCTTTTAATTCGGAAGTTTCGAAGAGAGCGATTTGGAGTGAAATGCCCAAGGCTGAATATTGTTTATTGCCTCATTCAGAAAAAACATTTCGAAAGGAAATACTTGGTCACTTAAAAAACTCATGTGATAAATCTTATGAGCAAATAACTTTGAAAAACAAATTAATTAAATCTGATGGAGTTTTTATTACTATTCAATAGTGATTGAAAAAGCTATTTCAATATGTAGCCAAAAATGTATTCAACAACAAATTATCCTCTGTAGTTGATTTTAAAATTATCTTAAAACTTGGTACGAGGGAGACTCGAACTCCCGACCTGAGGGTTATGAATCCTCCGCTCTAACCAGCTGAGCTATCGTACCGAATCCATAATCGAAATAAGAACCTAATTAGAATGAATCTCTGTATACTACCTAAAACAATTAAATAGGAATAAGATTCTGACAGAAAAGCCAGATATAATCAACCAATTCACAAATCAAATTCAATTTATTTGAAAAGATTTCGCAAACAAAAAAGAATCACCAGCTTCAAGCTAGTGACCCTTTATTTGAAATTTATTTAATTACGTTGTTGGAATGAAATGAATTTAGTTAAGCAGCTGCCAGAATTTTTCCTGGATCTATTTGAACAGAACCGCCCATAGTGGAAGAAACATATGCTGAAATAAAATAAATTCCCTTTGCTCCAGATGGTTTTGCTTTTTGCAAAGTATCAATAGCCGCTTTTAAATTACTAAGTAAATCTTCCTCAGAAAAAGAAAATTTACCAATTGGGATTTGAACAACTGAGCCTTCTTTTTCAGCTCTGAAGCTAACTTGCTGTCCTAATTTAATACTTTTGACGGTTGTGCCAATTTCGTTTGTAACAGTTCCATCTTTAGGGTTAGGCATTAATCCTTTAGGCCCCAAAACACGACCAAGCTTGCCCATTTCTTTCATCATATCGGGTGTGGCTAAAAGCTTATCGAATTCAAGAAAACCTTCTTCAATTTCTTTAATAAATTCAAGAGCACCAACTTTGTCTGCACCAGCTTCTAATGCTGCTTTAGCTTGATCTCCTTGAGCAATAACTGCTACCTTGGTCTTCTTTCCAGTTCCAGCAGGCAAAGTAACTGTACTTCTGAGCTGTTGATCTGCCTGTTTAGTATCTATCCCAAGTTTTACAGCCAATTCAATAGTCTGATCGAATTTAGCTGGAGGCAAAGACTTGATAAGTTTAAGAGCTTTATCGGCTGGATTTTTCTTTCCTTTGGAATCAACTAGGAGTTCTTTGATTTTTTGTTTTCTCTTAGAATTTTTATTTGTTGACATTTCTTTGTTTAATTTCTAATTTAGTCTCTATATTTTCTATTTGATTGTGTGAATTACAATTCTATTTCACTCATGAATAGACGAATTATATTTCGATCGTAATACCCATGCTTTTGGCTGTGCCAGCAATTATTTTTTCGGCAGCTTCAATATCATTTGCATTGAGATCTGGCATTTTGGTTTCAGCAATTTTTCTTAATTGAGCTTTTGTCAAGTTGCCAACTTTAACCTGGTTTGGCCTTGCAGAACCAGATTTCAAGCCTAGTGTTTCTTTAATAAGAATAGAAGCAGGAGGCTTTTTAATGATGAAGGTGAAAGTTCTATCTTTCACGCTGACCGTGATTACTACTGGTAGCAATAAGCCAGGTTTTTCTCCTTTTGTTGCTTCATTGAATTTTTTGCAAAAGTCCATGATGTTAACACCGGCTTGACCGAGTGCTGGACCGATTGGTGGTGCTGGATTTGCTTGACCAGCTGGGATTTGAAGCTTGATATACTTGAAAAGTACGCCATCTGCGACTCCGCCTTTTTTATCCCCTGTTTTTCCTTTAGACACTGTGTTTTATAACTAGGTAAATGAATTATTAAGGTTGATTATGATAACAGATTGAGGCGAATTGAATGAAGCTTGAATAGAAGTTTTATTTTATGTATTTTTTCAGCCGATATATTTACCTTAGAAAGGAATAAAAATCTCTTGAGGCAAGCTTAAGATTCATCTCATGTAAATAAATAGTGATTCGTTAAATAATCCTCAACTTTCAAATAGCCAAAATATACATTTGTTTCGTAAACTCTTAATTACTATAAATTTCATGTCGTTCCCAATTTCAACAAATGACTCAAGATAGGGTTTTAGCTTTTTTAGTTTTATTGCTTGGTTTTACTGGCATTGTTCTCAACTTCATCCCCACAGGTAAGTCTAAGGATAATAGTTCTAGCGATTCCTCATCTATAAGCAAAAGTCTCTCATTAAATGGAGATAAAATTTTGGTTTTACATCTAAGTGGTGTCATGATGGATGGAGAAAGTGAATCATTCTTAGGTCCTCAAGAATCTAATGCTGTTAAAGTAAGAGATCAATTGTTGAAAGCAGCTAAAGATGATTCTGTAAAAGGAGTTTTGATTAGAATCAATAGTCCTGGTGGTGCAGTTGGTATAAGCCAAGAAATCTACAAAGCTATTCGTAAAGTAAGAACCATAAAACCTGTTGTTGCCAGCATGGGAGATGTAGCCGCTTCTGGTGGTTATTATGCTGCTTCAGCTTGTGATTTGATTTTTGCTAATCCAGGAACTTTAACTGGCAGCATAGGTGTAATTTCACACTTTATGAATATTGAAGGTCTCTATGGCAAGGTGGGTCTTCGAGATATGACTATTAAGGCTGGAAAATACAAAGATATTGGTAACTCTGCTCGCCAAATGACTGAAGAGGAAAAAGAAATTCTTCAAGAATTAGTTGATAATACCTACAATCAATTTGTTAACGATGTTTATGAAGGTCGTCGCTCAAATAAATCCATTTATGGGCAACTTAGAAAGGATTTGACAAGAGATGATATTAGAGAAGTTGCCCAAGGTATGATTTATAGCGGGCAACAAGCACAAGCACAAGAAATTGGTTTAGTTGATCAATTGGGTGGATATAGTGAAGCGCTTGAACAAACACAAAGATTAGTAAAGAAAAATTCTCAAGGCAAAATCAAAAAAGATTTACAAACAGTTGATTCTTTGGGTTCAGGTAAAGGTTTTAAAGAATTATTTGATATGTCCTCTCGAATGGCTTTTACTCAGAATAACATTGAATCACTTATGAAAACTCAGACCAATCCTTTAAATTCTTCAATATTCAAAATGAAATATCCAATTATGTTATTAGCTCCAGAATTCATTGATTTCTAAAAAAGATGTAGGGCCTTCTATATCAAGTGTTACAAACTGTTATCGGCCTGTTACCTGAATGTAAGCTGACAACTAATAAATTAAGCTCTAAGGCAGAATTTATTGATTGAATCATTTATGAACTCAGCAGTCATTAGAGAGGTAAAATCAATGTCAGTTACACTTAATCAAATAAATTTAACTTCAACTAATTTAAGTCAAAATCTTCTCAGTCCAATTTCTCCTCAGGGAACTGCTCTAGATAAAGATAAAGTCAAACAATCCGAACAAGAAATAATGCAAATTCCCACTATATTGGTTGTTGATGATGAAAAAGATATAACCTATTCTTTAGAGTTCGCTCTGAAACAAGAAGGTTATCAAGTTACCACTTCTCATAATGGTAAAGAAGCTCTGGATTTGATTGAAACTAAACATTTTGATTTAGTTATTTTAGATTTAATGCTTCCTGGTATGAATGGATTCGATGTATGCAAAGAAGTTCGTGGCAAAGGCAATGCAATTCCGATTATTATGCTGACAGCCAAAACTACCGAAATTGACGCGGTGATAGGCCTAGAATTAGGTGCTGATGATTATATTCCAAAGCCAGCCAGAATTAAAGAGTTGATTGCAAGAGTTAGAACCAGGCTTCGGAATTCAAAGGTAAATTCTGAAATTAGCTCACAAAACGAAGAAGAAAAAATTACGCATATTGAGTTAGGTTCTTTATTTATTGATTTAGAAGGTCATGAAGTAAAAATCAGTGGAAAAATAATTGATTTAACTCAACGTGAATTTGAGCTTTTAAAGACACTTGCACTAAATCCTAACCGTGTATTTGACCGTAATCAATTATTAGAAGGTGTTTGGGGATGGTCTTTTATTGGGGAATCTAGAACAGTTGATGTTCACATCAGATATTTAAGAGAAAAACTTGAAAAAGATCCAGCAAATCCCGACATAATAAAAACAATTAGAGGCATCGGCTATAAATTAGTTCCACCTGTTGAAGGTTAAATTTTTTAAACTATCTCTTTTAAAGCTTATAGAACTATTAATCACTCACCTTACTCAAAAATAATTATTCTGAAAGCTGGGATAGTTCCTGAGATAAGCTCAGAATGAAAAGATTGAGTTTTTTATGTCATTCTGTACTGGATTTATTTCAGGATTGTTTCGGAAACTTAATAAAATCATGCGACTTATCTTAAGGTGAGTTAGTTAATTTGCATTAATAGTTTTTCTATTGCAAATGCTTCAACTTTTATTTGTGCTAAATAACTAGAAGATCTCAGAAAATATCTAGAGAGATCTTCTGAAGAGGAGTTTAAATGATTTAAGTCTTGTACCTTTGGAGTGTTGTATATGGTTTCAGAAGCTTCTGTCTGAAAAAAGTATTCATTATTACCTGTAAATAAATTTACTTTTTTTATTATTTTATTAAATTGAGGAAATTGCATGATTAAATATCTAGTTATCAAAGAATGAACAATTTGTATATATTTATTTAGTATATCAAAGCCAAATACTATAAATCCTTGATTTTTTATGACTTAGCTTAATTGCATTTAAATTTTTTCTAATTTAGTTTTATTTAGAGGCGGGCACAAGTAAAACTTTATTTATGGGAAGTACTGATTCGTTTTCTATTGCATTAAGCTTCATCAAGTCTTCTTCCGCAACATTGAATTTCTTTGCAATTCGATAAATGGAATCTCCTGGTTCCACTTTGTATCTTTGACCTGAATCTTGAATTTGTGAAATTTGATTGGTGGGAGTAGTTATTTCATTGATCAAGTTTTTAATAGGATTGCTTTCTTGAGGACCTTGCTTCGCTCTTTGCTCTCTTGCTTTTGCCGCATTTAGGCATGAATTCTTTAGTTCAGCTACATCGAGTAATCCATCACCATTAATGTCTACTCGCTTAAAGCGTTTAAACCTAAACATCGTATCTACTTCATTACTAGCAAGTTTTCCATCTTTATTAGCATCAATGGATTGAATAATACTGCTCGCTTCACTATCACAAATCTGCTCTTGAGATAGTGAGCCCGCAATTAAGGCATTAGATTGAGAAAGTGTAATAATCGCAAAAAAACAGCTAGTAATAAGAGGAAATGAATACCAATTATTGTATTTAAATAAGAAATTTTTTGGTTGTTGACATTTGTTCATAATTTCTTTGAAGCCTTATCTTTTTAATTTAATTTTTGAGATTTAATTTTTTGTGTTTGAAAAGCCTTCATCAGGTCAGCGAATCAAATAAAAAAAGACCTGCTATCGATCTTATCAGAAGCAGGTCTAAAGTTATCTAAAAAATCATTAGGTATTGATTAGATTATTGATTATTGATTGAATCAGAAGCTTCATTTGATTCTATTTCATTAGAAGTAGATGAATTTTGAGAATCTATATAATTTAATGTTGGTTCATTAGATGCTGGTTTTTGCTGCTTAGAAGCCTTAATTTGATTAATATTACATCCACAATCTTCGGCTATATCTTTGATAGTACCTTGTCCAATTTCTTTACCATCTGGAAGGAGAAGAGTTGGATATCCGGTAACTTTTCTGGCGCGGCAAGCTTTTGAATCTTGTTCGCAGTCAACATAATTGATTTGGCTCATTAATTCACCAAAGGTGGCTTTTTGTTGTTTGCAGTGTGGGCACCATGAAGTACCGTAAAAAATTAAACCTTTATCTTTGATACATTCGACATAGAGCTTGTCTTCTTCAGTGATTTGTTTAGCTTGTTTTTGAGAAGCTTGTTGCTTTGTTTTGCTAAAACTATGTGGTGCAACAAAAAGAGCTATTAAAGCTAAAAAGCTTATGAAAAGCGATATTTTCTTTTTCATTTTTATTCCTTGAAAGTTAACTTTGAGAAAATTGTATATAAAACCAATAGAAAAATTGAGACTATTGACACTAGAATATTTTATAGAAATTCTGCTTTTTGCATTGTGGCATACTATTCTTTTCTATAAATGCCTTGGGCTGCTTAACAGACTCTTTACATTGATAAAGGCTTACTTGAAATCTTGTTTTCTTACCTAATAAATACTTGGCACCAACAATGAATTTATTTAATAATTTAAAAATCGTTTTTTTAGGTACACCAGATTTTGCAATTCCTTCACTGATGGGATTGTTGAGTCAAGGTGTTAATGTATCCATGATTGTTACACAGCCAGACAAGCCTTCTGGACGAGGTCATAAATTAATAGAATCACCAATTAAGCAATTAGCTCTTTCAAAAGGCCTAGTAATTAGACAGCCAATCAAAATTAGGGAAGATCGTGAATTAATTAATGAGTTGAGGTCTATTGAGCCTGATTTGATTGTAACTGCTGCTTTTGGTCAAATAATTAGCGAAGAAGTAATACAAATACCAAAATGGGGAATTTGGAATGTACATGCCTCTCTTTTACCACGCTGGAGAGGAGCTGCTCCCATTAATTGGGCAATTCTGGAAGGTGATAAAGAAACTGGAATTACAATTATGCAAACCGAAAAAGGCTTAGATACAGGACCGATTCTAAGCTTGCAATCAATTCCAATTGAGCTAAATGATAATGCAGCTACTTTAACGGATAAGCTATCTCAAATTGGTGCCGAATTGCTTTTGGAAACTATTGATTTGAAGTTAGCAGACAAAATTAAACCAATCCTTCAAGATGAAAATTTAGTTACTTATGCGTCCAAATTAAGTAAATCGCTTAGTCCGATTGACTGGCAGACTATGAGTGCTAAACAAATATGCCAAAGAGTTAGAGCTTTAAATCCTTGGCCTGGAGTCACTTTCAAAACAGTTCAGGGTGAATCAATAAAACTGACAAATGCTAGCTTGCTTGATTCACCTCAAGATTTACCAAGTGCTTCAAATAATGGGGAAATTATTGCAATTGAAAAAGAAAACATATTGGTCAAATGCAGCAATGGAGTCTTACAAATGAGAAAAGTACAACCACCAAATAAGGGTGAAATGAAGGCTGCTGATTGGTATAGAGGGGCAAGACTGGGAAACATGGTTCAGTTTGCCTGAAATATTAAGCTGTTCTTCAAAGGATTTATGGACTTAGATTTATAAGACTATTGCCTCAAGAAATAAACGCAGATAACAGCATAGTTTTTTATACTACCGAATTTAATGGCACTGAGGTATAGAAAGTCCAAAGTGCAGATAAGCCTATTCCGAAAACTGTAAGCCCAATTGCTAAACAAACTATTCCAGAAACTTTTTGAGCATTTTTACCCACTGTAATACCCCATGAAATTAAGAAATTCCATAAGCCATTTGCAAAGTGATAAACCGTTGCTGCAATTCCGATAAAGTAAGCAATAGCCCATCCAGGCTGACGAAGAGATTTAGCAACTGCTTCAAAATCTAATTGCTCATTAAACCGAAACTGCCAGATATGAACAAAGATAAAAATGAAAATAACTATTCCAGTAATTCTTTGAAAATAATATGTCCAATTTCTTACCTGTGAATAAGTAGCCAATTTGCTGCGTTCAAAATTGGGAGTAATTATCAATCCATAAAGCCCGTGAAAAAGAATTGGAATTCCTAATATCGAAAATTCTACAAAAGGCAAATAGGGAATTGAGCGAAGAGCATTCACGACAAAGTTAAAAGCTTCAGGCCCTTTAACAGCGGCATTGTTAGCACTTAAATGAAAAACCAGAAAAAGGCTCAATGGAATTAGGCCAGCTAAAGAATGTAGTCTTCTTAAAAGAAACTCAGTTGAAGAACTATTGGATTTTAAATCAGATGCAGTCGACATTTTTTACTTTTTTGATGAGCTTTGAGCTTGATGGGGGATTTTTATTGTGAAATTTAAATTATAGAAATTTATTACAAAACATATTATGAAACTTTAAATATTTCAAACTAAGAATTTGATTTGGCTATTTCTAGAAGCGAAATTTAAGAATTTATTTTCAAATAAAACTTTATCTAATTTTATTGCAAATTATTCATTAACAAGTAAAATTCTCGATGCTTTGCGCCATATTTTTCAAGATTTGATTATTATTTCAGATAATTAAGAATCAAGCTGAAATTAAAGATTTTATTACCTATGCAAATAATTGAAGCAATTGAAAAACGAAGAGCAGTTAAGCATTTTGACCCCAACCATAAATTGACTGAGCCTGAGATAGAACAACTTTTCTCGCTAACTCTTTTGTCCCCAACCTCATTCAATATTCAAAATTGGCGTTTTGTAAATGTAGTAGATCCTGAAGAAAGAAAACAAATACGTTCAGCTGCTTGGGATCAATCTCAGGTTACAGAGGCATCAGCTTTAATTGTTTTGTGTGCAAATCTTGCTTCTTGGAATGATAGACCCGAAAGATATTGGCAAAATGCTCCCAAAGAAATTCAAGATCGCTTAATTCCAATGATTAGGTCTTTTTATGATGGGCGTGAACAAATGCAAAGAGATGAAGCTATGCGTTCATGCGGAATTGCGGCACAAACTATAATGCTTACTGCAAAGTCAATGGGTTACGATTCTTGTCCCATGGTGGGATTTGATTTTGATAAAGTTGCTGAAATTATTAATTTGCCATCAAATCATGTGATTGGTCTGATCATTGTTGTAGGGAAAGCTCTCTCAGAAGCTAGAGAAAGAGGGGGGCAGTTGCCAATCAATGAAGTTGTAATTAAAAATAAATTTGTTTGATGGCTTGTATTTATTGTCTTTTTGTTTAGGCTTTCATTTGAGTTTAATTATTTTTGTTGATGAAACAAAGTCTTGAAAAATAAGAAATTTAGAAATATTGGACCAATTTCGGAACAGTGGTTGCTTGAGATCGGAATCGAAAATTTGGATAAATTAAAAGAGGCTGGTTCCATTCAAGCTTATTTGGAAATAAGAAAAAATCATCCTGAAGCTAATAAGGCTTTACTTTGGGCTTTGATAGGTTCTTTGTTGAATTTAGATTGGCGAGATATACCAACTGAAATCAAAGAAAAAGCTCTATTGGCAATAAATGAGAAAGAGTAAAACAGTTCTTCATTCTTTTGTTTGCTTTGATTTTGTCGTTGAAAACCTAAGTATTCTTTTTCAATGTAAATTATTTTTCAAACACAATTGTCTTTTTTCCATAAACCAAAATTCTATGCTCTAGATGAAGTTTGACAGCACGAGATAAAACAATTCTTTCTAAATCACGACCTTTGCATACTAAATCATTTAATGAGTCTCTATGGCTTACGCCTGTCACATCTTGCTGAATAATTGGTCCTTCATCCAAATCTTTGGTCGCATAATGACTAGTAGCACCAATAATTTTTACTCCCCTGTCTTGAGCTTGCTTATAAGGATTACCCCCTATAAATGCTGGCAAAAAAGAATGGTGAATATTAATAATTTGATTCGGAAATTCAGCCGTAAATGATTCACTAAGAATCTGCATATAGCGAGCAAGTACAACTAAATCAATCTTGTGCTTTTTGAGCAGTTCAACTTCTTTTTTCTCTTGTTCAGCCTTATTTTCTTTATTGACTGGTATCAGCTCGAAAGG
Source organism: Candidatus Melainabacteria bacterium (assembly GCA_005110395.1). GTDB lineage: Bacteria > Cyanobacteriota > Vampirovibrionia > Caenarcaniphilales > Caenarcanaceae > LMEP-10873. The sequence goes on along the minus strand of DUDU01000131.1, from coordinate 11,455 downwards.
AATTTGATGATTCTTTGCAATATGCTCCAGATCAGGATGATTAGAAATAATTACAGGAAATTCACAATCAATTTCGCCAGCTTCTTTGCGCCAAAGCAAATCAATCATACAGTGGCTATATTTCGAAACAAAGATTGCAACTTTCGTTTTCTTTTTGCCATTCAATTCGATTTTCCAATCAGCCTTAAACTCTTTGGCAAGTGGAGTAAAAGCTTCATGCAAATCACTTGCAGGAATTGAGAATGATTCCAATGACCATTCAACCCGCATGAAAAATCTATGCTCTTCTTGATCAACATGCTGATCTAGGTCAATAATATTGCCGCCACGCTCAAAAATGAAATGTGAAATGCGAGAAACTACACCCAGTGTGTCTGTGCATGAAAGAAGTAAAATGGCTTTAGTTGGAATCATTGAAATGGAAGTTAGTCAAAAGTATTGAAAATGAAATGAGAGATGGGTTTAAATTCCCATGTTATACAAAACGGTTTTCCAGCAAGCTGTATTTAACTCTCTCTGCTCTTTGGAACCTCTCTCTTAATAGTGAAAGGAAAAACAGAATTTTGCTCCTCTTGATAAGGAGGTTGGGAGGTACTTACTCATACAGCTAAGGGTAAATTTATTTAAAGTAAATTTCAGTTTTGCATAAGGTGAGTTAGATAGATTAGCAAAATTGTTTTGTAGAAAAATATTTATTAAAAAGTTTATCTATTGAAAAGAAGTGAAAATAAGCTTCAAATCAAGAAATCCAAACCTATATCAATTGGAGGTGGGCTTTGAGTAATAGAACCTACAGAAATGAAATCAACTCCCGTTTCTGCAATTTTTCTCACATTATTTAGATTTACACCGCCGCTAGCTTCCAAAAGACACTTTTTTTGAGTGATTTCAACTGCTTTATGCAAATCTTGCAAATCAAAATTATCTAAAAGAATTACATCAACGCCTAACTCCAAGGCTATTTTCATTTGTTCAAGGGAATCAACTTCAACTTCAATTTGAGTCAAATAAGGTTTATTCGCCTTAGCCTTTTCAATTGCATTTTTGATTCCCCCGGCTAAGGCAATATGATTATCTTTAATCAAAATACCAGTCGATAAATTGAATCTGTGATTAAAACCTCCGCCATCTTTCACTGCCGCTTTTTCCAACTCTCTTAATCCTGGGGTAGTTTTGCGAGTATCAAGGATTTTGGCTTTATATCCTTGAGTTAGCTTCACAAATTGATTTGTATAGGTGGCTATTGAAATTGAGGATTGTAATAAGTTTAGAAACAATCTCTCGCCTTTTAGCAAAATATGAATAGGCCCTTGCAGAGAAACAAGTTGAGTATTAGCTTGAAAAAAATCTCCATCTTGGAACTTGAAATCAAGAATGATCGGAGGAATAGAAAAGGTATTCGTTAAATAATGGAAAACGTATTTTGCAAATTTTGTACCGCTCATAATGCCCGGATGAGAACGTGAGCAAACTACTAATTGAGCAATTTGATTTTTATTTTGCCCGTCAAATATAGAGTCTGTGGTTGTATCACCTAACGGTTCACAGTCTTCTCTGATGGCAAGTTCAATTAATTCGTGAAAAATACTCAGCATACTTAAATTTGTGTTTTGCGATTAAAGATTGTTTTTACTGACTAAATAATAAAACCTGCTGAGATAATAAGGAAGATAAAGAGTTTATCGGCAAGAGGGATGGTTAAGCTGCAGTTCTGAGTTGAAGAGGGAATTATGGGGCAGCAGTTTTTGGATCAGCGGATATTTTGTGAGTAGTGTAGGAAGGCATGGAGATGAAGGAAAGATAGAAAAGTACGTAAAGAATCATTGTCTAGAGCATGAGAAATGGCATTCAGGTAAGATAAAGTTGTTTTAGATCTCTTTGGGTGCCCCGCTGCTACCCACAGTAAGTAGCGGGGTTAGTAATGGCATTGTGTCAGTCTTTTTTTGAGTTAATCGTAATGTATTATGAAACCGTGAAATCAAATGTTTGAATTCCTCCGTTTTGGTCAAATTCATCAGTTAATCTAACATTCAATGTGTATTCGGGTACAGCTGGTGCTAAAGCATTAATCTCTGAATTGATTATTTTGTCAAATATAGATACTTTTTCTTCGTTAGACAAGAAATCAGTTGCATAATAAAGTTTCTGCCCCTCTGCAGTTAAAGTGTAATTTACTCCTGTGTTTTGAGCTAGATATGATCCAACTTCAATGAACAGATTTTTTGCAGTACTTCCAGAATTTGTATAGGTGTATGTTACTACGCCAGCATTCGGGCGGTTAGAGGATCCGTAGTTCCAAATACCGTAGGACTCATATGATTCAGAACCATCTATTATAGAATTCCAAGGATCAGCTTTTGTGTAAGAGCTTGGAAGTATATTATAGGCCTCAAGTGTAAAGTAAATGTATTTTGCATCGGGTGTCATTACCGCGCCACATAATTATTTGTTCCCCATTATTTGGTTTTATTTATTGCTACGTACTAAATTGTTCAAACAACTTTAAAGAAATTAGTTAACTGACCAATAATTGTTCCAAAGCTATCCTTAACAACCACCTGAGTGTTGTAAGTTCCAACGGAGAGAACTTGTGGACTGTAGGCAAGAGCAATTGAATTGCCTGATGAATCAACTGTCCCTATAATCTCAGATTGTTGAATGCCGTCTCCATTCAAATCAACGGAAAAGACATAGGTTAGGAGAGCTCCCGAAGGATTATCAACTCCGACAGTCATTGAAATACTTGAAGTTCCAGCAGCTATTTCATTTAAAGTATTTGTATCTGTTCCATTGAATGTTCCATCGGAATCAACTGAATCATAGCCTTTAGTTTTAATTTGATAGTTTATTTGTTGAATAAAAATATCACTAGTAGAGTTAGTATCCCCATTAACAAGATTTGTGGCTCCAGAAGTGTAGACAATATACTTGCCATTAGCTGAGATTGAAGGATCTTCAGACCAGTTGTTAGACTGGCTTCCATCAGGAGTTTTGTTTATCAGGAAGGTTTCGCCTGTTAATCTGTCCCTTAAGAATACATCCTTGCGCCCATTAGTATCTCCAGTCACTAGATTATCTGCATCTGAAGCAAAGACTATGAATCTTCCATCATCGGAAATACTCCTTACAACCATATATTCTAAATAAGAATTAGAATTTCCTTCCGTCTCTGAGCTGCTTAAGCTTACTCTCTCTGTTGTTCCATTCTCAACGTCATATACAAAAACATCGTTTGTATTGTTTGTGTCGCTTGTTACTATATTGCTCGATCTACTGTCATAGACTACAAATTTACCATTGCCTGATATCCATGAGTTGTCGGCATAATTTGCAAGTTGAGAGCCGTCGTTTGCAATACTTACTCTTGTTGTTTCACCAGTAACTCTATCGTGCAGAAATACATCACTGACCCCATTAGTATCACCGCTGACTAAGTTGCTAGCTTGAGATACAAAGGTTATATATCTGCCATCATTTGAAATTGATCCCATCCAGGAATTACCGTTTGATTCAATTTCATCCGAGCTTATGTTGACTCTCTCCGTATTACCTGTCTGCATGTCTTTGACAAAGATATCCCAAGTATTGTTATTATCTCCAACAATAATATCTGTGGCTCGGCTGTTAAAGACAACATATCTTCCGTCAGCAGAAACGGCATTGCCTTCGGAATAATCGTTGAATTGATTGCCATTAGCAGCCTCGCTGACTCTTATGATGTTTCCGGTTTCGACTTCATATCTAAAGACATCTCCAGTATTGTTAGTATCACCAACAACTAAATCGCTTGCTTCCGAAGTGAAAAACACATATTTAGCATCGGGTGTCATATAAGGTTGACTTGTCCAATTACCAGCAGACGCGAGAGAGGAACTTGTAATCGAATGATTAATAAGCTTAATTTCTCCAGTTTGCATATTTTTGAGAAAAATGTCTTGTGTCCATGGTTGATCATTGAATCCATAATTATCCGAACCACTCGTAAAAACAACATATTTGCCATCACTACTTACTGAGGGCCTTCCTGAATAATTATTTCCCTGAGTACCATCTGACATATTAGTAACAATACTTGGTGCTGTAATGCTGCTGTATGTGAAAGAACTATAAAGCTGACTTAAAATGTTTCCATTGGGATCTTTAATAGCAACTTGAGTATTGTAAGAATCAGGTAGAAGTACTGAAGGGTTATAGTCTAGCGAAATTAAGTTGCTGTTTGAGGTGACCGTACCTATGATTTCAGATTGTTGATAAACTCCATCCTTATTTAAGTCAACCGCAAAGACATAGGTAAGAGTCGCTCCAGAAGAATTATCAACACCAACAGTCATTGAAATACTTGAAGTTCCTGATGCAATTTCGTTCAAAGTATTTGTATCTGTTCCATTGAAGGTTCCATCGGAATCAACTGAATCAAAGCCTTGAGGATTAATAATATAAACTGTAGCTACATCGGAATTGCCGGAAGAATCGGTTACTTTATAACTAAATGAATCTGAAGTTGGAGGATTGTAGTTTATTTGTTGAATGAAGATGTCATCGTTTGAGTTAGTGTCTCCAGCTACCAGATTGGAGGCTCTAGAAGTGAAGACAATATACTTACCATTAGCCGAGATTGAAGGCTCCTCAGACCAGTTGTTTGCAGTGCTACCACTGCTATTTTTGCTAACCAAGAAAGTATCACCAGTTAATCTGTCCCTTAAGAATACATCACCACGTCCATTAGTATCTCCAGAAACCAGATTATCTGCATAAGAAGAAAATACTATGAATCTTCCATCATCGGAAATACTCCTTACAACCATATATTCTAAATAAGAATTCGAATTTCCTTCTGTCTCTGAGCTACTTAAGCTTGTTCTCTCGGTTGTTCCATTCTCAACGTCATATACAAAAATATCTCTATTACTATTTATGTCATTAGCAACAATATTACTGGCATAACTGTCATAGACTACAAATTTTCCATTGCCAGAAATCCAAGCATTATCTGCCGAATTATTGATTTGTGAACCATTATTTCCTACACTTATTCTTGTTGTTTCACCAGTCACTCTGTCATGCATGAATACATCACTCACTCCATTTGTATCACCACTAACCAAATTATTAGCGCGAGATACAAAGGTTACATATCTTCCATCATTTGAGATTGATCCCAACGAGGAATTACCATTGGATTCAACTCCATTTGAGCTTATATTCACTCTTTGAACATCGCCGGTTTGAATGTCTTTAACGAAGATATCCCACTGTCCATTATTATCTCCAGCGACTATATTGGAGGCTCTACTGTTGAAGACAACATATCTACCATCAGCAGAAACAGCATTACCTTCAGAATTATTATTAAATTGAGTGCCGTTAGCAGCCTCGCTGACTCTTATTGTGTTTCCAGTTGCAACTTCATATCTAAAGACATCGTCGGAATTATTTGTATCATTGGCAACTAAATCTGAAGCGGAAGATGTGAAGAAAACATACTTAGCATCGGGTGTCATATAAGGTTCCCCTGACCAACTATTACCAGTTGAAGTTAGACTGCTTTGTGAATGGCTAACTAATTTTATTTCACCTGTTTGAGTGTCCTTTAAGAAAATATCTTCTCCGTTATTGTCAGTAAATCCATAATTATTCGCACGGCTAACAAAAATTACATACTTACCATCATTGCTTACAGAAGCATTGTATGAATAATTATTACTTTGTGTTCCATCGGCAGCACTACTCACAAGGCTAGGAGGCGTTATCCCGGCGATTGAATTGCTGTAAGTAATTGAACCATTTTCATTAATAGTAACTAGTCCCGACTTAGGTTGATCAACAATACTGATTTGGGTTTGATTACTATAGTTTTGATCGTTGCCTAAAACATTAATAGTTGTAATTGGCGAACTAGAATTTAATAGAGCATAATCATTTACTATCTCAAAAGGTTTAATTGTAAATTTGTCAGTTCCTGTGGCTACCTTCAGATTAGCATTAGTGTATTTAACCTCCAGAGTGTGCTCTATGTTCATAGTTTGAGTATTACCTGCCAGATTTGCCGCAGTAGTAAAGCTAGGAAGGTCAGTATAAACTTGTGACCAACTACCATTATCGAATCTGAATTGGTAACTTACGATGGCGCTATCAACTGAGCTAGCCGAGACAAATACATCAAAACTGCCTGAATTAACAATGTTGTCTGAGTCACTGCGAGCGGCATCTACAAAGTGTATTTTTACTGCATCAGAAGGTAAAACCGTAAGCGGAGAAGTTACTTCTGTTCCTTTAACAGCCAGACTGTATGGGTTTCCTGAACCGTCTTGAGTATTCAAAGTAAAGTTTCCGCCATATCCTCCAGCTGACTGCTGAGCCGCCTTAATTAATACTTGAATATCTGCTCCAGTATTGTTCGTGTAAGTACTTGACAACTGATTTGAAGCTTGCTGAGAGAGAAGAAGAGAACCTGTATCTTTGTTGTAAAGCGAATTAAAGACAGTATGTCCACTGGAAGCCTGATTTAAAGAAATAGTTTCGCCAGCTTTAACTGTAGTATAGTATTCAGCAAAAGGAGAAGAAGCTGACGTAGACGAAACAATAGAATCAGACAGGTACAGAGTATTGGCTTCTGAACCAAAGTTATCGGTCACAATTGCTTTTACAATGTAGTTTCCTGGAACTAAAGAGGCTGTATCGTAAGCTGCAATACCCGCTTTAAAGTTAGCCACTGTTGAATAGCTTTGGCTAGTAAAGAGAACATTATCTAAGCTATCTAAAACTTGGAATTTATAGTTTGATATGCTTCCATCATCAGTGATTGAAACAAAATCTGGAGAGAGTCCCGCATAAGCCTTAATTTGGTTAAGTCCATCTAGGCTCTTGTAGCCATCGTCAAGAGATACTACATCAAAGCCTTTTATGACAGGAGGAGCATTGATTGTAAAGTTGTTACTAGCAATAATTGGCACTCCACCCTCTGTGACTTTAACATACAGTGTATGGCTTCCTGGAATAAGCTCGCCACCTTTATAAGCACCAAAGACTGAATCAAATTCGGCTTTAGTAGTGAAGGTTTGCCAATTACCGCTATCAACCTTAAAGGCATAATCGCTTATTGTGCCGCTAGACGAGGAAATACTCACTGAAGGTGAAAGATAACCAGCTGCAGCCAGATTTATTTCGGGATTGGCAGAACCATTAGCACTACTAACAACAGCATCTAAACCAGAGATTGGATTAATAGTAAATTTACTTGAAGAAGTCCCAACCTGACCAAAAGAGTCAATTGCTTTAACTTCTATTGTATGAGTTCCTGAAGATTATACATTAGCAGCATTGTTGATAGCCGTTGTTAAAGCCGTAGGTGAGGTGTAACCACTAAGCCAAGAACCATTATCCAAGCGGTAAGCAAAGGATGACGCATTAGCATCTGAATCCAATGACGTTCCAGCATTAATTGAGAAATTAACTTGTCCTGGATTAATTACATTTGTGTCATTGTTTAAAACGGCATCTATAAGCGGTGTTGGAGTGGAATTAATTGAGAAGTAAGAGATGGAGTCTTTAAGTGGCATTTGCGGAATGGCTCTTCCACCAAGATTATCCTGCAGAATTGCTTCAACACTGTATTTGCCTGCCTGCAACTGGTTAGTATCGTAATCATTGATTGCATTTTGCAAACTAAACTTATCAGAGTAGTTTTGGCTTATGAAGACGGTATTTCCTCCACTATTCTTAATAGCAAACTGATAGTTGGTAATTACATTGTTGGACGAATCGTTTGTTGAAATCGTTGCACTCAGCTTCTCACCTTGAACAATTGTATTGCTGGAAGCTAAGCTAGAAGAAGAATTTTGAGTAACAACATCAAAGTTAGTTAGCTTCACAGTAGGGTTATTATCAATTACAAAACTATTGCTGTTAGTGCCAATTCCTCCAACGCTGTCAGTAAGCTTAACATCTAAAGTATGTGTACCCGCAGCTAAAGAGGTAGTGCTTATAGCATTGATTGAATTAACAAAGTTTTGTTGAGCATTGGTTCCAGTAAAGCTAGTCCAAGAACCATTATCCAAGCGGTATTCAAAGTTAACAACGTTTTTATCAGCATCCAAACTGGTACCCGAATTAATGCTAAAACTTAATGGCAAGCCAGGATTAATAATATTGTTTGCTGAATCATATAGACCAGGTGCAGCAAAATCCATAGTAAAGGCTAGGTCATTTCCTGACCAGCTATTCCAAGAATTGCTTGTAACAGAATTAAAGTTTGAACCATGGTTCAGGAAGACCATGTTGCCACCAGAATAAAGATTATTTGTCATTCCTACTTCTGCAGTACCTGATACTCCATCAAATTCTTTCGAGGCATTTAGGAAAGCAACATATTGCTGTCCTGCGTTTAGGTTTAATCCACCTGTAGAAAGTGTGAATTTCTCATAACCAGATTCCCCTTTGGTAGAGAAGATTCCACTTTCAAATAGAACTGAACCAATAGCTTTTGATCCATCCCAAGCCATTACATATCCTCTAAAATCTACATTATCAGGATTTGAATAATCGTTAAGATAGAAAGTAAAAGAATTGAAATTATTGCTATCTGCGGGAACTGTAAAAGTCTGACCAAATGTAGCAGTATCGGTCTCCCCAAATCCATTGATTCCCCCAGTACTCCAGTTTTGAACTGTAGTAATTGAGCTACCATTAGCGAAACTATTTGTAATAACATCAATTGTTGGAGTTGGTGTAGAGTTAATTGTAAAGTTACTAACAATTCCTGAACCGGATGAAGATGAACTTCCACCGGCAGAGGCTAAGTCATTGATGATCCAGGTTTGAACATTGTCAACCGTTGTATAACCCCATTGGATATACATAGTGGCTCCGCTCTTCAGGGCAACGGTACTTCCTGTTTCATTGTCGCCTGAGTAGTTACTAATAAACGGTGCATTGCTTCCAGCTTTACTGAAGCTTGAATCAAAAGGCACAACAGTGTATGTCATTTGTGGATCATCACCTGCACCATCGATTGAACTATCATTATTCCAGTGTGTCCATAAGACGCTTGAGCCTGAATTGTAGGCTTTGGAAACTGTACCTTGCTGAGTACCACCATCACTACCCATGTTTCCACTCCAGTTCAGCTTGAATTGTTGTTCAGAACCAGAGATTTGAGAGGCTTCCATGCGGAAAATGCCATTAACTGCCCAACCGTATTTAATCTTCCAGTCAGCTCCGTTATGAGTGAAAGTGTTTTCATAGGTTGTTCCAAACACTGCTCCCGACAAGCTACTTAAAGGTAAGTTCGTTGTGACTGAGCCATCTGCGTTGGAAATCTTTAAATAACCCCAACTGTCAAAAGTATAACTGCCACCGTCACTCCAATAATATCCAGAACTTGAGCTGTAAATATCGTTAACTACAGAATAGTTGTTTGTAAATGCCGATGTAGAGAAGCTTGACTTAGTGTTGCCTAAAACTGCTATGTTTCCATCATTATCTTTAGCAATCAGTTCTACTGAGTAATTGCCTGGAGTGAGAGTGGAGATATTGTATGTGTTAATTGCATTTTCTGTATCTTGAGCACTAGTAAAGAGAGCACTTGAATACACAATATTGCTACTTGAATCTTTAATTAAGTACTGATAGCTTTGAATCGTGCCGTCAGTATCAGTTGCAGTTGGCACTTTTGCATTCAAGAAAACTGAGCCGGAGATAATATTTCCAGTTGCATCAGCTGAACTTGAATCAACGGTGATTACATCAAAAGATGAACCAAAAACAGGAATGCTACCATTGTTGGGTGGAGCGGGTGGAGTACCGATTGAGAAGTTAGCTTTAGAAGTAATTGGTCCTCCATCGTCAACAACCTTCACTTCAAGCGTATGTGCACCTATTGATAATCCGCTTCCGTTTAGATTGTTGAAGGCAAAATCAAAATCAGCTTTATTAGAGAAGGTATTCCAGGAATTGCTATCGACTCTGAAAGCATATTCAGAAATATTATTATTAGGATCGCTTATGCTGACGTAAGGAGCCAAATGTCCAGCTTGTGCGGTATCAACAGTCTCATTTGCATAAGTAACATTAAAGAGAGTATTTAAGCTAGACACACCATCTAAACCTGAAATTGCAGGCTGATTTGAATTAATAATAAAATTATCAGAGGCAATATTAAAATCACCAAGGGCATCTGTCACTTTAACATCAAGGAGATGGGCTCCAGCCTTAGCATCATTACCAGCCTGATTAATCGCTGTTGTTAGATTTGAACTAGAAGTATAGGCTTGGCTCCAAGTAGAACCATCTATCCTAAACTGATAAGAAGAAACATTCCCATCTTTATCTAAACTAGTTCCGTTGTTGATGCTAAAGTTCATATTACCTGAATTAATGAAGTTGCCGCTATTTCCACTAACAGCATCAATAGAAGGAGTTGGGATGGAATTTATTGTAAAATCTGAAGTTGAAGAGGTAACAGCACCCAAATTATCGGTAACATTTATCTTTAAGCTATGATTTCCTCTGGAGAGCACACTAGTATCATAAGCATTAACGGCACTAGTTAGAAGCTCTTTAGAAGCAAAGATCGAGCTAGTGTAACTAGTATTGTCATCCTGATCAAGAATATTATAGCTAAAGGAAGCTAGTGTTCCATCACTATCAGCAGCGACAAAAGCCAAATCTAGCTTAGAGCCAGAACCAATAAGATTGTTTCCAGAGTTCACAGCATCTATTGAGCTAATGCTTGGAGCAGCATTAATTGTAAAGCCTGAAGACGAAGTCACACTTCCCAAAGGATCGGTAGTTTTAACATAAAGAGTATGCAGACCGGAAGCGAGATTACTTCCTCTTTCAGCATTTATTGCAGAGTCAAAAGACGCTTTATTTGTAAATGTAGTCCAACTATTGTTATCAAACTTGTAGGCATATTCACTTATATTGTTGTCAGCATCACTAATGTTTAAGCTAATAGACAAATGGCCGGCAGTTGCTGCATTGCTTGAAGCATTAGAAAAAGCCGAATCATAAGCAGGATTGAGAGCTGATACAGCGTCTAGTCCTGAAATTATAGGAGCATTAGCACTTATTGTGAAAGTATCTGAGGCAACAACACTTTCAGCTCCTAATTTATCTACTCCTTTTACATTGATGGTATGTGAGCTACCAGCAGCTAAATCCATGGTATTTGCAGCATTATTAATGGCTTGAGTTAACTCTGTAATAGATGAATCTTTTTGAACCAAAGTGTAACCACTTGCAGAAAGGTTGTAGTTGCCAGTTGAGTTAGCAGCTTCGCTGGATGTGCGAATTACAACTTCCATGTCGGAAGCAGTATTGTTTGTATAGCTTGTTGTTGCTTGTCCACTATCGTAAGTACCTCCCCAACCATTGTTCGCGCTTGATTGAGCTGAAGCCAAGAATGAAGTTGGTTCATCTCCTTTTTTGTATAAAGTTACCTGATCACGGAAGT
>DUDU01000130.1 GCA_005110395.1 Candidatus Melainabacteria bacterium | reverse complement strand
TAAAGCTTTTTTAGTTCTTAGTATTAAATTTTCTATTCCGAGAATTGACAAAATCGAAACTAAATCAGGGCCATGAGTATTGCCTGAAATGGCTGAACGCAAAGGCCAGAAAAGTTTTTTACCTTTTTTGATTTTGGTTTTTTCGGCAAGTTGCGCCAATAATTCATTTGCTTTTTCTTTATCAAATGAAGCTGTATCTGTTTCCGAAACCAAAGTCAAAAATTCAATCAAAATATGCTTTGCTTCAGGATTTTCTAAGCATTCCTTAGCTTCGTGCTCTAGTTCATGAAAATTGATATCTTTGAAAAAGAATTTTAATTGATGAGGTATTTCGGAGAGAGTATTTAAGCCGTCTTTGACCAAGCTAATCATTTGAAGCAAATGCTCTTCTGAGTATTGAGCGAGATTAAGATTTTCAGCTTCCAAAAATGGTTTGGCTCTCCTGAAAACTTCAGTGGCTGTCAAAAGTTTGAAATGTTCTTTGCAAAACCAATGAAGCTTTTGAGGGTCATAAATTGCAGCACTTTTACTAATATCTTTGAGCTCGAAAACTGAAGTTGCTTCGGCTACAGTGAAAACTTCTCTTGCTTGAGTTGAATCTTCCGAAGGTAGTTTGAATTGCCAGCTCATAGCGATTAAATAATTACTAATTGCTTCGGGTAAATAACCTTCATGAATATATTTGGCTATGCTGGCTATATCACCGTGTTTGCGCTTTGAGAGCTTTTCGCGAGTTGAAGTCAAAATCAATGGTACATGCGCAAATTCAGGTATATCCCATCCCATTGCTTCAAAAATCGGGATTTGTTTGGCCGTATTGTGTAAATGGTCTTCTCCACGTATGACTTGCGTGATTCCAGCATCATGATCGTCAATCACCACCGCAAAGTTGTAAAGTACATCGCCATTATCTTTTGCAATCACTGGATCGCCGCCCAGGTCAGAGGTATTCACCACCATTTTGCCTCTAATCAAATCATCCCAGCAAATCTCGGATTGATCTGGGAGCTTGAAACGAATAACGGCTTTGCGACCTTGATTTTTGAATTCTTGTTTTTGTTCGTCGGTGAGCGTACGGTGGCGATTATCATAACCTTCAACTTGATTCATGGCTCTCTGAGCTTGACGAATCTCGGTTAATTCTTCTTGAGAGCAAAAACATTCATAGGCTTGCCCTTTGGCGAGGAGCTCACGCACAACAAATTGATGACGAGCAATATGTTCGCTTTGACGCAAGGGTCCTTCATCCCATGTTATGCCAAGCCATTTTAGGCCATTGATAATGTCATCAACATATTCGCTTTTGCTTCTTTCACGGTCGGTGTCTTCCAGGCGGAAAACGAAACGTCCGCCATGTTTGCGAATAAAAAGAAAATTGTATAAAGCGGTACGGGCCGTTCCTAAGTGTAAAGGGCCAGTTGGGCTTGGTGGTATGCGAACTTTGAGATTGTAATTATGGCTTGGCATTCAATTGATAAATAGAAAAGTCTTAGTTGAAGCCCTTTATTTTAGCTTGCTATACACCTTCTTACTTATTATCTTCGGAGACAGGATTGAAAGATTCTCTCAAATAATTAACAAGTCTAAAAATATATTGGGAAACAGATTCATTTCCTCTTGACCTGTGTTCATCTCTGAGTTCTGAAAAGGTTAGCGGATCAATTTTTTTTGGAAATTGTTTGACGTATTCTTGATGGATCTGCTTGAATTGCAGGCTGATTAAAAAAAACATTATAAAGATTTCATAGATACTTTTGATGAAATCATAATTTTGCATTTAGTCAAGTGAGAATAGATTGAATACAAATTTGAAATTCTATTAGCTTGGTTCGGTAGATGTTGTTAAATTTCAGAATCAATTAATTTTATTTCAGCATCTTTTACGATTTGGTTTTAATTGGATTAGAAAGATTGTAAGGATTTTTAATTTATTTGATTGGCTTAGTATGACTATTGAACTGGAATCAGAAAGCATTAAAATCAGAACTAATTCATCTGACTTTAAGCTACAGAGAATTAAGGTTTTGGGTTGTTTTCTGCATTGTGAATCAATTTTTTATGAGGACTTAAATGAATAGAAGAGACTTTTTGAAATCCTTATTTTATTTGAGCAGTCTTAGTCTAATTCCTTCCACTATTGAGGCTAAGACTCAGTCACAAATTCTAGCTGGTATTTTTATTTGGGCTGATTTGCATACAGGACAAATTTTTTCTAGTTCTCCTCAAATCAATTCAAATGGCATATTTCCTGTAAGCCGAATTGGTTCTATTATGAAATTGATTTCTACGGCGACTTTGCTCGAAGAAAATTTGATTTCACCACAAAAAACTTATGAGTGTAGAGGTATTATCAAGTTTCAAGGAAAAGAATATAAGTGTACAAAGGCTCATGGCAAGGTCAGCCTCATTCAGGCTTTGGGTCATTCATGCAATGTGTTTTTCGCACAGGCTTCGCAGTCAATTAGTCCTACTTTATTCTTAGATTATTGTTCCAGATTTGGATTTGACCGAAGCTTATATTCACAACTATCACCCCCCGACCCCCTTGGCAGGGGGAGCTTAAGAAAGTTCTTTTCACTTGATCAGTTGTCGAATGTACCCAATCAAGGCATTATAGATAAAAGTAAATTAGATAAAATGCAAAGTAATTTCACGGACTTTGTACTTGGTTTGCATACCGACTCAGCCGTTAATTTATTGCATATAATTCAGCTAACGTCATTAATTGCGCTGAAAGGTAATATGCCGAAATTATTTTTTAAGTATAGTAATAGTGAACATTCTCTCAAACCAATAAAGCTACATTTGTCTGAATCTACTTGGATCGGTTTGCAAAATGGTATGAAATTAGCTTGTCTGCATGGTACTGCGCGTAAGCTCGATCCTGAAAATCAATTTAAGATTGCCGCAAAGACTGGTACTATTCCACTTGTTTCCAAAAACTATTTCTCAAAATCTTCAGCTAATAATTCAAATCAAATAAAAGAAGAATATTTTCAATCTTTAATAACTGGATATTTCCCATATGATAATCCCCAATATGTGTTTTGTTTACTAGCGCCACATGGGACAAGTCAAGAAACAGCTGTTCCGTTAGCGCATAAAGAAATCTTTTCTCACAAATGGTAAAAGTATGAATATTCAGTTGAAAAATTTATTCTCAAACTATTCAAAAAAGAATACTCATATTATTCAAGTAGTGATTTTGTGCTCGATACTGTTTTTCTCATATCAACCTTCAAAAGCTAAGACTAATCAAACTGTTCATGTGAAATTGTTTCATGCTTACCCAAATATTTCGCAAGTCATAATTGAAAATGCAAATGTAATTTATCCTCAATTTAATGGATATATATCACCAGAAGAAATCACAATTAGATGTAAAAATCATCATTTGAATATTTCGCAAAACAAAAAACTCATTACTTCGTTCAATACTCAGTCTGGCAAATTAGTTTTGAATTCATCAACTAGCAAAGGTATTTCGATAAAAGCTAATATCCAAAATACTCAGACAAATTTCCGAACATATACTGGGAAAATTTCTATATATTCAGACAAAAATTGCAATATTCACCTTGAGAATGAAGTATTGATTGATGATTATGTAGCCGTTGTAGTTGGAAGTGAAACGCCTAAAGATTGGCCGGCGGAGGCTTTGAAAGCACAAGCAATTCTTACTCAAACCAGGCTAGCTAGTATGAAACCAAATCAAGCATTAGTTGATTCCACGCAAGATGAAGCATATTTGGGTATGGAATATGTTTCTACACAAGTTAGACAGGCGGCTCAATCAGTGAAAGGGCAAATACTCACATATGAAAGCAAACCAATTCACGCTTATTACCATTCAACTTGTGCAGGCAAAACTAGTTCTGAAAATTATTTTGCTGGAGACAATTTCCAAAAGCAGCCTTATTTGAAACCTGTGAATTGTTCTTATTGTTCAATTTCACCCTTTTGGAAAATACATTCAAGTGTTATTTCTGCAGAGCAATTGCAAAGAATATTCAAAACATTATCTATTGAGGTCATAGAAACAGATATAGCTGGAAGGCCAATACAAATAAAACTTGGTGATAATTCCAACAATACTAAAATAATCAGTGGTTATCAATTCTGGCTTTCTATAGGGCAAAATTTGGGTTGGGGAAAAATACCAGGTACTTTATATTCAATCAAAAAATTGGATTCAGGATCAATATTAATAGAATCAAAAGGGGCTGGACATGGTGTTGGATTGTGCCAATGGGGAGCAGCTGAACAGGCTAGGCTAGGTAAAACCCACGAGCAAATCTTGAATTATTATTTTCCTGGTACAAAAGTGAGTATTCAGAAATAATAATCAAAATGAATAGATAAACTAAGATTTTCTTGCTAACTCATTAACATCTATTTTGTTATTTCTATAAAAAATATTGTAAGTATCAAATGGAATAATTCTTCCGTCTGGATCAACAATATGAACACATGATCTTTTGACAGATCTAACATCAAAATTATAAGGATCAAGAAATTCCATAATCAATACTCTAAATATATTTTCATAACTCAGAGTTGAAGGTATTTTAATTTCTGGTAAGCAACACATCAATTCAGCAATTTTATCTTTTGAGCTAGTTGGTGTTTGGTTGAGTGAGAATAATTCAATGAGTTTATTTTTGATACCTTCTTCTTGTTCATAAACGATAGTATTGCGCCCTTCTTTAATTATCGTTTCGGGATCGAGTATTCCTGTAAGTGGAATAGTTTTATCATCAATTTTTAGGGCATATGCCATTGCAATACAGTCAGGGTGACAGGGAACTGGAATAATATCCTCAGATTTAAATATTGGTGATTGTTTCAATATTTCATTTCTCACTTCACTCAAAGTAAGCCTGTCAGTAGCTGGATTAAATTTCTCAGTTCTACCTGCGCTTTGTATCGGCTGAAAAGTTACGCCTCTTACACATTTTTGTTTTAATGCAAAGTCAATAATTTCTCATTAGTGTCCCATTAAAGATCTAGGATTGAAAGCTGATTTGAAAGATCAGATTCTTTGGTTTT
>DUDU01000129.1 GCA_005110395.1 Candidatus Melainabacteria bacterium | reverse complement strand
TTTCCGTCATCCTGAGCTTGTCTCAGGAACTAATTCTCATGTCGTTTGGATAGAAGATGCTGAAACAAGTTCAGCACGACGAGGGGGCTTCTGTCATACCGTCCTGAACTGTTTTCAGGATTGTCTTAGGATCTAGTTCAGAGACTTTCACTCAAATCTTCAAAATCTGGATTTATTTCTCTAATCAAATTGAGTTTCCATTCACGATGCCAGTTTTTCAATTGTTTTTCTCGCAAAATTGCATCTGATATAGTTTGATGCTTTTCGTAGTAAATCAAATATTTACATTTATACTTTGCTGCAAATTTTGATGCTCTTTCAGACAATTGCCTATGTTCTTGAAGTCTTTGCTCAAGATTGCTTGTTACACCAACATACAAAACGGTTTTATTAAAGTTAGTCAAAATATAAACAAAACCATTTTTCATTGAGTCCACCCATTCAGTGAATGAAATTGATTTTATCAACAAAGTGGCAATAGATCCGAAACAAGTTCAGGATCTAAGAATGATTTTCGTCATCCTGAGCTTGTCTCAGGAACTAATTTTCAGCATGACGAGTGGGGATTCTGTCATCCTATGTTTGGTGTTCATGATCCTGAAACAAGTTCAGGATCTAAGAATGATTTCCGTCATCCTGAGCTTGTCTCAGGAACTAATTCTCATGTCGTTTGGATAGAAGGTGCTGAAACAAGTTCAGCATGACGAGGAGAGAGAGGTTTGCCCGTCATCCTGAAATTGTTTCAGTACCTAAAAAACTTTTACTATGTGCAGGAAATTCATATAAATTGGCGGCTGTTCATTTCTGATGATGAGATTTCACAACGCATAAGAATATTGATGCATTCAGAAAAAGTATAATTCTCTGTATTGTTGCTAAAAATCGAGTGTAAATTGTCATATGGTTGAAATAAGAATTCCAAAGATTGCCGTTATTCTTTGTGGTTGTGGGAGTATGGATGGCTCCGAAATTCATGAAGCTACTTTTACTTTACTTTCTATTGATGAATTGGGGGCTGAATATAAATGTTTTGCGCTCGATAAACCTCAAGGCAGAGTAATGGATTTTGTGACTGGAACGGAAGAGCCGACAGAAAAGCGTAATCAACTCAAAGAGTCAGCCAGAATTAGCCGTGGCAAAATACAAAATATTGTTGATCTTAAAGTCAATGATTTTGATGCTTTGATTCTTCCAGGTGGATATGGAGCCGCTTTCAATTTATGTGATTTTGCCAAGCTTGGTGAAAATGCCAGCGTTGATCCTGAGATCAAGAGAGTTTTGACTCAATTTCACGAAGCTCAAAAGCCGATTGGTGCAATTTGCATATCTCCAGCAATTGTAGCTTTGGTATTAGGAAAGTCTGCCAAACCCTCGATAACAATTGGTGAAGTCAATGATCCAGTTGCAGAAAAGTTGAGAAAGTTAGATTGCGAAGTTATTGCTTCTCAGACAAATGATTGCGTAATTGATATAAAAAATAAAATTGTTACAACACCAGCTTATATGAATGCAAAGCGAATTTCTGAAGTTAGACAAGGAATTGCTAAGCTCACAGCCGCTGTTTTGGAATTAGTAACTTAATTGAACAAAACTAATAATATGGCAATTCAACTTAGCTTTCAAGATGCTCTCAGAGAAATAAAAAACAGATTTGATGTACTGTCAATTATCTCTAAATATATACCTGTCAAAAAATCTGGTAATAGCTTTGTTTCAGTTTGTCCTTTTCATAATGATAAATCTCCTTCGATGCACATTAGCCCCTCAAAGGGAATATTTAAATGTTTTTCTTGTGGAGCCAGTGGAGATTTTTTGAAATTTTTGGTGGATTATAAAAAGACTCCTTTTATGGATGTGGTGAAAGAATTAGCGGAAGAATGTGGAATTGAAATTATGCAACGAGAAAAATCTCCTGAACTATCTCAGGAACAAGAACTTCTTTTTAAGCTTAATAAAATTGCTGCTGATTTTTTTGAAAACAATTTAGCTACGCATACCGAAGCAAAGCCTGTACAAAATTACTTGCTCAATACTCGTCAGCTCAGTGAGGCCACAATCAAAGATTTTTCGCTTGGTTACAGTTTGCAAAATAAAACTGCTTTGTTTGAGCATTTAAAAACTTATGCCGAATTTACGGAATATATAAATAATGTAGAGTTCTTGATACGTTGCGGATTATTTCTAGAAGATAAAAATAATATTGAATTAGTAATTGATCGTTTTCGTGGAAGGCTAATGATACCAATTAAAGATCGAGAAGGAAGAATTATTGCTTTTGGTGCTAGGGCCTTAGAATCAAATACTCAGCAGAATACTCAGACAAACACCCAACCAAAATATCTCAATTCACCAGAGACGCCAATTTATCATAAAAGTCATCATTTATTTGGTTGGAATATTGCAAGTAATTTCACTCGCGAAAAGAGAAAAGTATTATTACTCGAAGGGTATTTTGATGTTATTCAAGCGCATCAAAGAGGAATTGATTATGCTGTTGGAAGCCTAGGTACAGCACTTACCAAAGAGCAAGTTTCGATACTCTATCAATCAAATTTGAGCCGTAGGATTATACTCGGTTTTGATGTTGATAATGCAGGATTAAGAGCCTTAGAATCTAGTTTGAATGTATTTCAAGAATCTAAATTTAGTCAAAAACTTGAATTGCAAGTACTTCAATTCGATGATGATTCCAAAGATATTGATGAGTATTTGATTAAAAACAGTATTGAAAAAATGGATAAATTACTTGAAAATTTACCTGCAGCTTATCCATTTTTGATTAGGAATAAAGTACAAAATACTAATTTAGATAATACGACTGAACGCTCTGAAACACTAAATAATTTAATTGAATTAATTGCGAAAGTACAAGATCCAATTGAACGTGAAATATTATCAGAAAGTTGTGCACGTGAATTGTCATTTACAAAATCGACTATTATGCAAATGTTGAGCAAGAAAATAGATTCGCACAAAACATATTCCGAATCTGTTAGCAATACTTTCAAGGCTGATGGTAATTCATCTAGATTTTCAGGTAATAATAAAAACAATCAAAAGAAAATATTGAGAGGATATACCTCGACTTTAGCAAAAAAACAAAATAATAGAACCGATAAACTAATACTCTCATTATTACTTCTGACCTCTGATGAAGAATTAATTCGAAAAATATCTGAGTATATAATCGAAGATCCAACATTGAAAGATACCAAGGAAACACTATTATGGAAACCACTCCCAGCTAGGTTATCACTAATTACTCAAGCAGAAAATGAAATTGAGGTTAATCTAAGAGAGCTGATCGTCATAGCTAAGTCCAACGAGAAAGCCAATGTTCAAGAATTATTCAACCAAATAGTAGAAGAACAAAACAAATATGCCAAATTTATGAAAGTAGTGAAAAGTAAAACTGGTAACTAATTTCAGTTGTTTTTTTGCAAACAAATTGAAGACTCAAATGTAATTTGCATAATGAATTGATCGTTCTCAGTATGAATCAAGTAAAAAAATTCTACCTAATCAAAGAGAATAAACGATATCAAAACAATAATGAGAGGAGCAAAGCAGAATAGGAATCTTTTTTGCTCCCCACCATTTTATGAGGTTTTTAAAATCAACTCAGAACGTACTAGTGTATTTTTTCGTAATCAGTTTAGGCTCTAACTTTTTCTCTTTGGGCTCCATATCTTGCAAACATGGCTCGTGCTTCTTCAGCATTCTCTCTCATTACTTGAGCAATTATCAAAACATTGTTAGAGCTTTTTTCGTTTATGGCTTTGTTATATTCTTTTGCTTGGTCATCAGGAATACCCATTCCAACAAGAGAGCCGACTAACCCACCAGCAACGGCCCCAGTTGCACCACCAGTTAATGCACCGATGATTGGCCCAGCCGCAAGAAGCGCTGCTCCAGGAACTGCAACACTACCTATCAAGGTGAGTCCACCTATAATTGCACCTATTACACCACCTGAAACTAGTCCGGTACTTAAACCTTCTGACATTTTGTTTTTATCAAGCACGTTTTCTTTTAGTGAAATATTGTCAGAATTGGACTCATAGTATTCTTTCGTTTGATCAGACATTACTATATTAAGGTCTTCATTTTGAATTCCTATACTCCGCAAGCCATCAATAAGTGGTTCTAAATTCTTTGATGAATTAAAAATACCCGATACTTGTTCCATTTTTTGATTATCTATCATTGTCTATACCCCAATCTCTTGTGTGTGAGTTCATTTTTCATCCTATCATGATGAATCTCATCAACTGAGCGAATTCGATGATAGCAAATGGATCTGGTAAGTGGAATATATAATTCCTCAACAATTGGAGTATTCAACAAAGAACTGATACTTTCCATATATACCCTTAAATAAAATTACGTTTTTAGTTTGAGTCACAATAAATACTCTAAGCTTTTATTTTTATAATTAATTTATCCATGATTATTCTGATTTAAATAGTTGAAGAACAAAATAGATATCTCCAATTCATGAAAGTAGTGAAAAGTAAACCTAATCGTTGATTTAGGGTTTTCCATAAAAGTTTTCATAGCTCAAAATAAGGTATCATTCATAAAATATTATTCTGCTTAAGATGACATTTTGAACGTTATTATCCGTAATAAAAAACCAAAGATTCCCTCGTATGCGATTTTCTCTGACGAATCGGGAATTAATGGTGGTAGTCGGTATGGATCCATCTCAATGGTCAGCATAAGGTATGGCTTAGTTACCAGATACTTAAGTGAATTAGAAGAAATTTTACAATGCAATAATACATCTGAATTTAAATGGAATAAGTTGAATGGTGATTCTTCACAATCATTGATAGCAAACGAATTTCTTGATTTTGTTGCAAGAAACCAAGGTAATCTGAGGATTAAAACAATTATCTGGGATAAGATGGATTCACGCCACCAGGTAAAAGGGATTGATAAACAAAAAAACGTTCAATTGATGTACTTCAATCTAGGTTGTAAGGTATTTGAAAGCTGGAGGGATACTGTATATGGTATTGAAACAATGAATTGGAATTTATACTTAGATGAAGGCTCTTCTATGAACTTAGAAGAAGTGAAAAAATTCCATAATGCTTCAGGATTTAAAGGTGCAGAATATAACGGATATTTGAAGACTCCAGTTTTTTACGCTTGCAAATATACTGAACAGCAATCTCTAAACTGTCCATTAATTCAACTTGCCGATCTTTTTGCAGGATTAATAATTTATGCAAAGGATTTTAAAACAGATCAAAATAATTCTAAAAGAGATAAAGCTAGACAGTTTGTTTTGCAAAAATTATTATCATGTTCACTAGGAATTAAATTAATTGAAGATGGACTTTATGCTAATAATAAATTCATAAACTTTTGGAATTATAAACCTCAGGGTGATTATGATAAAGCACCTACAAAAAATAGTATTACTACACTGCAATATTCTTAATGATGAATATGTCTCTCCTAAAAAGCCTTGAAACGTACATTGAAATGCAGGCGGCCACCACGATTAATATCAAATCTGGCGGGTTCAATAAACGGAAAACCAAATATCAAATCCAAATCCAAAAACTTAGTATTAATTCTTGTTCCTACTCCAGCTGATGCAATATATTGAACTTGATTATCAGTATTGTAGGCAAAGGATATCATTCCCTGATCAATAAAAGCTAATGGGACTATGCGCTGTCTAAGAAATTCAATTTTTTTATTTTTATTTTGAGGTAAGGCTAATTGCAATTCATTTCGATTCAGAAATCCCTGCTCACCATTGAGTATAGCTTCTCGATATCCACGTACTGAATACATTCCACCAATTACTAAATGCTCAGTACCCAGTGTTGCTTGCGGTGCCCATTGTCCAGTCAAGCTAGTCGAAAACATACTATAAGGTAAACGTTGATAAATATTTGCAAAACCCTCTACCTTTACAAATCTGCCATCAG
>DUDU01000128.1 GCA_005110395.1 Candidatus Melainabacteria bacterium | reverse complement strand
AATCCTGGTTATGTCAAAGCTGTCCGCACAACATTTTTTGAATTATTCAAACAGGGATTAATTTATCAAGGTACAAGACTCATTAATTGGTGTCCACATTGTTTGACCAGCTTGTCTGATTTGGAAGTTATTCATGAGGATAGAATGGGTAAGCTTTACAAAATCAAATATGAGTTAGTTCAGCCAGATTTATCCCCCTCTCTCCACCCTTCGGGCACCTCTCCAGCACACAAGTCTGCCACGACGCAAGGCGCACAAGGGGAGAAAGGAAGTAATACTGATTTGCTCTCTTCTCCCTTTATGGGGGAAGGGCTGGGGATGGGGGTGTCTCACCTAGTAGTTGCGACAAGTAGACCTGAAACGCTTTTTGGAGATGTGGCAGTTGCAATTAACCCCGAAGATATTCGTTACAAAAGCCTTATAGATTTAATCAAACAAGGTCAAGCTGTCAAAGTCAAATTACCTCTCACAGGGAAAGAAATTCCTGTTATTTTGAGCGAATCAGTAAAGTTGGATTTTGGGACTGGCGCTCTCAAGATTACACCCGCTCATGATTTCAATGATCAAGAAATTGCGAAAGAATGGAATGCAAATCCCCTCTCGGCCTTGTCAGAAGGTACCCTTGAACCAATAAATATATTCAATGAAAAAGCCCAGTTATTGCCTTTGGAGTTTATATCCGCTGAATTTCATGGATTAGAGCGTTTCAAAGCTAGAGAAGTAGTACTCAAGATTTTGGGTGAACAGGAATTATTGCTTGAAGAAGAAAAATATTCTCAGGCGGCTGCTTTGCATGATAGATGCGGAAATGTCATTGAGCCTTATTTGTCGAAGCAATGGTTTGTAAATATGAAGCCATTGGCAAAGCTAGCAATTAATGCTTATACCCCCCAACCCCCTTCTAAGGGGGAGCAAGAAGATCTCCTGAAAGTTAAATTCTTTCCCGAGCGTTATGGCAAAACTTATCTCGATTGGTTAGAAAATATTCAGGATTGGTGTATTAGTAGGCAGCTTTGGTGGGGCCATCCGATTCCTGTTTGGAGTAAGCCATTAGATTTGGCCGCGCTCAATGATTCTCAAAAAGCGGAAGAAATGCATGGAAGCATTGTGAATGAGTTTAAGCGTTTATCAAAAGAAGCTGGCTATACAAATAAACCAACTCTCAGAAGTGATGCACATCATCCAAGCTTTGTAATTGGTGACAAGAAAGATAATGAATATATTTTCCAATATGGAGTGGAATCTGCACAGGTTGTTTTATTGGGTTCAGATGAAGCTTTTGAGAAGGTTTTGGAATTGGCTGGTTACAAAAAAGACAATGATGTGCTTGATACTTGGTTTAGTTCAGCACTATGGCCATTTGCAACACTGGGTTGGCCAGATACTCCTCAGCCTCTTTATAAGGGAGAAGCTCCGAACGAGAAGAAGAAACCATGGACTAGTATTTTGATGACGGCGCGCGAAATTATCAATTTGTGGGTTTCACGTATGATTTTTTCTGCGCTCAAGATGACTGATAGATTGCCATTTACTGATATTCTCATTCATCCAGTTTTGCAAACACCTGATGGTAAGCGTATGAGCAAATCAAAGGGTAATGCCATTGATCCAATTGAATTGGTGAATAAATATGGAGCTGATGCTAGCCGTCTTTGGTATTGTTCAGTTGGTATTTTTGCAAATCAAGATACTCGTTTCCCTGGCAAAAAAGAAAAAGATGGTAGCTGGTCATCGCCTGAATTGGAGAATAAACGCAGATTCATAAATAAGCTTTGGAATGCAACTAAATTTGTTCTTCAAAATGTTGGAGAGGCTTCGGCTATGCCTCTTGTGAGGAAAAACATTGATCAGGTTATATCAGCACTTGCAATCAATCCAGATACAAATACGGCTAATCTTTGGATTTTAGGACGATGGAATGAAGTACTCAAAGAAGCCAATGAGCATTTGGAAAATTACAGATTTGCTGAATTTAGTAAGTCTTTGGAAGATTTTGTCTGGGATGATTTTTGCGATTGGTATTTAGAGTTAGCCAAGATTGATTTTAATCAGCAATCAGCCTCAGGTTCAAATCAAGGCCGTTTGGTTGTCAATCCAGTGGGTTCACCCCCTAACCCCCTTGGCAGGGGGAATAAAGAAGTTGATTCGGAAGCTCTGTATGAAACAGGTGCCTTGAAATTCAATGTGGAATTATTGGAAGTTGCTAGGCAAATGAGAGAGAATCCTACAGCCGCTGAGGAAAAGCTCTGGAATGAGGTTTTGAGAAGTAGTCAAACTAGTTATAAATTTACAAGGCAAAAACCAGTTAATAATTTCGTTCTAGATTTTTATTGTTCAGAGCTACTTCTTGCAATTGAAGTGGATGGAGAAATTCACAATGAACAAAAAGATTATGATCAGGAAAGAACTAATTTTCTTAATGCTGTTGGAATTGAAGTAATTAGGTTCCCTAATGTTGAAGTTCTAAATAACATTGAAATCGTCCAAAAGAATCTCTTAGAATGCATTCAAGCTAGAAAACAGGCTTTAAACTCCCCCTGCCAAGGGGGTTGGGGGGTGAACCCAAGTAAGCAGGAAACCGATATAGATCTTGATGCTACTTTAAAGCTCACCGTGCCAAGGGCGTCGCAAGGCGGGAACTGCAGCTCATTCTGGTTGGGGGGTGAGCAAACTCAAAACACAACAAAGCAAACGCTCATTTACATACTTGAACAAGTTCTTAGAGCTTTTCATCCTATTATTCCATTTGTATCAGAAGAGATTTGGCAGACTCTGACTGGTGAGCAAAGTGGATTGGCATTTGCTGAATATCCTCAAGCTGTTGAGTTAACTGATGAACAAAAACAAATAATCATTGATAGTACGAATAAAATTGAAATTATCAAAAAGGCCAAGCGAAGCTTAAATTCAATTAGACAAAAAACGCTTAACTTATCAGCCAATTTCATTATAGGAACAAGCGCGTCAGGGAGTTCTTCGCAGGCAGTTATTCTCGATGGCATTTCTGATTGGAATTCATTTGCAAGGTCTAAAGATTTTGAGCCTTCTCAGAGCATATATAAACCAATTCAGAAAACGGTAGATTCTTATTTGACACTTTTCATTGAAATCCCTGAATCAGTCAATTTAGTTGAGAGGCGGGAAATTCTGGAAAAAGACTTAAATAAGAAAAAAGATGAAAAATCTAAACTTGAAGATAGATTTAATAATCCTGGTTTTGCAAAGAATGCTTCTGAAGAGACTAAAGCAGAGATGAAAAAAGAAATGGAAAAACTAAATCAAGAAGTCAATGAAATTCAAGAAGCTCTCGATCAAGTCAAAGAGGCTTCCAGATTATAAAGTTCTTCATTAGGTTAATTAAACGGGTTACTGCTGATTCAGCGAGCTGCCAAGGATGCATTGTTAAGAACTAAACTGTCCTTTGCATTATTTCAGAAACTAAATTTTATTTAGCTATTGACTAAAATCCATCAATTTACAGAAACAGTATAAGTAGAAGAGCTCTTTCTGAAGCCTGCTTCTTCCAATAATGTTGCAACTGAATCTTCTGAATCAAGTATTTCAATTTTGAGGGAAATAATTCCCCGACCGCTCAAAATATTCTTACTTTCATGAGCTTCTCCGAGCAGAGTATCCATCATTTGCTTTAAGACAGAAATATTGCGGTCTTTCGGGCGGATATAAAAATCTTCAATCGTAAGGCTATATCTAGCTTCATAATATCCAGGAAGCTCTTCAATTCGAGCAATCAGAAAGCCTGAAAGTCCATTATCCTTTAAATCACAAATTACAAGAAACCTGTTTGTATCACTAATTATTTCAGTGGCATAATCTGACCATATTTCAGAGGCTTTGCCTTTCCATCGCCAACGAATTGGATCATAGAAATAACGCAAAGTAGCTGAATTGGCCCAAAGCTCAACTATATTCTTTATATCAGATAGAGCAGCTGGCCTTATAGGATTGATTTTTTGTGGAAAATTGATAATATCTGCCCCTTTACAGGAATTGTCTTGAGCCAAAATATTTTCAAGTGCCATGATGTTAGAAGCCTTGGTCATATGTTTTTTGAATTAATGAATGAGAATCTTAAACTTGCTGCTTTCAAATTAGGATAAAGTCTTAAATTAAAAGCTTTAAGTTAATTTCTCATCATTAGCTAACCTGTTACTTTTGATGATACAAATCGATAAGTAAGGATTCGTTAAGAGATAATTTAAATAGATTTAACTAAAAACATTCAGGCCGTAAATTAAGAAAACAAGAATTAAAAAGTAAGAATTAATCAAAATGGCTAGCTTCAAATATAGGCTCGAAAGAGTTTTAAATCTTCGAGAACAAGAGCTTGAAAAAGTCAAAATTAAATTTCAGGAAGCGGCCGCTAAAGTTACTGATATCAAACGCAAAATTGCCGACAACAAAAAAGATCAACTTCAAACTCAAAAAACTTTGATGACAAAAGAGGGTTTAGCCTCACCAATTCTTTATACAAATAGGTTGAAACACCTAAAGAAAATGAAAGAAGATTTGGAAGAACACTTAGTAAAGGCCAAAGAAGAATTGAGGCTGGCTCAAGAGGAATTGGTCGAAGCTCAACAAAAAGCTGAAATCCTCAAACGCCATAAAGATAAAAAAAGAGAGGAGTATGACAAAGAAGAATTAAGGAAAGAAGAAATTCAATTAAATGAAATGGGCCTCATAATCAAAAGACTTAGAGATGAAGAAGAAAAAGAATATCAATCTAAAGCAGATTTGCAGGCCAATGAATAAGCCGACTCCAGGGCAAGGCTAGAAAAGTTCAAAACTAAGCATTCACAATTAAGCATTTAAGCATTCAAGATTAAGCATGCAAAACCAAGCTAGCACTTATTCATTAACAAATCCGTCAGGAAAATCTTTGGGTTCTAACTCCTCTTCCGGAGAGTTTTCTTTGTTTAGCGCTGCATCTAATGCGTTATCAAATAAATTCTCTAGAGCCACAGCCCAAATAAGTTCTTCTAACCAATTCCCTTCAACTTCTTTCTTGAATGAAATCAAAAGAGCCGCAAGCAAATTAAGCCAATTTGGTAATAGAAGCTCTGATTATAATGTCTCTGGTGATGAGGATTTCCAAGCTGAAGATCTTAACCTAGGCTCTAGTCTTAACGATTCCTCAAAAGATGCGATTAGTAAAAAGAGTAAAGATCTCTTTGCCGAAGATTCTGAAGAAAAGCTTCAAGAGAGCTTACAAAGTCAAGATTTTGTTAATTCACTCAATCTATCATTCTTTCAGCCCAACAATCAAAGCTTAGCGGATAATAATTCTCTTTTAGAAGCTCCGTCAGATAGATTTAATATGTCTGAAATTCTGAAGTTGCAAAATCTAAGAGAAAGTTTTATCAATGGAAATTCAGATCCAATTGTCAATCTGGACAAGGAAAAGCTTAGTCTCTCGATAGATTTTCCTTCTCTGCAAGACCTGAAATCAGTAAGCGTTCAATACGATCCTATCTCTAGAAGCGTAATTGCCAATATTGTGAGCTCCGAGGAAGTTGCCAAATTGTTGCAAAACCAAGTCTCTGAGCTGGAGAAAAATTTAGCCAAACACAAAATCAAGCTTGAAAGTTTGCAAGTTAATTCTTTAAAAGGGGGATTTACCAATCAAAACCAAAATCCTCAAAATCAACAACGTAAGAATGAATCATGATTTAGCTTTGTAATATTTGTGAAGAGGGTTTATTGAGGTTGTCAGTTTATACTTGTTAGACCGAATGTTTTGAAACAGCTTTCAAATGCTAATCAAAAGCCTGTTGTGAATTGCTAAGTCATGCCTTTAAGTAAAGAAATTCCCATCATCGAAACCGAAGAAAATTATTTGGAATCAGATTCTGATCATGAAACAAAAGATTTAGAAAGCGAGATTGAAGAAGCTGTATTAGACGAGGCTGAACCAAATTCTCAAAAGAATAAAGTTGGAAAAAACAAAAATAATCAGGCCAAAGAAAATTCTAATAAATCTTTAGCTAGCAAAATTTCTTGGTATCCAGGACATATAAAGGCAGCCGAAGATGAGCTGAAAAAGAAATGGCTTCCATTGCTCGATTTGGTAATTGAATTAGTTGATGCGCGCATTCCTCAAAGCGGCAAATATCCTCATTGGCCTCACTTATGTAAATCAAAGCCAATTATTACGGTTCTTACAAAAGCGGATTTGGTTTCTCCTAAAGACTTCTCTGAGAGAGCTGACTCGAAGCAAATTTTGTTAATTGATTCACGCAAGCCCCATCTGTGGAGAAATAAATTAATTAAGCAAATTAAGGACGAATCAACAAAAGTGTTTGATAGGTTGTCAGTTCAGGGGCGTAAACGGAATCTTAGGGTTGGCGTTTGTGGCTTACCCAATGTTGGGAAATCTACTTTTTTGAATTCCTTTTTGGGAATTGGGAAAAAAGCAAAAACGGGTAATAAACCAGGCGTTACCAAACATATGCAATGGATTACTGGAAAACATGGATTTGACCTTCTAGATACGCCTGGATTAATGGCATATTCGGTTGAAATGGAAACCTCAATTAAGTTGGGAATTTGTGGGCTTCTTCCTGAAAAGCTTTTTGATCAAAGTTTACTAGTTCAAACTTTAATTACAATTTTGCAAGAAAAATACAAATACAAGCTTCCTGTAGAATATGCTGAGTTTGCCGATCCAGAGATTGGATTTGTTAATGAAAGAAAGGTGAATCTATTTATTAATCAATTTAGAGAAGGCAAATTAGGCAAATTCTGTTTGGACTAAGTGTTAATGAATAAGTTTGAAAAATTGCTAGGTTGCGAAATAGTATTGGCGACTACCAATAAAGGGAAAGTCTTAGAAATTCAACAGGCTTTAATTGATTCAGGTAAGAAAATCAAATCAATTACCGATTATTGTGAAAACTTTGATTGTGAGGAGAATGGAAATACTTTCTTAGAAAATGCTCTCATCAAAGCCCAAGCCAGCGCCAGAATAATTGCAAATCTCAATTTAGATAATGAGATTATTTGTTTAGCCGATGATTCTGGTTTGTGCGTTGAGTCCTTGGGAGGAGAACCAGGTATTTATTCGGCTCGCTATTTTGCAAATGGTAATGGAATGAATAAAATACTGGAAAGGTTGACTGGAACAAGCAATCGCAAAGCTTGTTTTGTTTGCGCATTGGTTTTGGTCGATGTAAACGGCAATTTAATTTGGCAAACAGAACAAAAGTGGAATGGAGATATAGCTGAATCAATTTCAGGAAATTATGGTTTTGGTTATGATCCAATCTTTATTCCCAATGGCTTCAATTGCACGGCAGCAGAAATAAGCCTAAAAGACAAAAACAAAATTAGCCATAGAGGACAAGCTATTAATGAGCTTAAACACTTTTTTGAGTACTCTACATTAGATTGTATCGCTAGAGAAAAATAATCTAAATTCCTGCAAAAAAATTCGATTTAAAGAAGAGGATGAAAAAGTTTGAGTTTCTGAATAATTCGCCTCAAACTTTGAGAGTTCTCTGAGGCAGAATGCATATTCCAACTCTTATAAACAAATTGAATTAATTCACCATTATAGTCTGGTCCTATTTTTGCTCCTGCGAAAGGAAGTATTGCATTTCGAATATCTCTCTTATGGCAATTTTCTACAAGTGAAAAGATCTTTTTCTTAGGACTTTCCAATAAGTCTGTCTCACATGGAATTTGACTTTTGGGAATTCCCAAATATTTAGCAAATGACTCTCTATCAGCTAAAACCCAAGATTCTATTTCTTTAACAGCTACCCTGAAAATCAAATTAGGATTCATAGGCGACTTTAACCAATCATTGATCAATTCTGTTGGGCATATTGCATTGTCTAAATCGGTCAAAACTAGATAAGGAATAAATGAGGCAGCATTATTAAATCCTTCAATTTTCTTTTTCAAATAACCAAATCCACCTTTCTTGAAAACTTGGTTAACTTCAAAAGAAGAATTTAATCCCTTTAAGACTTTTCTCAAAACAGCCTCACTCAAATCATCTTCTACAGCTAAATTCAGATAAATTGTCATTTAAAAAAGGATAGTTTGTCTATATCTTTAGGCTTTGTTTTTGGTTTAACAACTTCTCCTATATTGAATCCAGTATTTATTAAAGTCATTAATTCATTATCATCTGATGCTTTCTGAATACTGGTACCTTGCTTCTCTGGGGTAAAGATCAAGACTTCTTTGGGTGATATTCCTTCATCAGATAATAGATCTGTGCTGTGAGTAGTTAAAATAACTTGTCTCTTCTGAGAGGTTTGAAGTCTATATATAAGTGATGGTAATTTTTGTATAATCTCTGAATGCAAAGACAGCTCGGGCTCTTCTAGAAGTAATAAAGAGTTGCTCTCTAAAAGAGACCAAAATAACCCTATTAGTCTTAGGGTTCCGTCTGAAAATTGATCTTCTCTTTGTCTACCAGCTCCCCCTGCACGCCAATGTTGGTAAATTGCCTCTAAGTGAGGCAGTCCATTGATTTCATCTCTTTGAAATTTCAATTCTTCAAATTGAGGTAGAACTATTTGTAAAGCTTGCTCAATCTTCTTTAGTTTTTTCTCTCTAGTTCCGTCTGAAGCTTTAGCTATTTTTTCTAAAAAAGTACGACCAAATGGATCTCCTTCTAAGCTTTCGGAAGGGAAAGCATGAGCATATCTTATTAGTTGAGGAACTAAGTGTAAATAGGTCGTCGCATTAAAGAAGTTGGCAATTTCACGGAAAGCAGCATTGGAATTGATTTGTTCTAGATGAGTTTGTGTTAAAAGTGAATCATCCTTTTTATCAAGTTTATTTGGTCGTTCAAGAATTAATTTCGTGTTTTTGTATACTTTTTCAAATCTCAAAAGAGATCTTCCATTTCTCCCTCTTTCCCTTGAGACCCCAATTTCATATGTCCAGCTTGTTTCGTCGTTATCTAAAAGATGGATACTTAATTCAATACCAGGTTCTGAAGAATTCGAGGTCAAGCAGCGAATTTTAGATAACCCCCCTCTATCACTTAAAGCTTTCTGAAGGCCTCCACCTTGTTTTACTAAATCTCTGCAAAAACGAAATATATCTAGGAAATTTGATTTCCCGCAAGCATTAGGACCAACAATAAAGCATCTGCTATCTAGTGTTACCTCGGCCTGTTTGAAATTGCGCCAGTTTTTTAAAGCAACTTTTGTAATTATCATTGTCAATTATTGAGTTTGAGTATCCTATATTTTCATGAATTGCTTCAAAGGACAACAAATCAAATAAGAAATACTTATTAAAATATGATTCAGTGTTAGTGTAAGGTCACAGTGCTTTTTGTTTTTTCGCTTACTCATCCACGGTAGAGGGATAATCTAGGCCACTTTCAATTTCATGTAAATCTACATTATTGTTTGGATTAGCTCCGCTTGAATTTAATGAATTAGAACTAATCATTATTGAATTCTCTAACTGTGTGCCACTTTTCAATACGGGACTAATTGCAACTTTTGGCCTTTTGCCCGAATAAACCACATCATAAAGGCTTCCATAAATCCAATAATTCTCAAAAACATTAATCACATATCCTTGAGTTTCTTTGAATGGAATGGTCTCAACGAATAAATCAGGATCAATATTAGGTTTTGCTTTTAGCCATTTATTCACCGAACCTGGCCCAGCATTGTAAGCGGCAATTGCTAATTGAGTTTGTCCACCAAATTGCTTAATCAAATCACCCAAATATTTTGCGCCTAATTCAATATTGTATGCCGGATTACAAAGCATTTCAAAATCAGGAGTAGGTGCACCAACTGAGAAGGCAACTTCTTTGGCTGTCCCAGGCATAAGTTGACACAATCCAATCGCTTTAGCTGAAGAAACTACCCTATGCTGAAAGCGCGACTCTTGACGCATCAGAGCTTGTAAAAGCAATGGATCAAAACCTTGTTTCACCGATGCTCTATATGAGAATTCAGAAAAAACAAAAGGATAGCTAATGAGCCAATAATCAAGACCTTCACCAATTCTCATTTTGCGTTTTTCGATTTGAGAAGAAGCCACTCGAATTGCATCGGTTACTTTTTCTTGAACTCGCACCAAATACCATGCATGCAAAGCTGGATAATCTTTTTCATAATGTGCTGGCATTAGGCTCTGAGATTCTTGCCATAAATTCAAAATTAGTAAATCCTGCAAAGTTGGATGCAAACGGCTAATTTCTTCGAGAGGCAATGGCCAAGTCCATGTTTTATCGCTTGCAAGATTCAAACTTTGTCTTAATGTCTGAAAGTCTTCTGCTTGAAAGCTTGGCGATCCATTGCCCAAAGTTATGCCTGAAGCTAAAGACCAACCTGGATCAATTCCACCACTCAGAGACTTAAGTCTACCCTGAGCACGGTAAGTGTAATAATTTGCGGGTTGTGAGTTGAGAATTTCTTGATACAGAGTTGCTGCGCGAGAACGATCACCTTCTATTTCAGCTTGCTTCGCTAACCAAAACCTAACTTTAGCTGTGCCTCTGTGAGTATTGTATTTCTTAATATGTACAAGCCCAATTTGTTTGGCTGTTTCAATTTGACCAGATTTATAGGCTTCCCAAAATCTCTCCGAAGATGCTCTCTCAGCCAATAAAGTCTCAGGATATTCTTCTTGAATTTTCACCCAGAGATTTTTCTTTTCAGCATCTTTTGAGATTGAGGCTAATTTCCAAATTAAATAAGCAGCTTTCTCTCTGGAAGAAGAATTAGTCAAAGTCTGAACAAATGAAGAAAATTCAGCGACCGAGGAATTGCGAATTAATAGACCAATTGCTTCATCATATGCGGCTGAATTAGGAAATCTCTTCAAGCCTTCCAAAAGAGTATTATTTGCCTCAACTTTTAATTTCTTTTCGATTTGAATTTGCGCTAAAGGAAGCCAAGTTTTTTCGAACAAAAATACTGAGGGGTTTGCTGATAGATAAGAATAAGCTTTCTCTTTATTGCCTTTTTCATAATAACTGAGACCGATTGCAGCTTTTTGAGAATTGGAGAGATCAACATTGGCATCAGTCCAAGCCGCAATAATGTCAGTCGAAAAACGGCCATTGGGGCTTTCAAATAAATACTTTTCCCAATCTGAATTTTTAACTGTATTATCTTTTGCCAATTTACCCAAATAATAGAGCGCACCGATTGATTGCTGTGTACCAGGAAATTCCGAATTGACTTTAGCAAATTCTCTTTCTGCTGCCGCAAAATTGGATTGTCGAAGAAAAGAACGTCCAAGTTCATAATGGGCGGAAGCCACCGATAATGAATGCGGAAAATAATTAATGATTCGATGGCAATAATCAATTACAAGTTTCTCATCGCCCAATTCACCAGCTATTTCGGCTTTGTGCAATAAGACTCGATCAGCTAAATAAGGAATAATTGTCAAATTGATTTTGGAATAAAGATCAAAAGCTTCTTTCAGATTGCCTGAACGTTGGCTTATCTGCGCCAATATGTAATTTCTTCGGGCATCAACTGCAGGCGAAACAATTCCTTGTAATTCTTTGAGTTTTTCTTCAGCCAAGTTTCGATCTTGCGGTAAAAAATCGAGCGCCGCAGCAAACTGACCAGAAGGTTTAAATGGTTGATAATTCTGTGGAGTTGGATTAACAAAAAAGCTGAGAAATTTATCAATTGGATTAAAATCAAAAGCTCGACAAGCAATATACAAAGAAGCTATCAAAATAACGGCACTAATAAATGCAATGGAAATAGTCGAAAATTTCTTGATTGAGCTCACAAAATTAAAAGTTTTTTTCTGTTGCGATTGAGTTCGGGGTTGAATAAATGGGATATTAGGACTGAGATTATTTTGACCTAATGCATTTTGATTATAAAAACTTTGACCTAACAAATCACGCTCTCTTTCTATACTTTGTTTTTCTATACTTTGTCTTTCTTTGCCTTGTATTTCTTTGCCTTGTATTTCTTTGCTTTGTATGTCTCTATATAAGTCTTTAGGCATGTTTTGGTTTTCATTTATTTTTATCTTAGGAAAATCCTTCTCTCGGTTGTTTTTCTGATCTGTTTTTGGATCTCGATTTTGATCGCTGCGCCTAAAGAATTTTTTGAATTGCTCAGGTGCTTGCATAAAGATTCTTCCATTAGGTGAAGTTTTAAGCTGACTAGCCAGATTTGCTTATATCTTGGGCTAGCCAATAAGGTCTGAAACACAAAACTCAAACAAATAAAGAAGTTACAACTGACATTCTTGATAGATTCAAAGATTATAAACGAATAAAACTGACTCAATTCAATTTCAACTCAGCTGATTGAATCGTCATAATTCAAAATAAAAAATCAAAGAAAAAGGCTAGCCTATCAAAAGCCAATAAGAGAGGAAATAAGTCCAGAATCCCATCAAGACTAAATCATTAGACGAATTCAGAGTTTATTTTGTTAGAATTCCCAGATAGATTCAAAGTGTGAGATTCACTGTTTCGGCTTTAAATACTTAATTTAAATATTTAGCAAAAAAAATTTAGACTAGAGATCAAAAAGGGGAAAAGTTATGCCAGTTGCAACATCAGAAATTTACCGAAAAATGCTCCGTACAGCAAAAGAGAAGAAATTTGCTTATGCAGCCATTAATGTAACTAGCATGGAAACCGCTCGTGCAGCTATTGCGGGTTTTGCCGAAAAAAAATCTGATGGAATTATTCAAGTTTCAACTGGTGGTGCAGAATATGCCTCAGGAACCGTTATTAAAGATATGGTTGTCGGCGCAATTGCTATCGCTGATTATGTTCATCAAATGGCAGAAAAATTCAATATTTATATTGCACTTCACACCGACCATTGTCAGCCAGGTAAATTGGACAAATTCGTTAGACCATTAATTGCTGAAACCAAAAAGAGACGCGAAAAAGGTTTGCCTAATCTTTTTAATTCACACATGTTTGATGGCTCAGAGCTTTCAGTCAAAGAAAACATGGAAATAGCCAAACAGCTTTTAAAAGAAATGCAAGGCACGGAGTTACTTCTGGAAGTAGAAGCGGGTGTTGTCGGTGGAGAAGAAGATGGACATGATACCTCAAATACACCTCATGACAAGCTTTATACAACACCAGAAGATATGGTTTATGTTTATGATCAATTGAGCACACTGAGCGATTGTTTTCTGTTTGCAGCTACTTTTGGAAATGTACACGGCGTTTATAAACCGGGTAATGTTAAGCTCAAGCCAGCTATTTTGCGTGACGGACAAGCAGCGGTTGCCAAAGCTCATAAGGGTGCTAATTTGAATTTGGTTTTTCATGGTGGTTCAGGCTCAACTATTGAAGAAATTCATAAAACGCTTGAATACGGCGTTGTAAAGATGAATGTGGACACTGATATGCAATATGCGTATACCAGACCAATTGCAGATCATATGTTTAAAAACTATGATGGTGTTTTGAAAGTTGATGGTGATGTTGGCAATAAAAAAGTTTATGATCCACGCGTATATGGAAAAGCCGCCGAGAAGTCTATGATTGCCAGAATTGGTGTATCTTGTGATGAATTACGCTCAAGTGGACAAACTTTGTTTGGATAAAGTTTACGAAGCTATGCAAAGTTAATTCGCAACTAATTCATTTGCAGGACTTATTAATCTAAGTCTTGCAAATGTGCTAAATCTTTTTATCAGCTGAAATGGAAGATCCTAGTAGTTTAAAGCCCAATTTAAAAGCCCAGTGTCAAGAGGATAATTCTCAAGAAGATAATTCACAAGGTAATTTACGTGCTAATTCAAAGGCTAACTTACTAGAAGAGCCTCATAATGTTGCCCATGGGATCTCTAGCGGTAGTAATTTTCAATCACTTGGCAGAAAGATAAATAAAAGAGCTAAGTCATTTTTTGATTCTGCCAAAAGTTTTTCTCAAAAGATTTCATTCGATTTTCATTTCAATGGTTTTCTGAATCTAAGTTTCAAATATTGGAAGTCGGATTTAATAGCTGGTATAACCGTTGCGATTGTTGCTTTACCCTTAGCTCTCGCTTTTGCAATTGCAAGTGGGGCTGATCCTCAGGCTGGAATATATACTGCAATCATTGCTGGTATTCTCGCTTCATTGTTTGGAGGGTCAAACTTTCAGATTACTGGACCGACTGGGGCAATGGCCGTCATATTAATTGAAATTGTCAATAAATATGGCATTGAGAAAATTTGGCTGGCTGGTTTTATTGCAGGCCTTATTCAGGTCATATTGGGTCTTACGAAAATGGGGAATTTAGTTAGATTTATTCCTTATCCTGTGATTACTGGCTTTACAAACGGAATCGCCATTATTATCTTTTGTGGTCAATTGAATAATCTTCTTGGCCTCAAGGTGAAAGGCTCAAGTCAAATATTTGCAGGTTTATGGACAACCTTTGCACATATAAACAAAGTCAATCTTATGGCCTTAGGAATAGGTCTGTTAGTAATTGGGATTCAGCTTGGATGGCCTAAAATCAGCAAAACAATTCCGGGCTCACTGATTGCATTAATTGTTGCAACTGGAATTTGTCATTTTTTCAATTTACCGATTCCGATGATTGGAGCAATTCCACAACATTTACCAGTCATTCAAGGAATTCCAAATTGGCATAGTTTCAGTTTGATCAGAGAATTAATGCCTGCGGCTTTTGCTTTGGCGGCTCTTGGAAGTATAGAATCTCTCCTTTCCGCAATGGTGGCTGATAGTTTAACTGTTTCTGAAAAGCATGACAGTAATCAGGAATTAATCGGGCAAGGAATTGCAAATATGGCAGTACCACTTTTTGGCGGAATTCCATCAACAGGTGCCATAGCAAGAACAGCCGTCAATATTCGTTCAGGTGGAAAAACTAGATTAGCAGGCATAATAGCTGGAATTTTCTTGGCTTTGACTTTGCTCATATTTGCACCGATTACGTCGAAAATACCATTGGCCGCTTTGGCTGGAATATTGATTGTAACCAGTGCCCACATGCTTGAATGGGAAGAAGTTAAACTATTAATGAAGACTACTCGCTCTGACAGCAGTGTAATGTTTATTACTTGGTTTGTAACAATTTTCTTTGATTTGATTTTGGCGGTAGAGATAGGTTTAATTGCGGCTGGCATTTTATTTATCAAACGAATGAGCGATTTGAGCTTAACCAAAATGCCAGAAGAAAAATTTCCAATATCTGACAAAGCAATTGAATTTAGTAAACAAATTGCCGTTTACCGAGTCGATGGACCTTTATTTTTTTGGGTAGCCGAGAAATTTGTAAGTATTTTGCATGAAATTCCAGAAGTCAAAATATTGGTACTGAGAATGCGTTACGTTTCAAGCATTGATTCAACCGGCATCATAGCGCTCGAAGAAATTTACAATGATTTGAAAAGTAAAAAATGCAAATTAATATTAACGGGCATGAGATCAAGCGTTAAAGCAATTATTAAACGTTCTGAATTATTAAATACAATTGGTGAAGAAAATTGCTTTGAATCTACCAATGAAGCTCTTGAATATGTTGCAAAATTGCTGAGCATAAGTTCTCCCCCCTCCAATAAAAATTAATTTAGAAGGAAGTGAATTGTTTATCAGAATCGAGATAAGCTCGAAAAAAGCCAAAGATTGTTTAAAGTAAAAAATCAACTAGGTCAAGTTGCATAATAAAGAAAGTGGTAATAATTGCGGAAATTTCAAATCAAGATCAAAAAACTTTCAAAAGAAATTTGTCAAGATAACTCTAACCTGATAACATTGTTTGGTTTCATAACTAGTTAATTGTTGGACAAATAACAGCAAAAAAATAACTAGTTTAAATTAATAAAAATAGAAATCAGCAGCAGAGCTTAGGGATTTAAAAACACATTATGGTTGCAGAACTCACTGAACACTTCACAGAGTCCTCTTTAGAATCTTTTGATTTAATACAAACAAGAATAGCCTCACCCGAAGTAATAAAAAATTGGTCATTCGGTGAGATTAGAAAAGCAGAGACCATAAATTATCGAACCTTAGCACCCGAAAAAGACGGCTTATTTTGCCAAAAAATATTTGGTCCAGTAAAAGACTGGGAGTGTGCCTGCGGCAAATACAAAAGAATCCGCTATAGAGGAATTGTTTGCGAAAACTGTGGCGTTGAAGTAACCGAATCACGCGTTCGCCGTTACAGAATGGGTCATATTGGCTTGGCTTGCCCTGTTGTACATATTTGGTTTTTAAAAGGAATTCCAAGTTATTTAAGTCTTCTTTTAGAAGTACCTCTCAAAGAGCTTGAACAGGTTGTTTATTTCAACTCATATATTGTGGTTGATCCTGGAACTTCTGATCTCAAACAAAGCCAATTATTATCAGAAGATGAATATGATGAATTGATGATGAAGGGTGAAGTCAAGCTTGAGGCTGAAATGGGCGCAGAAGCCATTCTCAAGCTTCTTAATAAGTTGACACGTGTTGAATATGAATTTCCTCATCTTCCTCGTCATAGTCAAGGCAAAGTTCTCAATATGCCTGGCTTGGAAGAATTGGTTGTTTCACTGAAGCAAGATTTAAAAGCTAATAAAGCCAGTGCTCAAAAAAGAGTGAAATTGGTTAAGAGATTACGCTTGGTTGATAAACTCATGAATGCCAAAATCGATCCAGCTTGGATTGTCATGGATTTGTTACCAGTATTGCCACCAGATCTTCGCCCAATGGTTCAATTGGATGGAGGACGTTTTGCGACCAGTGATTTGAATGATTTGTACAGAAGAGTAATTAACCGCAACAATCGTTTACTCAAACTCAAAGAAATGCATGCGCCTGAAATCATTATTCGTAATGAGAAGAGAATGCTTCAGGAGTCTGTTGATGCGCTTATAGATAATGGTAGACGTGGTAGAGAAGTTGTTGGAAGTAATGGTCGAAGATTAAAATCCTTATCTGACATTATTGAAGGAAAACAAGGCCGTTTCAGACAGAATTTGCTTGGTAAGCGTGTTGATTATTCAGGACGTTCGGTTATCGTAGTTGGTCCTAAGCTGAAGCTTCATCAGTGCGGTGTTCCTGCTCCAATTTTGCTCGAATTGTTTAAGCCAATTATTATTGAAAAGCTCATCAAAAAAGGTTTAGCACCAAATATTAAAACCGCCAAGAAAATGATTGAGCATGGTTTAACTGTTGTTTGGGAAACCTTAGAAGAATCAATTAAGAGCCATCCAGTTTTATTAAACCGCGCTCCTACACTTCACAGATTGGGTATTCAAGCTTTTGAACCAATTTTGGTTGAAGGACGAGCTATTCAATTACATCCTCTTGTCTGTGCTTCATTCAATGCTGACTTTGACGGGGATCAGATGGCAATTCACGTTCCTCTTTCAATTGAAGCTCAAGCCGAAGCTCGTTTGCTTATGTTAGCTTCAAATAATATTTTGTTGCCTGCAACTGGTCAGCCCTCAGTAGTTCCTACACAGGATATGACTTTAGGTCTTTATTATTTAACTGTTGATAGACCTGGTGCCGATGACAAGAAAGTTTGCAAAGGTGCTGGTAAAGTTTTTGCTAGCTTAGAAGATGCTCGTTCAGCCTATGAAGAAGGTTTATTGCACTTGCATGCCCAGATTAAAGTCAGAGTCAAAACAGGTGATATTGTTGAAACAACAGTTGGACGCGTAATTGTCAATCAAGCAATTCGTTCAGTTCTTTCTCCAATTGAGACTAATATTCAATTTCCTTTTGTCAATAAGCAGTTAAACAAAAAAGCTTTAAGCTCTTTATTGTTAGATATCTATGAAGAATTTGGTACTTCTCCAACTGCCGAACTCGCTAATTTACTCAAAGATATTGGTTTCCATTATTCAACCAAAGCTGGAATAACAATTGGGGTTGAAGATTTGGATGTTCCAAAAATCAAGAAACAATTGTTGGAAGAAGCTGAAGAGCAAATTACTGAAGCTAAGAAATTATTTGAGCGTGGAGAAATCACAGAAGTAGAGCGTTATAACCGAGTCATTGATACTTGGTCTGAAACAACTGAAAAGCTTACGGAAGAAGTTGTTAAAAACTTTGATAAGCTCAATCCTGTATATATGATGGCTTTCTCTGGAGCTAGAGGAAATATTTCTCAGGTTCGTCAGCTCGTTGGAATGCGTGGTTTGATGGCTAATTCTCAAGGGAAAATTATTGATCAACCAATTAAAACCAATTTCCGTGAAGGCTTGACTGTAACTGATTACATTATTTCTAGTTACGGAGCCAGAAAGGGAATCGTTGATACGGCTCTCAAAACGGCTGACTCTGGTTATTTGACAAGACGTCTTGTTGACGTTGCTCAAGATGTAATCGTTCAGATCGACGATTGTGAGACAGAAAGAGGCATTATTGTCACTGCTATTAAAGAGCAAGATAAAGATGTGCTTTCGCTAGAAAAAAGGCTTTTTGCTAGAACAATAGCAACTGACATTATTCATCCAAAAACGGGTGAAATCATTTGCCGACGTAATCAAATCGTTAATAGAAAGCTTGCAAAACAAATCAGTGATGCAGGAATCACCGAAGTCAAAATTCGTTCAGCTTTGACATGCGATAGTCTCAAAGGTGTTTGCGCTAAATGTTATGGAGCCAGCTTGGCAACCAACAAGGCTGTGGCAATCGGAGAAGCAATTGGAATTATTGCAGCGCAATCAATTGGAGAACCTGGAACACAGCTTACGATGAGAACTTTCCACACGGGAGGAGCTGTAGCTGGTACCGGTTCTCGTAAAGCACTCAGAGCTGACGAAAAAGGAAGTATTCAATATGATGATCAGTTAGTCAAAGAAACCAGAACTCGTTACGGTGAAATGGTTCAACAAGCCATTAAAGAAATCAGTGTAAAAGTTGGTTCCAAGTCATATGTTGTTCCAAATGGTGGCTATGTCAAATTCAAGCCAGGAGCTGAAGTTGAAAAAGGTCAAATAATCGTTGAATACAGCGAATCTAGCGCTAAAATGCTCACAGAGAAAGCTTTTAAAGATATTCTCTCGGGCGTTTCTGGTCAGGTTGTTTTCAAAGATTTTGAAGTTGATGAAAAACAAGATAGGTTTGGTAATATTTCGCGTTCATCCAATCAAGGTGGAACTATTTGGGTTATGGAAGGACAAGTTTATTCCTTGCCTTCAGGTTCGGAAATCATTGTAGAAGATGGTCAACAAGTCAGTGATGGCGCTATTTTGAGTGAAACAAATACCTATTGCGAACATTCAGGTATTGTGAAATATTCAAAAGATATACAAGTTCATAAAGAACAAAGTGGGAAAGAAGTGCTTAACAAGCTTCTCAAGGGTAAAGAAGTAAATATTATTATTGCTTCAATTAAGCCTGATAATATGACGCTTGAACTTACTCCTCAGGGTGGATATTGCTGGACAATTTCTGATAAAGAGAAATATTTATTGAAAGTTCAGCCGAATGAAGTAGTTGAAGATGGAACCATTATTGCAGAATTATCCTCATCAACCATTCAGCGAGTAAATTGCAGTGGGGAAGTTCGTTATGCACCTAATCTTGAAGTTGATGAAAGAAGAGTCATTAAAGATGGTGATGAAGGCGTTCTTTACTTTATACCTGAAGAAATTCACTCAATCAGCAAAGACATAAGTTTGAAATATGTTGAAAATGGTGAAAGGGTAACTGCAGGTCAGGAATTAGTTAAAGATGTTATTACCAGAATAGACGGTATCGTCGAACTCAAAATCGAAAATGACATTATTTATGAAGTAATTGTTAGACCTGGTGAAATTCATGAACTCGAAGATCCAGATGATTTAAAAGCTGAAGATGACACAATTGTTGAAGCTGGCACAACGATTCTCAAAGGAATAAAGGCTAAAGAAACTTCTTTGATCAGCTTAATTGCCGATGAAGAAACAGGACAAGTCAAGGTATTTGTGAGACCAGTTCAATCATTTGATATTACTCCTCCTTCAGTTTCCTTGAAATATGAATCATCAGCTGACAAGATTCAATTGGTGCCAGTGACTCAAATCCTATACAAACATGGAGATCGAGTCAGAAATCTTGAAGGTGGACAATTAACTAGAACCAGCTTAATGCTTCAAACTCAAGATGAACTGAAGTCTCTCAAAGGACATCTTGAATGTAAGAATGGAGAATCTTCCATCATTATTCAAGACACCATTCTTTTGAGAAATGAAGGTGAAGCAAGCACAACTTACTTGATGATTGATGATGGTGCTGAGGTTAAAGCTGGTGATGCAATTGCTAAGATTCATGTTTTAGCAAGTTCAGCTGGAGAAATTAGATTAAGTCATCAAGATGATCGTAAATTGCTTTTGATTACAACTCAGCATCTTAGCTATTTCCAGTGTGAGCCTTCTTCAAATATCAAAATTGGTAATTAT
Source organism: Candidatus Melainabacteria bacterium (assembly GCA_005110395.1). GTDB lineage: Bacteria > Cyanobacteriota > Vampirovibrionia > Caenarcaniphilales > Caenarcanaceae > LMEP-10873. The sequence goes on along the minus strand of DUDU01000128.1, from coordinate 11,560 downwards.
GTCAAAAAAGGCGATATTGTTGACGCTGCTGGCAAGATTATTGCGGATCAGTCTGGTCAAATCGTTGCACTCGATAGTAATACACTCATACTGCTCAAAGGAAGACCGTATTTGATTAGTGCAGGTACTCAGCTGCAAATTGAGTCAGGTTCACTGGTTCAACGTGGTGATCAGTTGGCTACTCTTATATTTGAACAGCAAAAAACGGGTGATATTGTTCAGGGTCTCCCAAGGGTTGAAGAATTGCTTGAAGGACGTAAACCAAAAGAGCCAGCTATACTTGCACCAATTGAAGGTATTGTCAAAATTGAGCCAATTGGTACTGGTGTCAGTGATGTCAAGGTTTCAATCATCAACGGTGCCGAAGAGCCTTTGGAAGTTGAAATTCCACCTGGTCAAAATTTATTGATTGATGATGGACAACAAGTTAAATATGGTGAAGCAATCACTGATGGAATTTTGAACCCACATCAAATCATGGAAGTCTTAGGTCAATTAGCTGTTCAGCTCCATTTAATCAATGAAGTTCAACAAGTGTATTGTAGCCAAGGGGTTGAAATCTCAGATAAGCACATTGAAGTTATTGTTCGTCAAATGACAATGAAGGTGAAAGTCGAAGATCCAGGAGATACTATTTTCCTTCCTGGTGAAATGATTGAACTAAGTGAGCTTCAAAGAGCTAATGAAAAAGTTGTGCTTGAAGAAGGTGAAGAAGCAACCTATAAACACATCTTGCTTGGTATCACAAAGGCCAGCTTGAACACTAAGAGCTTCATCTCAGCAGCTAGCTTCCAAGAAACCACTAGAATCTTGGCAGAAAGCTCGTTGGAAGGCAAATCTGATGAATTGAGAGGCCTCAAGGAAAACGTAATTGTTGGTAAGCTTATTCCAGCGGGAACGGGTTATGCACGCAAATTGCGCAGGGAACAATTGATCAAAGAAAAAGAAGCTTTAGAACTTGCGCAGGCAGGAGATTATAAATTCTCTAAATATGGTGCAGGTGCCCTTGCTTCTAATTAAGCTTCTTTCCTTAATCTACTTAAAGCCTGAGAGCCCTCTCCCCCAACCCCTCTCCTAAAGCGAGAGGGGAGGAAGATGTTAGTTTTGGTTGCAGTTCATTTATCTCTTAAATTGTAGTGACTGAATGCTTCCTAAATTCTACCTACCTCTTGTGATAATATACCGAGCTCTCAGGTTAAGCTGAAGAACCATGACTCACTTCATTCTTGAAATGGGAGAATGTGGAAATTCTATTTTGGATTAACAACATACCTTCTAACTTATTTTGGGATATTTCTTATGGAAAATCAATCAGCGAAAATCGAAAAAGCAATTTTTGCAGCGGGTTGCTTTTGGGGAGTGGAAGAGGCATTTAGCAGATTGCCTGGTGTGACCAATACAAAAGTTGGCTATATTGGCGGTAAAATAGGAAATCCAACCTATAAAGAAATTTGTACCGATACTACTGGTCATGCTGAAGCAGTAGAAATTGAATTTGATTCAACGAAAATTTCTTATGGACAATTATTGGATTTTTTCTGGGAAGTGCATGATCCAACGACTCTCAACAGACAAGGCCCAGATTACGGAAGTCAATATCGATCTGCTATTTTTTATTTCAGTTCTGAGCAAGAGCAACAAGCCCAGCAATCAAAAGAAAAGCTGAATTCATCTGGCAAATTTAATAGACAAATTGTTACTCAAATTATTTCAACTACAACTTTCTACGATGCCGAAGATTATCATCAACAGTATTTAAAGAAAAATCCCAGAGGCTATTGTCATATTAGTTTCGATAAGTTGTTTGCAAAATAGGTACCGTTAATCCTATAAATCACGGCTTAGATTAAACCCATCTCATATTTAGTTCAATAAACGATTACCCTAGATTTGTATGTATGCAAAGGGCATCTTTTGAAAAGGGGTAAATCATGTCCACTAATTTAGAAACGATTCTCAGCACTACATTATTTAATTTTGTTAAAAAAGAAAATAAATCCATTAACCTCGTTGAATTGAACAAAGCCAGTCCCAAGGCTTCTGTGGGAGTTGACTTGCTTGTTCGAAATTATGGAGACTATCTAGATGCTGATGAAATAAGACCCGCCATAGATACTATTTCTTCAATAGGTGGGTCAAAAGACAAAATAGATTTACTTCCTGAGAATCCCTCTTCTACCGATACCAATATAGAAAGTGAATCAGAGACAGTGAATGCACTTGTTCAATATTCAAACAGCGGAACTGAATCAAAGCTAACAAAAGAAAAAGCCGAAGAAATAGTAAAAAAAGCCCAAAGCAATTCGCCTCAAGGCTTTGACACTATGCTTAGCGTATCTAGTAGCGTGAAAAGCAATATAGTTATTCCCCAGCCAATTATTACCAATACTCAAAACCAAGTCAGCCTTCCATCAGACGATAACAAAGATAAAACCCTCAGAGATCCAGATACAAATCAACCATTTTCTCTCAGAGATATAGAGATCAAATTAGACAATCTTGAAATAGGTGGACAAAAGCTGATTGGGCTCGACAAAAAAACGGCTGAGTATTTGACTCAAAATGGAAGAATACAGAATGTCAAAATTACAGTTGGCAGAAAAGAAATAGATACTCAATTCGCATTTGTACTTGAGTATGACACTGCGGGTAAAGTATCTGGAATTAACCTCAGGATGAATAGTGCACAATTGCCGACAACTGATTTTACAGTAACTGGTTTGAGTATTAAAGCAGATGATAATGAAAGTACTCCTATTACTTTAAATTCATCAATTAAAGCAAATGATAGAAAACTACAAACAAAACCAGAATTGTTAATTGAAATTAACCCCAATCAACAAACTCAACAATCAAATGGTACAAGTTCGGATTCTAGAACGATTGATTTAACATTTTCGCCAGATGAACAGAGAAGTGTACTTACTTTGTCGAAAGCTTTTATTGACAAAGTGTCACAATGCACTGATCCAATGGAAGAAGTTGAGGTTTTAATTAGGAATCTCTTGAAAATTCTAGACAAAAGATTCCTGCTAATGGAATTGTATAGTCCTTTGACTTCTCTGCTCCCTAATTTCCTTGATGGACCAACTTTGCAATACGCTTTGGCTTCAGTTACTATTTCAGCATCGAATTATATTGGCAAAGTTGTTTCTACCGCTCCTCAAGGAGAAGGATCTGACGGAAGAGATCGACTGCTTGGAGGAGCCCTCAGTGAAGTCAAATCACTAATTAAAGGGAATCAGGAAGATGTTTTCAACTTCAACGTTTTAGGAAATGCGATTAAAGCTAAAGGCTATGGTGATTCTAAAAAATTAATAGACAAGATACTAGAACTAAAACCAAAATCAGACAAAGATGTTGTTTCAAAAGGCCAAGTCATTAAAGTTATTCAGGAATATGCTTTAACTTTACCCATTGAAGAACGGAACAATCTACTGTCTTCATTAGATCTTGGAGTTGATGACTTAATGGTTAATTATGCACTTCAAAGAATGAAAACAATACTCTCTAATAGAATATCCTCCATTGAAGCCGCACAAACCCCAATTAGAGAAGCTGTAAAGAGTTTGAACTTCTCTAATCTCCTATACTCCAAATAAAGAATCTAACCATTTCCACCGCCACCGAAAGTTATAGCCTTAGTTAATATTTGATCATTTGCTTGCTTCATACTTCCGAGTATTGTTTTATTCTGAGATAAATAATTTTCAGTTGATTGAATTCTTTGGGATTCTTGATTTAAAGTAGCAACCAAATCTGGAAATTTTTCATTTACTGCTGTTAAAAGATCTGCAGCTAAACTCTGAGAATCTTCCTTACTCAAACCAAAAACTTCCTGCAAGAGAGATTGAACCCCTGGTACATTTTGTCTCAATACATCGAGGAAGTAGGACAAGAATCTTCTCTCTGAAAAAAGGGTATTGGTTTTTAAATCAGCATCAATAAATCCTGAATATGGATCTCCCAAATTAAACCCTGCTGAAACTGCGGAGTTTTGTCCAAGAAAATCTTTGAGAGGAGATGCATTAGAATCATTGAAAACCGCTTGAGAAGTTTTCTTCTGTAATTCGTTCAATACGCTTTTGTCTCCGCTTGCAAGTCTGAGAAGCCAATTAGCCGCTTTTTCTTGGGCGCTGCCGTAAATACCTCCAGATTGAACTTTAGAGAGAAGTTCAGTTATTTTTCTCTGATTGCTTACATTTCTTGGAGGATTATTTAAACGGTTGTATGCTTGTGGAAAACTAGGTTGAATTCCTGAATTTGAAATTGACATTGCTATTACCTCTATTTCTTTATCTAAGTGAATTATAAGGTTTAAAAGCTAGTATTCAATTATGTGCAAATCACTAGCAATTTAAGTATTACCCTGCTTGATTTGGTGAACCATTTGAGCCTGGAGGTTTCTCGGTAATTTGTTTAGCTAATTTTTCTTGTTCAGTTCCAAGTGATTCCTTACTTTTTTGTGATTGTATAAAATAGTCCAGAGTAGGTTGAAGTTGAAGTAAAGCTTGAACAATACTAGGATTGGCCTTTATTGCTTCCGTTAATTCTTTGGCAGCTTGGTCGCTAGAAATAACTCCACGACCAGAAACGTTGAATCCCTCCGAACCACCAATACTCTTGGCAGCTTCAATTGGGTTTTCAAGAATAATATTAATTCCAGATTTTATAGCCTCAGCTTGCTCAGTAAAAACAGCTAATTCTCCACTAGAGTTTTTGCGTAAGAAATCTGCAAATCCCCCAACCCCAAAATTAGTATAAAGACCTTGTTGAGAAACTTGCCCCCCGCCTGTCGAGGTAGCAGCTTGCAAACCTATTGCGCCCGATGTTTGAAGTTGAGCCATTTGATTGCGAAAACCCTCGATCAAATTGATAGCACCATTTTTAGATGAAGCCAGAAAAGCTTCAATTATCATTTTGGGAGTTAGTTTTGTAACAATATCAAATCGGTCATGAGTCTGAAGAATCTGATTAAAAGGAGTTGATTTATTGGGAGTATGAAGGCTTCTAAATGCGTCGCTAAAAAAAGGTGGATTAGTACCTATACTTGGAAGCCTCGAAATTGTGTCGTTCATAATAGTTTAGTTGAGGTTAGTTTCCTCTATTATGTGAAGTGAATATTATGTTTTTGTTTTCATAAATGATCTCAAGGGTATTCATTTAATTACCCTTATGGACTTCCTCCATTATTACCCCCTGAATTAGAGCTAAACTTCAACCCTTGTAATGCTGTCTTGTTTTCATCACCAAGAGCTTTCGATGATTGAATTCCAAACTGTAAGCTGCTTTGCAACTGTCTTAATCCAGGAACAATTAAACTCAAATATTCTAAAACTTGCTTTTTGAATTCTTGATTACCAAGATCTGAATTACCTTGCAACTCAGGAGTGCTTTCAGTAACAGTGGTTAAAAACTGTTCAGGATTCTCAGTAATAGCTTGAATTACATTAGTAATTGATTGCGCTGCAATAGTTTGCCCTTCTCTTCCTCCTCCTTGAACAGAGCCAATAGTTGCAGCAAAGCTATTAAACCTAGTGCCAACATTAGTTAATCCTTGACTAATTCCACCGTCTCTGACAGTGGTTAATGGATTGCTCAGATCTGCAGTGACAATTGTTTTGCGTATATCCTCAACTGCCGAAGCTGCTTCTTTGGACGCTATACCAGGATTTACTCCATTGCCTCCTTGGCTTGCTTGAGCAGCTCTGATAGCAGCCTGAACGACCCTTACTCCAGCACGGTTGAGATTGGAATCTACATCAAATTTGGATCCATTAATCGAAGCAAAACCGCCTGTAGGAACAAACTCATCTGCTCTCCTAACTGGGTTTGCGCGGGATGGATCAGGAGTAGAAGCAGCACTGCCATTTATAGCTCCACCTGGAATTCTTTGTTGTATTGATCCAACTGCCATAATTAATACCCTCGTGATTCTTGTTCTTCTTGATTTAGAAGTAATTTCGTTTTCCCTGATATCAACATAGTCTTCCCCCGTTAAGCTTTTGCTAAGAAGTATGAACTTGATTTGCTTGATTAATACTTTTCTTGATTTGTGAACTCTCAAGATACTTATTAACCTTATTGATCAAGCTCAGTACTTATAACTGAGTTAACTAAAAACTACTTAATATCCCCCTTTGATACTCACAATCTTAAGTCATAAAGATCCCCTCAACCCATATAAGTGCATACTACAAATCAAAGTTTAATCTTTTGTTGAACAAGGATTAATTTAGAACAAGATTTAGAGGATTTAGAAGGATGAACAGGATTTCTTGTACGGCTTCTTATCCTGCTTCAATTATTTTCATCCTGATAATCCCTGTTCTGAATTGTGATTAGTGTTGTTTATATATTTCTCTTCTGTGTCCCATACGAAGTACTAAAATTGACACTAGTTGATCTTGGATTTGACACACTATTCGGTAATCACCAACTCTATACTTCCAAAATTTGCCCAGATCAGGTCCTCTCAAGGCTTCACCAAAGCTGCGTGGATTATCCGATGCCGCTACTCTGTCTTTCAGAAAGTTTATTATCCTTTTTTGTATATTTCTATCCAAACTTTCTAGCTCTTTTTGAGCTTTCGGATCAAATTTAATTTGCCAAACCAAGCTCTTTCTCCACTTGTTCTATGTTAATTGAAGGTACATTAGACTTGAGCCTCAGTTCAGCTAAATAATAATCTTCCAAATCTTCTAAGTGCTCAATTATCGCTTCACGAACATAAAAATCAGTAGTTTTGCCAGTTTGCTTTGACAAATCATTTAAGCGTTTCTCTATATCTTGAGATAATTCAATTGAAAGCATAAGGAATAATTCCTAATTGGATTGATATTCAACTAAATTAAGTATACAAAGAATTAATTTTGAACAAGATTGAGAGGATTAGAAGGATGTCCAAGATTTTTTTATACTCTTTTTTATCCTGTTTCAATTATCTTCATCCTGATAATCCATATTCTGAATTGAAATTAGAAGAAGATTAAAAATGATTTTCAGAATTTTCCAGAATCATTAGTAAAATTTGCACTTTAGTAAGTTAATTATCGTTATCTTGTGTCCATACAAGGATTAGTCTGTATAGTCCATTTCGTTTTTTTCCCGCTTTTACCTAAGTATTTAAAATTTCATGAATTCTGATTTGCCCAAACTCTCTCTTTTCAATAGCCTTCATAGACAAGTTGAGGAAATTCAAACTATTAACCCTGGCAAAATCAGTTTATATACTTGTGGACCAACTGTTTATGATTCGTCACATATTGGTCATGCCCGTAGTTTTATAGCTTGGGATGTATTGGTGAGATATTTGCGTGAAATCGGTTTTGATACCACTTGGGTTCGTAATATCACTGATATAGACGACAAAATTATTAATCGCGCAAAACTACTTGGTATTGAGCCTGAAAAGCTTGCGCGAATTGAAACTTATAAATTCTGGCGTGACATGCAAGCTCTGAATATTCAATGGCCCGATCATGAGCCAAAGGCTACCGAAAACCTTCCGCAAATGTTTGACTTCATTCAAGGACTAATTGATAAAGAACATGCTTATAGAACGGAAAACAATGATGTTTATTTTCGGGTGAAGTCATTTAATGATTATGGACAATTGAAAAAATTAGTTTGTCCAGATGAAGTTGTTTCTCGAATCGAGCATCAAGATTGCAAAGAGAGTAATGCCGATTTTGCCTTGTGGAAGGGTTTTGCGAAAGACGAAATTGGCTTTGATAGTCCGTTTGGGCATGGACGACCTGGCTGGCATTTGGAATGCTCGTCAATGATTAAACGTTATTTGGGCGAGACAATTGATATTCATGGTGGTGGAGAAGATTTGGTTTTCCCGCATCATGAAAATGAAATTGCTCAGTCAGAGGCTCTGCATCAAAAGAAATTTGCCAATTATTGGATTCACAATGGAATGATTATGGTTGATGGCAAAAAAATGTCCAAGTCAGAAGGCAATTTCATAACAATTGAAAAAGCACTGCAATCATTCTCGGGTAATGCAATTAGATTTTTTGTTTTAAGTGCGCATTATCGCCAACCCGTTAATTACACAGAGCAGGCTTTGGAAGCGGCACAAGTTGGAATTAACAAATTACTTAAATCAGTAGAAGCATTTAATACGGATAAATACCCCCCGGCCCCCTTAACAGGGGGAGTAAAAGCCAAAAGAGATTCGTCAGAGAAACAAATCTTTGATCAAGCCGCCATAGATGAATTTCACAAGGCTATGAGTGATGATTTGAATACTCCTTGTGCATTGGCAATATTATTTGATTTGGCAAAACGCATAAATAAAGCGGAAGAAAACACAGGAATTTTAGGAAATACTCTTGCAAAGCTTTTGGACGTATTAGGTTTCAACTTGCAAGAAAAACCTTTATCTTCTCAAGCGGCGGTTGATAATAAAGCCCTATATGACTTTTTGCTTCAGCAGCGAAGAGAAGCTCGCGAATTAAAAAACTTTGCAAAAGCCGATCAAATCAGGATTCTCATTGAACAAAGTGGCTATAAGCTCAAAGACTCACCTCAAGGAACTGAATTGATTCCTGTTTAAATGGAAAAATAAAATCTTCAGGACACCTCGATAAATTCAATTTTTTGTGATTCCGATTTCTTGGCTCCCCCTGTCTTCCTTGAGGGAGGAGCTTTAGCTCATTTCTGGGGGCCGCGGGTACAAGATTAGTTAAAGATCAAAGAAATAGATTTTCCTTTCCTTCTTAAAAGTTTAGAACTTAAACAAATCTAAAAAAATAAAGGGAATGTAATTTAAACAGATAGAATTTTTTCTTATGCAAAGTAGCCCCCCTCAAATAGAAAATGAATTAATCGAAGCGCGTGAGTTAATCAAGCTGAATATTATTTCTGGAGTTGAACTTCAAGATTCGACAAGTTCTTCCGCTCAATCAACAAGTTTAAAGAGAGCCCTTTTACATAATCTTGCGTCTTTGAGTTGTTTGATTGGTAGCCATTTATTTGTTGATATTTACAATTCTTTACTGCCGATTATTAGTCCGATTTTGGTTCTCAAATTCAGTCTTGGTTTAACTGATATTGGTTTTTTGTCGGCTTTGCTTAGCTTTACAGGAGCTTTCATGCAGCCAATTTATGGTTATCTCAGTGATCGTTTTAATTCTAAAAATTTGGTTTTACTTGCGCCAATTATGCTTGCACTGGGAGTATTTGGAATTGGCTTTTCGACGAACATACTAACGGTATGCCTTTGCTTATGCCTTATGGGGACTGGTTTTTCATTGTTTCATCCCAAAGCGACAGCCTTGATGGGTTCACTGAGTACTCAATACAAAAGTTCTTTTCTTTCCCTTTTTGTAGCTGGAGGCTCGCTTGGTTCATCTTTGAGCCCAATTTTTATTCTTTTATTTGTTTCAGAAAAAAGTCAAAACTTATCCAATTTGTCTTGGTCTGCAATTGTGGCTTTGATCGCTTTTGTTTTGCTTTTTGTTTTTTATCGAATTCCTCACCCAGAGATTAGCAACCTAAAACCTAAAATTCATTTGCCGCTAAAACAGGTTATTTCTCTTTGCCTGAACCGAGATTTGGTTTTGTTGACAACTATTGTTACATTGCGCTCAATGAGCATTTTGAGTTTAATTGCTTTTGTTTCTTCGCTTATTACTCATTCTTGGGGCTGGTCGCTGGTTTTGGCTGGATATGCCGCAGCGATCTTGAATGTGGGGAGTTTGATTGGTGGTTTATTCGGTGGCTTTGTGGCAGATCGCACAAATCATACGAAAATCGAACCAAAATTTGTTTTACTAACTTCTTTTGTTTTATCGGTTCCATGTCTAATGCTATTTGTAATTAATCATTCTTTGGTGTTTTTGGCTTTGGGTGCTTTCTTCTCAGCCTGGTCAAATTCAATTTGTGTCTCTTTATCTCAAAAATCAGTACCTAAAGAAGTGCAAAGTACTGCTTCTAGTCTTACAATGGGATTTGCATGGGGCGTGGGAGCATTAATTATTCCGCTCATCGGATTTATTGCCGATAAAACAGATAATCTGGGACATACTCTTTTGTTTGCATTGTCTTTGCCCTTACTGGGTGCTGCTTTTTGCTGTTTGTTCTTGGGTAAAAAAGCTTGAAAGAAGTAGTCCAACAAGTAAGCTTGGATATTTATTGATTGTTGTAGGAAGACCGCTGAGTAAGGCTAATAATTTATATATGTTTAGTTGAATTTAAAATAAAACTTAGCTTTATTCGGTGATAAGTGGAAAGAATAAGGGAAATACTCTTTATGTTATTTGAAAATTCAAGCTTTATTCACAATCATTTTTGTCCTTTGAATCATAATCTCCCATTTCCCAAATCAGACATTGTCAAATCTCATACTCAAAGCCGATAGCTTATACAAATCTTATACCTCTCATCAAGCCGTCATAGATTTTTCCTTAGAAGTCAGCAAGGGCGAAATTTGCTCTCTGATTGGACAGAATGGAGCTGGTAAATCTAGTATCTTGCGGATGCTTGCTGGTGTGTTTTTACCAGACAAAGGTGTACTAAGTTTATTCACCGAAAAAAAGATTGGCTATTTGCCAGAAGAAAGAGGACTGTATCAAGAAATGCAGGTCTTGGAGCAATTAGAGTTCTTGGCTAAGCTCAAGGGATTAAGCGATCAAGAAGCCAAAACAAAATCAGAATTGGCACTCGACAAATATGGTTTAGGTGATTGGAAGAAAAAGAAAATAAAGCAACTCTCAAAAGGAATGCAGCAAAAAGTTCAAATTCTTTCAACTGTTTTGCATGAGCCAGAATTGTTGATTTTAGATGAGCCTTTCAGTGGACTAGATCCAGTGAATTTAGATTTGATTTGTTCATTAATTGCTGACTTGAAGGCTCAGGGAACGGCCATTATTATTACCACTCATGAAATGCATATAGTGGAACAGATTAGTGACAAAATTTGTTTTTTACATAAGGGCAAAGTTGCTTGGGCTGGTACAAAAGATGATTTGACTGAAAAATTCGGATTGAATAAATATCGCATAAGCTTGAAAGATAATCGATGTGACTCAAATCATACTTTGGAGAGCTATCTTCTAGACTTATTAGGAAAAGAGAATAGTCAGATCAAGAGTTTTAAAACAATAGATAATGCAGGTGTGGTTATTAAGCTGGGACAACAAATAATTTATGAAATAGAAGTCTTTGAAGGTTTTAGCGGACAAGAATTGTTTTTACTTCTATCCGAAAAATTCGAAATTATGAAGTTTGAATTTTATTTCCCAACATTGGAAGAGAGCTTTAAAGAGATTTGCAAATAATTTTGGCTTAATTGAAGTAGCCTAAGTGTAAAGTTTCACCAGGTTATGGAGAGTAAAGACTCAAGAAATTGATCTGGTGTCTTGTGAAATAAATCAGTATGTTTATCATACCAATATCGATAAGCATCTATCGGTGTTCTCACCTTAATTTCTTTCTTCAAGCTGGTATGAAGCCTGCTTATGTTGTACTGCTTCATAAAAACTAATAATGATTCTTTCATTTCATTCAGTGATTTGTATTTAGTTGCATATATCGTATTTTCCTTAAT
>DUDU01000127.1 GCA_005110395.1 Candidatus Melainabacteria bacterium | reverse complement strand
TTCTGGAGAAACTTTCTTTTTATCCACAACGTTGTGAAACTCTACAAGTAAGAAACCTGGAGAAATGAGAATTGCAATGGCACAAAATAAAGCAATGAAAGATATAGAAGCTGAAGAAATTGCACAAGCACAAAAAAAGGCTCAAGAAAAAACAAAGTCCCAGTCAATACCCGTATTCCGTCAATATGGCGCTTTGCAAGCATTCAGTCCAGAAGAAGGAGTAAACAGTGTTGCTGAGAAGGAAAAAGAAAAACAGAAATCGTTTCAAACTTACCAATATTGTGTTGACAAACAAGGTGGGAAACTTTCTTGTGCTGGCAGATTAGGTACACCTCCAGAAATTTTGGCTATGGCTAATAATGCATTAATGAAAATGGCAAAGAAAGCTTCATATTGTGAAAAACGAAAAGCTGAGAAGGCCTGTCAGAAGCTACCAAATGTAATTGCAATTAACAAGAGAAGAGGAGAACTTAAAGCCAAAGAAATTATTGTGGCAAGTAATAATCTTTTGTAGAAAAATTTTAATTTCAGAGTAAAAAAATACTATGGGTATGAGTGGCAGGATATATATATTAGAATGAGCAGATGGAAGCTACTATACGGATAGTACTAAGAATTTAAAATTACGTTATTCACAAATACATTTGAATATGATTAGAGTATAAAAGAATTAATTTGATTATTAGAGAATTTCCTGTAACAAATTGTTAATTAACCTCGATTATACTTTCAGTATAGCTCAATCAAGTATTTGAACACAAAGAAATATTTGATTAAGCTACTTAAATGTATTTTTAGATGAGCCGTTTGAGAACTCACAGTCTTTTGCAAGTGCTAATAGGAGTAATGGTGTTCAGATATAGATTAATGAATAAAAATCTGCTTTTCAAAGTAATTAAGTTGTTGCATATAGGGAATTGGCGAATGGTTCTTAGTATCTTAGTCTTAGAAAGTCAATTGCTAATTCAAAAGTTTCTTTTTCTAATAGGATGGAAGCCAAAAGATGTTAATGAAAAATTCAGTCCATTAAAGGGAAAATCAGGCTATAAATGCCCTTTATCTGGATGGTGGGAAAAGAAATACAAAGATTTTGTCGAAAAACAATGGATTATTGAAGGTGACGACTTACCATTCCATAAAGATGATTTCGATATGAATTATCTTGGTCAAGAAATTGTTTGTACCTGGGAATGCACAAGAAAAAACTAGTATTGTCTCCCAAAATCAAACTAAATCCTTGATAATTACCTAACTTGTTTGTTTTGGTATCTCTGAATGAATAAAAACAATAGCACTATCAAGCCACCTTCTATATCTGGTGATACATTTCAGATAAACTCATTTGAAGAATACAAAAAGTTATATGAGTATTCAATAAAAGATCCAATTTCATATTGGGCTGAGCAATCAAAAAAACTTCATTGGTTTCATCCTTGGGAACAAGTACTTGATAATAGCTTTTCTGAAGCTGATGTTGCATGGTTTTCTGGTGGTCGCCTCAATGTTTCAAACAACTGCATCGATCGTCACCTCAACAGCAAAGGTGATCAGGTAGCCATAATCTGGGAAGCGGATAATACCAAAGATAGCAAATCATATACTTATCGTGAACTCAAGCATGAAGTATGTCGTATCGCTAATGCATTGAAGACTGCTGGAGTTCGCAAGGGTGATCGGGTATGTTTGTATATGCCAATGATTCCTGAGCTGGCTTTCACAATGCTTGCTTGTACCCGAATTGGAGCTATTCATTCCATTGTTTTTGCGGGTTTTTCAGCTGATTCTCTTAGAGATAGAATTCTAGATTGCAATGCATCCGTTGTTGTTACCGCCAATGAAGGCCAACGAGGAGGAAAAGCTCTTGCATTAAAATCAATTGTCGATAAAGCTTTGCAAGGTATTTCTTCAGTTCACACGGTTTTTGTGGCAAAACGGACTGAGAAAGAAGTCACAATGAAAGCTGGTCGAGATATATGGCTACATGAAGCTATGGCAAGAGAGAGAAGATCTTGTCCTTCTGAATGGATGGCCTCTGAAGACCCGTTATTTATTCTTTACACTTCGGGCTCTACTGGCAAGCCAAAAGGTCTAATGCATACTCATGCTGGGTATTTGCTTTATGCTTTGCAAACTTTCGAGCAAATCTTTAATTATCAACCTGGAGACATTCATTTTTGTGCGGCTGATTTAGGCTGGATTACGGGACATAGTTATGTAATTTATGGACCATTAGCTTCTGGAGCTACTACTATTATGTTTGAGTCAACGCCTTTATATCCTGACGCTGGAAGATATTGGCAAGTAATAGAAAAGTATAAAGCAAATATTTTTTACACTGCACCTACAGCGATTAGAGCAATTGCAAAAGAAGGTAATGAATGGGTTGAAAAGTATGATTTATCTAGCCTGAAATCTCTTGGTTCTGTTGGTGAGCCGATTAATCCAGAAGCTTGGTATTGGCTTTATGAGCAAGTTGGTAAAAGCAAATGTTCAGTGATGGATACATGGTGGCAAACTGAAACAGGTGGAATTATGATTAGTCCATTACCTGGAATCACTGAAATGAAACCAGGCTCTGCTACTCTTCCTTTCTTCGGGATTGAACCATGTATAGTTGATGAGAATGGACAAGAAATAAAAGATACTCAAAACAATAATGGAATTAGTGGATATCTATGTCTAAAAAATCCATGGCCTGGAATGGCTCGCACTATATATGGCGATCATGAACGCTATGTTGAATCATATTTTACTCAATACCCAAATTTGTATTTTACAGGAGATGGTTGTTATAGAGACGCCGATGGATATTATTGGATTACTGGACGAGTTGATGATGTAATTAATGTTTCTGGTCATAGATTGGGTACCGCTGAAATTGAAAGCTCACTCGCATCTAATCCATTGGTAGCGGAAGCAGCTGTAGTCGGAATTCCTGATGAAATAAAAGGTATGAGTATCTTTGCTTATATTATTCCTAGCAAAGAAGGCGTCGCTATGAAAAGTGAAGAAGAATTATCAGGCATATTAAAGCAGCAGGTAAGGCAAGATATAGGCTCATTTGCAATTCCTTCAAATTTTCAGATAGTATCTGGTTTGCCTAAAACTAGGTCAGGAAAAATCATGCGTAGAATACTGAAAAAAATTGCAGTCGGTGAATATGATGATTTAGGCAATATAACTACACTTGCCGATTCATCCGTTGTAGAAGAATTAATCAATCTTAGAAAGTAATAGAAGAAATGAGTAAAATGCTATGAACATCGAAATATCTAATAAAAATCAATATTCAAGGTTCATACCTATTTGGAAATTTGTGATACTTTCATTTGCAACATGTGGTTTTTATCAATTAATTTGGCTTTATAGAACCTGGAAATTTTTGAGAGATGAAAATAAACTAAAAGTATCTCCTTTAGCAAGAGCTGTTTTTGCTCCGCTTTATATATGGTCTTTAGCTAATAACTTACAGAAATTTCTTCATGCTAGATGTTATTCATGTAATTATTCAGCAATACTTATAGGAATTGCATATATACCTTCTCAATTTCTAGGAATTCTTCCTACTCCATGTTGGCTACTGTCTTCTTTGAATTTTTTAATTTTAATTCCACTACTAAATGCTTTGAATAATTATTGGGAAAGTGAAGACTTTGGATTACCCTTGAAACCAATACAATTGTGGCAAATCCTTTTAATAGCTCTTGGGATTTTAATATCTACTTGGTTGTCTTTTACTCTTCCAATACTTCAAAAAATGCTATTTGCTTCATTCTTCTCGATTCATTAGAAGCTGTATTCCTTCCAGCTAATACTAATAGCTAGCAACTAAATACCCATACCTGAAAGAGCGAGAATAAAAGCATTTACTTTACTGACCAATTCTGGATGAGTAAGTTCATATTCGGTAACAGCATTTTTCAACCCTTCTATTGAAAGATTTAATAAATTATCATTTTTAGTTTTCCGAGTTGCTTCATAAGTGGAAGCTTCTGTGAATTTTGTAATGCTTCTGGCAATATCCACATTTTCTTGAGGGATTTTCTTGATTTCGAATTCTAGTGATTGAAACAAATCCATAATTTCTTTTTTCTTGATTTGATCAAGATTTGTTTCTGCCTGAAGCATTCTTTCAATTCTTCTAATTGTCTCTTCAATCATTTTGATTTCTTCTTTCATTCTTTGGGTTTCACATCAAATAGACTCTAAGAATAAATGATTTTTTACAAACAAGCATGAATCTTAAGTCTCACTTGTATTGAAAATTATTGTTTTAATTTAGGTATTTATGCTGATAAGTTGTGAATAAACTTATTATAGTTTGTAAGTTTTATTAACTCATGTTACGCAAAAATTGTTTTCTGTTTGCTGAGATAGTTCCTGAGACAAGCTCAGGATCACAAGATTAAGTTTTCTTTGTCATTCCGAACTTGTTTCGGAAACTAAATAAAATCATGCGACTTGCGTAAGGTGAGTTATTAATAAGAAAAAGCACGTGATTAACCTTTTCCACTCATATAATTCAAAGAAATGTTTCCAGCTTTTATTAATTCTAATTTTTTGTATTTTGAATTCACTCACTGTTGGAGCTAAGCAACACCCAGCCGTTTTGAATGTGCTTGAACAGTGCAGCAAATGCGGAATCAATCAAGTTTTGTCGCCAAATGAATTCAATTTAACTAAAAGACAAAACCTAATCTCAGAGTTGAATTATGCGGATTTGTCAGCTATTTCAGCCAGTTTCATCGAAGATACCAATTTGTTCCCAGTTGATAATTGCGTACTGAGAGGAAATAAGAAATTTTATAAAGGTCAGAATTTGCATTTTGCTAAGAAGTTAAAAACTCAAACTCTCATTAGAACTGACGCTGTAAGTTATGCCGAGAAATCCAAATATAGAATTGATCAGCTAGATATTCCGCTTAATGGGTTAAAAGCTCCCAATGCAAGTAAATTAAAATACCTTGTCAAAGCCTTAGATCAAATTGCTGAAGCTACTCCCGAAAAGAGAGTTTATGTTTCATGCTTTTTTGGCAAGCATCGAAGTGGTCTAGTTGTGGGCATGTATCAGTTTTTGCGAGAATATAAAAAAGATCCAATTTCAATATGTACTAATATCGGCAGCTCTCAAGACAAAGTTTATGTTTTAATGAATGCAATTGCAGCTAAAGGAACACTAACTTATGACATGCCTTCAGATTTTCGTCAATTTTATAAAGATTTTGCGAAGTCAGTTTGCACTGAAGAAAGTGATGATTTTCTGTTAGGTAAGAAAACTTCTAAAAATCAATAAGAAGCTAAACCGTTTTTTATTTAATGAAATATATCGTCAATTCTAATGACTTGAAAGCATTCAGCATATTCTGTACCATTACTCAAAATGCCTCTATAACGCCCAATTGATTTAGCCAAATCATCATAGGCAATTGATTCAATTTGTGATTTATGTTCTTTCAATGCTGTGTCTTTGAGATTCATAAATGTAGTTATATCCTCACAATAATTAACTGCTTTTTGTAGTGGATAAATTTCATAAGAAAAAATGTTTTTTACTTGCCAAGCTTTTCCTGGTGCTTCCTGAAACCAATTGCCTTTTGCTTTGTTTATGGCTTTTGTGACTAAGTCGTAAGTGGCTCTATGGTCTTGGTGAGCTTCTTCAGAATGAGGCAAATAAACTATATCTGGTTTGTATTTTCTTATTAACTCGACCATCTTTATAAGATTTTCGGAATTCGCTTCGAGATAGCCGTCTTTATTTCTTAGAAATGAAAAGTCTTTAACTCCTAAAATGCCTAAACCATTTTCAGCCTCTTTTTCACGTATACCTGCTAATTTTTCTTTTGAGTATTTGAGATTTCCAGCCTCACCGGATGTTAGATAAACCACTCGAACATCATTACCTAGATTTATATGTTTTCTCATGCTTCCACCACAACCAATCAATTCATCATCTGGGTGAGCTGCAAAGACCATAACTTTTAAATTCTTGGCTTGAACGGGGATAGCCAAAATAAGTAAGCTCAAAATAAATGAAATAATTTTTGATTGGAAATTATTCGCTATAAAAGAATTAAAGGGTGTTTTTGAATAATAAATTATTAGCTTTTGCATGAATTGTTTTTAGGGAGAGCTGGATTATAGATTAGGTGAAGATAAAGCTTTAAATTTGCCTATAATTAAATCTTATTCTAACAGTCTCCTAATGAGAGAATTCATTAGCTGAATTGTGATTTGCTAGAATTTGATTATTCTATTTTTGTTTCTTGGGTCGTTTAGTCATACTTAATATGCGCTAGATGCAATTGATAAATGTTAATACTGACTGTGTGAACTAAGTGAAATGTTTCTTAGGAAAAGAGTTTAGTGAAAAATCTGTTCAACAAAATAAAAATACTCTTTTCTTTCCGTTCAATTTTATTGATTAGCGGAATTATTATTTCTTATTTAATACTCAATATTACTTTTTCGTGGTCACTAATTAATTCATTAGCAGAACGTTTTTATGGAGATCAATTTATTTGTCAGCAAGTCAATTGGTCTGGTTTGGGTGAAATTTCTCTTTGGAAATGTCTAAATAAAAAAGATAGTTTTAGTGTAAAAAAAATTACTTTAAGTTTAATAGGCGGAAAATTATTTATTGATACTCCTCAATTGAAGTTCTTAGCCAAAGCACAAACTACAAAAAAAAGATTTCCAGCTATTCCTCGGTTGATCAATGAGATTATTATCAAAAACTTAAACTTCAATGTTTCCAATCAGACATCAACCTTAATACCAAATAAGTTTGAATATATTAAATTGAATAGGCAAAAGCTTTCTTTAAAAAATAATTGGATTATAGAAGCTTATGATCAGAAACAAACTAATCTAAAAGGCTTAATTGGTGATGAATTTGATTTGATTGTAACTTTATCAAATTATCCTTTAAAGCTAAATACATTGGAGACAAATATTACTTGTGTTGTAAATATAAAAACTGAGTATATATTTCAAAAACCAATAGAGGTATTAATCAGGGATTGTAAATTAAATAATGTAAAAATAAAAAGCCCAAAGGTTAGTAAATCCTTCCCTGATATATTGATTAAATCGGCTTTTAAGCTAAATAAAGATTTAAATAATATTACTGAACTTTCAAGGTTTAATCTGTTTACTAATAATATTCATATTGTAAATTCAAACAATAATTTATATGAATTTAAATTAGTTAAAACCTCAGCCAAAAATCTAAAACCATTTATTCAAGCCTTTCAAAAGGAATTAAAACTAAATAGCTTCAATATTTATGATGGCCTTGTATCTGCTGAATTAAAGCTAAATCATAAAGATATACTTCAAAGTAATTTGCAAATTTCATTGAAATCTTTTAAGACAAATCTAAGAACTAGTACTCAAGAATTTATTAGTATCAGCAATCTTGATATTGAAACTACTTTATTGCCATTTCATTTATCCCAGTATTTAGCTAAGTATTTATCTGATAAAAAAACTAATTCAGTTAATGAAAAGTCTATTTCGCAATTGTTGAATAATTTTGGAATTAAACAAATAAATCTTGATTTATCAAAATCAAAAATAGATAAAAATATTACTGATACAAAAAAATCAAAAAACATTCTTGGTAAATTCAGTACTTTCATAGAAGGCAATCTTTTTTATGATAATTCATTGCAACACTTATCTAAATTCAATGGTTTATTTCTACTTAGCGATTTATTTGTTTCTTATCCGCAACAAGTATTAAATCAAGACCTCAAAATACAAAATGGTAATGGCAATATAAAAATAAATAATGAAAACATTTCTCTAAGTGTGAATGCTACAAGAAATAATACTCAAAACAATATGCTAGAAAAAGTTTTGGCTGCTGGATCTTTTCAGGTCCTACCTGTTTTTAAAGGCAATGTGCAGGTTTCAATACCAAACATAAATCTATATATAGATAAAAATTTACCAAAACAATTTTCTTTCATTGATGCCGATTTCAAAAATATTATTCTCAAAGCAAAAATATTAGCCCCAAGATTTACTGTAACTGAATTAGTTGGAAAAATTGATCAGATACAAATAGGTGCTAATCAAAATAATTCATTTCCAAGTAATAAAGGAACTCTTAGTAATATAAATCTGCGAAATGGTCGTATTCAATTAAACAAAAATGCATTTATTGAGATCAAAGACTTAGCGTTAGTTCTACCAAATGGACAAATAGTATCTAGCATTGTTTTTCCGCTTTTTACTAACTATTCAAAATCTTTCAAAAAAGCTAATAGCAAATCTGATGCAGAATTATCTGAAAACTTATTTGCTTCATTGAATACTTCTTTCATGCCACAAGAAATGGAGTTTAATGGATTAGTAGATATGTTAGATATTCAAGAATTATTTCAACTATATTTTGGACAAAATATTTCAGATCAATTAAAAAATTATCAATTACTTGGAAAGGCTGATTTAAAGGCACATTGGGTAAATAATAGATTTGAATTGTTTGATTTGACTTTTGTTAATAATTCACTTAAATACAAGGGTAATACTACTGTTACCGATTTTAACGGCAAAGTTTTATTGAGTAAGAATAATGAATTAATACTCAAAGAACTAAGAGGAATTTTCAATATAGAAAATAAATTCAAAATTAATGGAAACTTTAATTTGACTTCTATTATTAAAGCTCTTAAAAGCAAGGATTTAAAAGATTCATTGATAAATAATTCCGAATTGAGTATTAATGCATTTGTAAATCCACAAAATCTTAATGAGTATTTTGCCAAGATAAATCCTTCTTTTACACCATCACTTTTATTTGATCACAAAGTATATATTCCATTGCATATAAGCTTTAAACCTAAGTCAAGAGAGGCCTTTGATATTCTCTTTAGTTCTAACTTTCACAAATTGCAACTCTACAAAGGTAAAATTTTCTTAGCGCAAGATATGTCCAAAATCGAAAATATTACCGCTGTTAGTTCATTTAATTACAAATCAAAAAGCTTCAAAATAACTGATTTATTTTATTCTGGGAAAGACTTTGGGATTTTGTTTAATGCAAAAGGTATTCTGGACAAATTTGATTTTTCCTTTGAATCATCGCCGCTTTTAGATATTGGTGAAATTGCCAAACCGTGGTCTGATGATTATGCAAGTGGCCAATTTAGAGGCAAAATTATTGCCAAAGATTTTGAACCTAAAAACAAATCTACCTGGATTCGTAATCTAGAATCGCATATGTATTCAGAAGAAGATGTACATGATTTTCAATATGGAATACTATATGGAAAATACTTTAAATTTGATATGAAGACTGAAAAAGGTGATGGTTATATGTCTCTGCAAACTCTCAAAGGTAAAGTCAAAAATCTACAAATCACAAATTTAAACTCAATCATTAGTATTAAAGATGGTGCAACTGCAACTCTAAATGAATGCTCGCTTGAAACTGCTGATGGAAAAGCTTATCTTGAGGGCGACATTGATTTACAAACAGGAAAAGCCTACATAAATGGCGCACTAAGTAATGTAAATGTTGAGACGATTAACAATAATCTTTTTGGTAATTTGGGAGACTATAATGGAAAAGGGAATTTGACTTATCAATTGAAAGGTAATTTCGCAAGCCTTTTAAAATCCTCTCGCCCAGATAGTGCAAGTGGTGAGTTCGATTTAACAGAGGGTACTGTCAAACAAGTTGGTGAACTTTCTAAAGGTTTACACTTAGCTAATTTAGTATATGGTGGGCCTTTGTATTTCAGCTTTGATACGATTAACCATATACTAAAACCTCAGCAAGATATATCTTTTTTATCTATAAAAGGTAAATGGAATTTTCTTGATCCAGTAACAAAAGTAATCCTTCAAGATACGGTATATATAGGTGGTAATGCTCTTCACCTCAGCCTCAATGGTGATTGGGATTTTGTTAATAAAGATGTTGACTTAAATGTTTATGGATTTCTTCCTAAGAGACCGACCAGTTTGAATTTTCAGGATATTGAAATATCTCAAATTACTGGTCATCCAAGATATTCACTATTACAAACAGCTAATGCTTCTCGGCATTTTCGATTTAAAGTAAATGGCAATATGAAAAATCCTAATAGCTTAAAAAACTCAGTAAAAAATTCTATAAAGTTCATTGATCAAGCGAGTACTAGAGAAATAACTGAGAAATTCCTTCCAGATGAAATACCCAATAGAATTAAATAATGCAAGACCAAATAATAATTGAATCTATTTTCATTAATGCCAATCTTAAAAGGGTTTATTTTGCTATTTGCTGCATACTCTCAATTTCATTTTTCTTGAATTGTAAGGCGTGTTCAGAAAGTACTCTGACTAAGCCAGTGGAATCAGCTCAAGAAAAATTATTTACTGGAAATTTTGGTAAAGATTTGCAAATTACATTTATTAAAAGTTTTAGTAATGAATGTAATAAAAATAATGTAGTTTGGATTGGAACTACAGATGGACTTTATTATATTGAAACATATAAACCAAGTAGTCCAATACTAGTTGAAGGAATTAAAGAAACACATATTAAAAATATATTTTTTGAATCTGGTAGATATTGGGTTACTAGTCACAATGGTTTGTATTGGATAGATCCCAAAAATACCAAAAAAGCCAATCGTATTGAAGGCTTACAAGACAAAATAATAGTAAATTTCTACTCATTAAAGAATGGTGATTTAATTGCTTTTGATCATAGAAAAAAATTGTATTTAGTTGATATTTCAAAGAATTCTGCTATTCCATATTTAGATCTTAAAGATTTTAATATTTCATCAGTTTCAGATAATGTTTGTACTAGCAGCAATTGTGAAGATGATTCAAAAGATTTAATTTGGGTAAGCGGTACTTTAGATGGAGGACTTAAACGTATTAGCAAAGTCAATCCAGAAATAATTGTTGATTTTCCTTATCTACAAAAGGAAGTCGTTACAGAAATCAAATTAATTGGCAAAAGATTTTGGATAGCTACTATTACAAATGGTTTATATGTTTTTGATGGCTCTGATCTCAAACAAATACAAGGATTAGAAAATAAGCAAATAAGTGGTGTAATTGATTTAGATAAGTATCTTTTGATTACTACTGTAAAGGATGGTGCCCATTATATTGATTTGAATAGTACTGATTTAAATTCTGTTGCAATAAAAGCAATTGAAATTAATGCCTTGCGTGGTGAATCAATTAGTTTATTTGCTCAAACTGACAAATATGTTTGGGTAGTCAAAGACTTTGAAGGTGGGCTTTATAGAATAAACAAATCAGCCCCCTGGGAATCAGTCAATGTTGACTCAATGACAAATAAAAAAATTCTGGATATATTTCCTTTCTCTGGAACTATATGGCTGAGAGTTGGACAGGATGAACTTTTGGGGATTGATGAAGAATTATTAACAGAGACAGTCAAGGTAAATATTCTCAAAAATAAAACTATTTCTGGATTGAAAAAAATTAAGAAGAATTTGTTTTTTGTTGAAACAATGAAAGGTGCATTTGTTGCTGGCGAGGATCATCCAAATACTATCTACCCAATCAATGGACTGGAAGAAAAAAAAATCAATGCTATTTATTATAAAGAAGATTTAATTTGGGTAGAAACTTATGAACATGAAATTTTTATCCTGAAATTAGATAATCCATTTGATGCAATCCCGCTAAAAGAAATGAATGGCGTAAATATTTGGAGTATTTCTAAATTTGAGAATAATTATGTAATTGGTTCTAATAATGGAGCTTTTATTATTAAAGCAAATAGCCTAAAAAATCTCTCTAATGAGTTTATTAATCAACTTCCTGAAGCGAGCTTAATTCCTTCTACTAGCAATCAAAGCACAACTTCAATTATCAAAGTATGTAATCAATTGATTATTGGAACTTTGAATGGTTATCAAATATTAAATCTTGACTCATTGTAATTTTGTTTTTCTTTAGGGAAACTCTTCAATTTAAGCGTGTTAACTACGCCCCCATAAGAGCGGCCTCTAAAAGAAAAAGTTATGTTCTCTTCCAGTCGATTGAAGGGTTCTTAAAGATGCCTTTTATTTTATCTACATCTTTTTTTTGTTTTCAGGCAAAATTTATTTCAGTTCTGTTTTTTTGAATGATATTTCAATAGATTTTCTAAGTTTTTTATGGATAGTTACCTAGTATGTTAATTACTGAAATTTCAATAAAGCGCCCTGTTTTTGCTGTCATGATGATGGTTGCTTTGGTTGTGGTTGGCGCAATTTCTTATTTGAATCTTTCAATTGAAGAACTTCCTAATGTTGAATTTCCAATTGCTGTTGTGAATGTAACTTATCCTGGCTCGTCCCCAGAAGTTATGGAAAAAGAAATTGTCAAAAAAATCGAAGAAGCAGTTAATCCCATTGAAGGAGTTAAACGCATAACATCCACTAGTTATGAAGGTTTGACAAATATTATTGTTGAATTCAAACTTGACCGAAATAAAGATGCTGCGGTTCAAGATGTTAGAGATGCAGTATCCAGAATAAAAAGGTTATTACCTGAAGAAATAGATGAACCAGTTGTCAGAACTTATGACCCAACTTCTCAGCCAATTATCTCAGTTGGAATTACTTCATCAGAATTAGCTATTCCACAGCTTTCAACACTTGCAAAAGAATTTGTGAAGAAAAAGCTTGAAAATTCCTATGGTGTAGGTCAAGTAACTATATTGGGTGAATTAAATAGGCAAATAAATGTTGAATTGAATCCTACTTCTATGAAAGATATGGGTTTGGGCGTTGAAAAAATAATTAATTCAATTCGTTTTGCTAATCAAGAAATCCCTGTTGGAGAAATGGAGTCTGAAAACCTCTCTACACAAATTAGAGTAAAAGGCAAAATCAAAGATCCGAAAAATTTCGAAAATATAATTATTGCCGCTCCAAGTCAAATAAAAGTTCCACTCAGTCGAGTTGCTCAAGTTGTAGATTCTACTGAAGAAGCTAAAAGTAAAGCTTTTCTCAGTGGGCAGGCTATTGTTTCGCTTGATATTACTAAGAATCGTGGCGCGAATACAGTTCAAGTTGCTAAAGGTATAAAAAAGAAAATTAAAGAAATTAGTTCACAACTGCCCAATGGTACAAAACTTTTTTTAATTCGTGATAATTCAACAAGTATTGAAGATTCCGTTCGTGAATTAGCCTTCTCTACAATGCTCGGAATTGTTCTAACTATTTTTATTGTTTATCTTTTCCTGAATAGCTGGCGAAGTACCGTTATTACTGGCCTGACACTTCCGATTTCATTAATTGCCGTTTTTGGAGTTATGTCAGCTTTTGGTTTTACGCTTAATACTATGACTTTGATTGGACTAAGCCTTTCGGTTGGTCTGGTTATAGATGATGCAATTGTAGTTCGGGAAAATATTGTGCGGCATTTAGAAATGGGGAAATCTCATTTTGAGGCGGCATTAGAAGGTACTAAAGAAATTGGAATGGCTGTTATGGCTACGACTTTTACGATTGTGGCAGTTTTTGTACCAGTTGCATTTATGGGGGGAATTACTGGACAGTTTTTCCGAGAATTTGGAGTTACGGTTGCAGCCTCGGTTTTAGTTTCACTTTTTGTTTCTTTTACTTTGGATCCAATGCTCTCAAGTATATGGATTGATCCTCATGGTCACTCGACTTTTGTTGGGAAGAGTTTAGAGAAATTTAATCAAAAATTCAATGACTTAGCTGCTTTATACAAACGATCTGTTTTCTGGGTTTTGAATCGCAAATTATTAGTTTCATTTTTGACTTTATTGTTTTTTGTAGGTAGTTGTTTTTTGGTTCCGCATATTGGTACTTCATTTTTACCTGACGAAGATAAATCTCAGATTCGAGTTACTTTGACGGCGCCAGTAAATATGACATTGGATTATACAACTCGAAAAACTAAAGAGATTGCGGCATATGTCAAGAAAAATTATCCAGAAGTAAAATTCATTTATGCATCTATTGGAGGGGGATTTACTGGTGAAACAAATGAAGGTAGTTTATATGTGAAATTGTGCGAAAAGAAAGAGAGAAAGCGTAGTCAAAATGCAATTATTAAATCGTTGAGAAATGATTTGGCAAAAATGGGAGGAATACAGTCTTTTGTGACAGCTGAAGGAAAGGGTGGCGCAGGAGGCAGTCCAATTCAGCTAAGTATTCAGGGTGATAATTCAGATATACTCGAAAAACTTTCTCAGCAAGTAATGAAAGTTGCTGCATCTATTCCTGGAGCAACTGATTTAGATAGTTCACTCAAAAATAATCGCCTGAATTTGAATATTGATATTGATCGGCAAAAAGCTTCTGATTTAGGTTTAAATTTAACAGATGTTTCAAATGCGCTCAGATATGTTTTTGCAGGAGAAGAAGCAACCAAATGGCAATCTAAAAATGGTGAAGAATATGATGTGCAAGTAAGACTTCCAAAGAATCTAAGGAATTCAGAAGCAGTTTTGCGAAATGTATATTTGACTTCATCGAGAGTAGATGCAGATGGACAAAATGAATTAATTTCACTTGAACAAATTGCCAAATTTAAATCAGATGCAGGAGCTAGCAAAATAAATAGGCGTAATTTGTCTCGTGAAGTATTGATTAGTGGTGATGTAGAAGGTCGTTCAAGTGGACAAGTTATTAAAGATATTAAAACTCAAATTGCCGAAATTAAACTTCCAGTTGGATACAAAATTGTAAGCGCTGGTGAAGATGAAGATATTACTGAATCTGCTGGATATGCAGCTCAAGCCTTAATTCTCGCTGTGATATTTATTTATTTGATTATGGCTTCGCAATTCAATTCATTTATTCAACCTTTTGCAATTATGTTTACCTTGCCTTTAGCTTTGATTGGAGTTTTTATTACTTTGTTTTTGACTAAAGATACTCTTAATTTATTATCTATGATTGGGGTGATTACGCTTATGGGGCTAGTTACGAAAAATGGAATATTATTGGTGGATTTTGCTAATCAAAGACGTAAGGAGTCTAATCTAGATTTGAGGCAAGCATTAGCTGAAGCCGGTGAAATAAGATTAAGACCAATTGTTATGACTTCTTTGGCTGCGGCGCTTGGTATATTGCCTTTGGCTTTAGGTTTAGGTGCTGGGTCTGAGTTGAGGGCTCCAATGGCTAGAGCAATTATTGGTGGTTTAGTGACTTCGACGATACTTACCCTTTTTATTATTCCAATTGTTTATACTTTCCTCGAAGATGTTTGGTCTTTTATTTGCAAGAAATTGAATATTGGCATGAAAATCTAAATCGATTTTTTGTAATCTATTTTTGGCTAAGAAATATACAAAAATAGAAAAAATATTTGTTAAGACTCATAATTACAAGAAGGATGATATGCGAGAACTTTTTAATACTCTACGTCACAATTACCTAATACTTTTAGTTCTAATAGGGATAACTTATTTATGCCTTGTAATTTCTTTCTGGAATGGTCCTGGATATCAAGAACGAAAAGCTTCTAGTACTGAGCTAAGTCGTGTCATAAAAACATCTGAGTGGTTTCGATCAAATGGATTGTTCAAAACAAGTGGAATTAAAGATTATACTCATTATCCAGAAACGCCTACTTATATTGTTTTTTTTCTCACTAAGATATTAGGTTTTAGCCCTTTAGATTATGCACTTCCTTTTCGACTTCTCACTACAATTCCTCTAAATCTGCTATCTATATTGCTTATTGGATGGCTATTCAAAGATTCAAAATGGAATTTTTTACTTATTATTCCTTTATTCGTAATGATTTTCCAGAAGGGAATTTGCCATTGGTCTGGCAACCTTGAGCAAGAAGCTTACGGGCTAGCTTTTGGCTTGATAGGAATACCAATTGGCCTTTACTGTGGTGAAAGAATTAATTATTTGATTCCATTCATATACGGTTTTGTGATAACTAGTTTTTCGTTTGACTATACTTTAGTAAGTACTTTTACATTTCTCGCTTCTTTGCTTATTGGACAGAGTAATCTTAGCTGGAAGAACCTCTCCTACACATTTCTTCTAATCCTTCTCGGAGCTCTTACAGCGCTGGCACTCCATTTTGTTCAAATAGCTTCTTATTACCATTCCATTCAATTAGCTTTTAATGATTTATGTGGATCAGCTTTAGCAAGATCAAATATTATGAATAATTTGAATCCTTCTTATGCTAAAAATGCAATAAATTTATTACCCTCTAATTACTCATACTGGAATTCTGTTGTAGTTCCAATTAGTCATCTACCCAGCGCATCATCTCATCTCTTTAGAATACTTTTTATAATTACAACTGTATTTGCAATTGGGAATCTTTTAAGACTCCTGACCCTGACTGCATTTCTGAATATAAGATTCAAATTGTATCTTTCATTCTCGCTAGCTTTATTGGGTCTTTTTCTATGGCCGATCCTTTTCCCTAATCATACTCAACAACACAATTTTCATTTTATTCCTAGACATAGTTTCATCTTCTTTTCCTACATCTTGTTTCTATTAAGTAGACTTGATAGTGTAAAAGCGATTGAATGATTGATTTGTTCTAACCCTATACCTTTGATTCATCTATTCATTGGTATATTGCCTTTGGTTTTAGGTTTAGGTGCTGGGTCTGAGTTGAGCTCTCCAATGGCTAGAGCAATTATTGGTGGTTTAGTGACTTCGACCATACTCACGCTTTTTATTATTCCAATTGTTTATACTTTCCTCGAAGATGTTTGGTCTTTTATTCGCAAGAAATTGTGTATTGGCATGAAAAATTAAACTAAAATCATCTTAAGCCGTAGATGATTTGATTGATAATACCAAGTTGCAATCAGAACCTAACCTTAATTACCTCTCAGCCTCCTTGAAAGGAGGAGTTAAGAAGAGAAAAAGTGCTAATAAATCTCGATCGTAGTTTGGTATAAGTTGATTGAATCTCTAATTCTTCTATTATTGTGGATCTTCATAAGTAATTACAAAAGGTTTGGAATTATTGGGAATATCAATTTGAATTTTAATGCTTGGTTTTTCTTCTATTTCAGAATCGGCACAGTTTATTCAACATTCTTCTTAATTCAAACTTTGAGCTGAGTCAGAATGTCTTAAGTCATTCAAGACGGCATCTTTCAATTCAGGATTATTGACAATTTTAACAACTGGTTCACAGACAATTGTTTTCCAGCCTGACACTATAGATCCTCTTCCATCAAGAGTATTTTCTTGAAGGTCTTCAATTCTATTAATTTCAGGATAATAATTGCTTTCTATCAAAATATTAGATATTTCTTTTATAAGTGTTCGAATTTGATTCTTTGCAGGCATTTGAGACAATCTTGAATTCGCCACACCATATATACCTTCTACCGTTTTAGCCTCACTAGACTGAGCTTGTTGAAGATCTTTAATCAATTTTTCCCATACAATTGGTTTCCAGCTTAAAAATAAATCACCATGATCCGAAAAAGGGGACAAATTGAACGCAGAACAAGTCAATAGTAAAAAGGAGTTCAATTAATGTCCAAATACGAAAAAGAATTCAAAGAAGAAGCAGTTAGATTATGCAAGG
>DUDU01000126.1 GCA_005110395.1 Candidatus Melainabacteria bacterium | reverse complement strand
TGCTATTTCCGCTTTATTAGCGTCTTTTACCTTGCATAATCTAACTGCTTCTTCTTTGAATTCTTTTTCGTATTTGGACATTAATTGAACTCCTTTTTACTATTGACTTGTTCTGCGTTCAATTTGTCCCCTTTTTCGGATCATGGTCAAGGAATTTGCTGAATTAAATAAAGAAGAAGGTCTTGAAAATATTAAATTTAGGCTCTTTTTTTGTAGAGGTTATTCAATTGCCAGATCTGGTTACGACATTGAGGAACAAAGCAAAATATACCTTGCAGAAAGCGAATCAGAAAGCCCTACTCATCAAACTGTTCAAGGGATGAGACAGGGACAATATTACACGCCAGAATCAGCGGCTTATTATACTGCTAAAGCTTGGGCTGCTTCAATGGATGCAATTTTACACCCTGAAAAAATAAATGTTCTCTCTTGCGAAGATCAAGAACTTTTAAACAAATTTATTGACTCTGTTAAAGCTAAAGTATCAACATTTGTAAAGAGTGAAGACTTTATTAAATACTTTAAAGAAGCTGCACCTTACGAATATTATGAACATTTCTTTGGAAGTCGACCCAAGCAACATAACGCCAGAAATAAGGCAGGAATTAATTCATTAAGAGCAATTGAATCAGTTGAAATACCATCATTAATTGCTCAGCAAATTCTAATGTTTTATGGTGTTGGTTCAGCCGTTAATGAACTAAATCCAGAAGAAAGAACGAAATTAATAACTTTATATCCACAATCCGATTTCTTAAATCATGCTGTGGGATGCATTAAACAAGGATTAAGTTCTACAAATATGGATATAACTTCCTATCTCAGAGGCAATCCTGAGCATTCTGGTGTGTGGAATCAAATTAAATCAGAATTTGAATTAACTGATAAATGGGTTCGTGAAATTTCTGGGCTATCTGAATCAGAATCTCTTCTCGATGATGCAAATCAGCAAGAATCAAATAATAATTGGGATTTAGCAATGCCTGCTATTGGATTACAACAGTATGCAATTGCCATTGATAAAACCTTAGAAAACGCACAATCTACTTTAGATTTTCTCTTTCAAGGGGAACCCAAGAATTTAAGAGAGTGGGAATTTATGAATCAAATGAAAACAAAAATAATCAAGCTTATTCAAACCCATCAAAACTCTCTGGAAATACTTGGCGAAGGTTGGGAAGAGTGGAGAAAAACAGCCAGATACCTCACAACCACTATAACCAATGCATTTTCAAAATCTTAAATAATCAGAAATAAGGATTATCAGGATTCATTAGATGAAACAGGATAAGAAAAAAATCCTGACTATCTTTTGAATCCCAGAAATCTTACTCTAGTAGCTAGCTTTGCTTAAACTCAGCATCGATTACATCATCATCTTTTTTGTCATCAGCTGGTGGAGTTTCACTGCCTGGTGCACCTGGAGGATTAGCCTGCATCCATGACTGAAGCGCATAAAGTTCTTTTTCCAATTCGCCTTTTAGCGTTTTGAGCTTTTCTGCTGGCGCATCATCTTTTAGTGCTTGTCTAGTTTCTGCAATTTTTGTTTCCAAATTACCCTTCAAATCAGAAGGAGCATTTGCTGGCAATTCAGTTACTAATCTTTCAGCCGCAAAAGTCAATGAATCAAGCTGATTACGCTCTTCAATCTCTGATTTGCGCTTAGCATCTTCCGAGGCATTGATTTCAGCTTCTTTGACCATACGCTCTATTTCGGTCTTGTCAAGATTGGTAGTCGCTGTAATAGAAATCTTTTGTTCTTTGCCTGTGGTTTTTTCTTTAGCGGTTACGCTGAGTATGCCGTTGGCATCAATATCAAAAGTTACTTCAATTTGAGACATACCTGCTGGTGCTGGTGGAATGCCTGAGAGTTGAAATTTGCCAAGGCTTTTATTATCTCTCGCCATTGGTCTTTCACCCTGAAGCACGTGAATTTCTACGCTAGTTTGATTGTTTTCAGCAGTTGAATAAATCTCAGATTTGCGGGTTGGAATAGTGGTATTTCTTTCAATTAAGCAACTGAAAACACTACCTTTAGTTTCAATTCCTAGTGAAAGCGGAGTCACATCGAGCAAAACCACATCTTTGACTTCACCAGCTAAAACACCAGCCTGAATAGCCGCACCAATTGCCACAACTTCATCTGGGTTTACGCTCTGATTAGGCTCTTTGCCGCCTGTCATATCCTTGATGAGCTTCTGAACAGCAGGAATCCGAGTTGAACCACCAACTAAAACTATTTCTTTGAGTTGATTTGAAGAAAGTTTTGCATCTTTGAGAGCTTGCTCAACTGGTGCTTTGATACGAATGAATAAATCGTGGACAAGCTCTTCAAACTTTGCACGGGTTAACTTCAGTTCAAGATGCTTTGGTCCGCTTGCATCAGCCGTAATAAATGGCAAGCTGATATTGGTTTCCGTCAAAGTCGATAATTCAATTTTGGCTTTTTCGGCTGCTTCGGTTAAACGTTGAAGAGCTTGTTTATCTGCCTTCAGGTCAATTCCTTGATCTGCTTTAAATTCTTTTGCAAGCCAATCAACTATTTTACGGTCAAAATCATCTCCACCTAAGTGGGAATCTCCAGCGGTGGACTTAACTTCAAAAACTCCATCACCAACTTCTAATATACTTACGTCAAAAGTACCGCCCCCAAGGTCAAATACCAAAATGGTTTCTTCGGTTTTTTTATCTAATCCATAAGCAAGAGCTGCTGCAGTTGGTTCATTGATAATACGAAGGACTTCGAGTCCAGCGATCACACCAGCATTTTTTGTCGCCTGGCGCTGTGAATCATTAAAATAAGCTGGAACTGTAATAACTGCCGAAGTAACTTTTTCTCCAAGATACTTTTCTGCATCGTCTTTCAGCTTGCGGAGAATCATTGCTGATACTTCTTCTGGTGTATAAGCTTTGCCTTCTATTTCAACACCAATTCCATCTCCTTTGCCAATTACCTTATAGGCTACATTCCCTAATTCAGATTGTACTTCGCTCATGGCATGACCCATAAAGCGCTTAATGCTAGCTACGGTATTCTGGGGCTTGAGAACAGCCTGACGCTTGGCAATTGTGCCGACAGGTCTTTCATTGTTTTGTCCAAAGTGGACGACGGAAGGGGTTGTTCTTTGTCCTTCAGCATTTGGAATAACTATTGGTTGCCCACCTTCCATAACGGCAACTACCGAGTTTGTAGTACCTAAATCTATTCCAACTGTTTTTCCCATTTTGTTTGTTAACTCCCTTTATATTGTGATTTCTTGGTTTTAATGATTTTTATTAACTCATCTTATTCATAATAGTATCCTGTTTACAGAGCCCC
>DUDU01000125.1 GCA_005110395.1 Candidatus Melainabacteria bacterium | reverse complement strand
ATTGGGTTAGGCTTCGATATCTAACTTATTCCACTCAAGCACCTAGTCTTTACTTTCCAATAAGTTCTGGAGAAACTTTCTTTTTATCCACAACGTTGTGAAACTCTACAACTAAGATAAGCACCTTCCAAGTTTGTCTGATTGAGAGTAGCACCTTCCAAATTGGCTTCTTTTGCTACAAGCCAGCTCAAATAGGCACCGATAAATTATTCTTCTGGATATGAAGCTCCTGATAAATCTAATTCTTCTAAAATAAATGGATTATTCGAAGCTGATCGAGTTTTTGAATAGGTTGATTAGAGGCTCAAAGAGAAAGATATTTGTGCTAGTGGACAATTTGTCAGTTTATAAATCGAGTAAAGTGAAGGAGTGCTTCAAGGCTGATTCAGAAGGGATCGAAGCATTTTGTTTGCCTTCATATTCTCCAGATCTAAACCCAGACGAGTATTTAAATTGACATCTAAAATCAGTGATATTTAAAGAGGAAAGACCAACCAGTCGCAAAGAGCTGAGAAGATGGACTTTGAGTAAGCTAAGGGCAATTCAATCAAATAAAAATCTAGTCAAAAGTTACTGTGGTGCAAAATTGCTTCAATATGCTAGAGCGGCTTAACGCAGTTTTTGCCTATTTTTGATAAGCCTGGTTAATTTCAGAGAAATATTAATGATCTGAATGATTCAGTTTTTGCTTTGAGGGAAAATATTCTGTTTTCAGCATTAGCCCCAGTAAATAAATCGCTTTCTCCAAAACATTGCTAAGAGTGGAATAAATATTTCAATTATTCCTTTAAGAGAAAGTTGGGAATATGAATAAGTCTTAAGAAAATCATGTAATCAGAGATAGTATGTCTTGGTTCTATTGGATTGCTGCAACGAGTATTTTGAATAGTATAGTTAACCATTTTGATGGCTCCAGAGTCTTTTTCCTGGTGAGTTTGATTTCCATTAATTTGAATGACTCTTTTTGTCTTGGTGCCATAAGAGATTTTCCAGTTAATGCAGCTTTGATTCATTTCTATGGAATTACGTAGTGTTTAGTAGTATCAGCTATATTTGTTGTTTTGGGTCTTATGGGCTCTAAATTGAATCAGTTGTCTGTTATTGCTGGATTCGGGCTGTATTTGCTTGATACTAGTCTGGTTTTTTGCAATTTGATTGGCTTGTACTGCTCTTTCATGTTTGGGCTCTGTCTGTATTCTGGTCTGGATTAACAGAAATTATCAAGGCTAATAAACAACATTCCGCAGATTAATCTGTATTAGAATGAAGAATCACTCTTTTCACTCGGTAATTAAAGCTACACATGATTATTTCTTCACCATATTTTTGGTTTAGCCTTACGCTTATTTGTCTAGTAATTGAAATTGTGACTCCAGGCTTTGTTTGGGCTGCTTTTGCGGTTGGAGCTTCAGTTGCTGCTGTTTGTAGTGTTTTTATTCATGACCTTTATGTCCTTTGCCTAATATTTTCAATTGCCAGCATTATTACTTTCTTTCTCTGCAGGCCTTGGTATCTCAAATTCATAGCTCAAAAATCAACCACCAATAAATTTGGCTTTCAGTCTCTAATTGGCAAATCTGGAATAATTACCAAACAGGTTAATTCTCAAAGTCCTGGCTACATCAGAGTTGATGGGGATGAATGGAAAGCTGAAACAAAAGATGGAGAATTTGAAATTGGAACAAAGGCTAAAATCAGTAGGGTTGAAGGAAACTCGGTTTGGATTGAGTCTTTGACAGAATAATCGAAAATATATTTTGAATTCTTTAACTTGATTTCTTTGAACCTATGCGCTTTGACATAATTACCCTTTTCCCTGAAATTATTGAGCATTATTGTTCTTTTAGCATTGTTGGCCGTGCATTTAAAGAAAATATTGCCACTCTCCAAACTCACCAATTGAGGAATTTTGGACTAGGCAAACATCGAAAAGTAGATGATTATCCTTATGGCGGTGGTACTGGTCTATTGCTGAGTCCAGAGCCATTGTTTAGTGCTTACAATTCAGTTCCAAAACTAGAAAGTAAGTCCAAAACAATTTTACTCACACCTCGTGGACAAACCCTTACACAACCATTTATTCGTAATGAGCTTTTGCCTCAAGAACAATTAATCATTTTCTGCGGTCATTATGAAGGCTTTGACGAACGCATAATGTCAGTGGTGGACTATCCAGTCAGTTTGGGAAATTTTGTGCTTACAGGAGGTGAGCTGGGTGCTTTGATTCTAGTTGATGCAATTGCAAGGTTATTGCCTGGGGTCTTACCGAAAGGAGACTCGGCTCATGGTAATGATAGCTTTGCTGACTCAGAGGGTAAATTGTTGGAAGCGCCTCAATATACAAGGCCCGCCGAATTTAATGGAATGAAAGTGCCAGAGATCTTGCTAAGCGGCAATCATAAAGAGATAGAGAAATGGCGACTCTCATATTCAGCTATCCATCTAAAAAAACAAGAAGTAAATAAACCCGTTGAATGAGCAGATAGAAAACAATTCACAAGTATATGAACTGGCTCCAATAAAGAAGCGAGCAATAGGATTCATTTTAGACATGTCAATTTATTGTTTTTGCTTCTTTGTGATTAATTTCTCTGCAAATACGCTCATAGGAAATGGACTAAAACTTGGTAGCAATTTCATGGGCAGTCCTGAATACGGACGTATTACTGGATTGCAAATATCTGGAATAGTTCTTCTAGAGGTTCTTCACACGTTTGCATTGCCCTGCTTCTTTGGGGGAATGACACCTGGGAAAAAATTACTCAAGCTAGAAATTTTAGACAAAGACTCAAATGAACCCTCAATATTTCGTTTATTTGCAAGAAATATTTTTGGAAGATTCTTTATCTATTGTCTATTAATAGCTCTTTTGATTGAATATGCAATTGACTCTTTGAACCATGTCGATACAGGCATTTCTGTCTTTTTTTTATTCTTTATATCTATTCCTACTTTTTTCACTTTCTTACTTTTACAAATCATTTATTTCATTTAAGGTTACGTTTATTTGCCATTCAGGGATAAAGATAAACGAGCTATTCATGACAAGATCGCAGGCACAAAGGTAATTTATCTAGGTGATAAAACATAAATCATGAAAGCCCATATTCACTTCAAGAAATTTATTTTCAAAAGCATTGATATTATTTGAGCAGTTTGTTTTATGCTGTTCTTCTATCTTTGAGCTAGTAAAGGCTTTGTATTTTGAATATAGATATAAATCACGAAATTGATCTTAATCCAATTAATCGACGTATGAGCAGGTCAGAAGCCAGTGCTAGAAAATTGCTGGAATTGTTTGAAGAGCTGGCTTTAACTCATTATTCAAAAAAACCGCTCATCTCAAGCCTGACTTATACCGAGGATACTCTTTCACTTGAAATAAACTCTGATGGAGGCTATTTGCGATTAAGTTATGAAATCAATGAAAGTAATTCTTGTGACAAAAAGAATTCAATTGAAGCAATTCTAAAGCTCAATTACACAAGCCAAGATTTAAATCCAATCAAAGGTCGCATTGTCAATCACAATTCTTATCAAGGCACTGTGGAAGCTCTTTTCTTGATGCAAGACAATTGGTATTTTCTTAATCCAGCTGATTTTATGGGAATAATTCCTCTGCCGGAATTATTGGTGACAGAAGAAATCATAATTAAGAAAATTCTTGAATTTATTTTCGGATCAGAAAATGTGTAAAATTCAATTCTTGCCCAGAGATTTGCTTAGAGATTTTTCGCTAAACCTTTAGAAACTTAATCTTCACATTTAAAAAGGCAAAAAGATTTACGCATTGTTGTGAAATCTATAAATAAAAGCTCAAAGAGCGGTGAAGATAAGCTGGAAGAGCTATTTGGCGAATAAGGCTTATCTGAAAAATCCAAAAGTCGCAAAATTACTCATTATTTTTCGTTGATTTTTCAAAGAGCTCTTGTGATTCTATGCGGTGTTAATGTATTCTAAATTCCGTTATTTTCGAATCACAAATACTTAGTAATAAATACATTTAGCATGGATAGAGAACAGGCTTTCGCCAAAGTTCAAGACGTAGTTTCTAAGCAATTGGGCATAGACAAAGAAAAGGTTACCGAAGGCTCAAGCTTTATGGGCGATTTAGGAGCCGACTCCTTGGATACAGTTGAACTGGTTATGGCATTTGAAGAAGAATTCAATGTCGAGATTCCAGATGAAGAAGCTGAAAAATTAACCACCGTTGGAGATGCTGTTAATTATCTAGTGGACAGAGCCAAAGGCTAAGCTTTACAAAGTCTATTCACTACTCTTAGAGTCTAAATAGCCCTGGCCATTATTGTGCTTTAAGGGCTATTTTTTGCATTTATGGAGAAATTCAAGGTACTTAAAAGAGAAGAGCTATTGGGCAATGCATTATCAGCTGAACCTAAAAAGTAAACTCAAATGTTTAAGTCTCAAGAAAAACAAATAAAAAAAAGAGCGCAGGCTTCAGTTTGGTTCTGTTTGTTTTTTAGTACCGTTTTTTTTGTTATCACTCTTGGTTTAGTTCCTTCTTCAGAGGCCAAAGAGAGTTTTGCTCCAGAAAATGAGCAAGTAAAAAGCCTAAAGAAGAAATATCAGCAAGTTCTTCAAGATAATTTGGCTTATTTAGATCGAACTGCTCACAAATTTGATTCATTGTCATGTGCAAAAGATGATGTTTTTTGTTGGTGGTTTTTATTTCATATTCGCATTGGTGATACTGGCTCAGAGCCGATGGCCAGATTTGCACAAAGGGCTTATTTGTCTGATGATTTAGATTCCAATGGTTTTCTCTTTATTGGTGAAGGTCATGTCTTTCAATATCCAGCCTATTGGCTTCTAAAAGGCGTTAAGCCAGAGACGCTTCTAAGAGCTGGATATACTTTTGAGGATTTAATTCAAAACACAAACTGGCCATATGTGCGGCAAATCAGTTCAGACAAAGAGCCGTCTTGGTATTTAATGGGGCGTCATTTTGATTCTAAGCTGCCAAGAATCTCACCAAAATACAGAGGCAATATTGCTTGCGGAGCTAGTCATTATTTGGTGGGTTTGTCAGTTGATTCCAGGCATAAAGAATTATTTGATCAGGAATTGGCTGAATATATGCAAAATATAGACTATGCCATTCAATCATTTTCTGAAACAGGTTTATTGGATAGGCAGCAATCAGATCTAATTGCGCACGCTATGGAAACACTTTGCCTAAGTGGAAGGCAAGATTTAATTAGTTCTGATCTCTTTTGGGTGAGTATGGAATTTACTAAACAATTCAAATCTGATTTTGAGTCTAGTTTTGCTGTATGCTTGCGTTCAAGCAATTCATTAAATGGTTTTGTAACACCAAATCATGAAATTGCTTATATGACAGCTGAAATGCTTGGACATTTTCGTAATGGTCTCAAAGTTTGTTTTGGCATTGAACCTAATAGACTTAGAAAATAAAAACCAATAAATAAATTAGGCTTACAGCTTTCAATAGAACATTAACTTTGAAATTGAGTAAAAATAGGAATATCAAACTGAAACTATGGGATCATTAGGCCTCACATAGAGAGCTAGGAAATAAACGCAAAATGGAAAAACAAGCCTCCCACGAGCCAAGATCTGAAAAACTTGAAATCCTACTTCCAAATCGTATAGGCGATGCCATTATGAGCTTGCCAGCAATACTATGTCTGAAACAGCTGACTGAGAAATACGATCAAAATAAATTCCAAATAAGCCTTTATCCCCCAACTCGATTATTTGAAATAGTTTGGTCATTAGATTTGTTTGAGACCAAAAAGCTTGATGAAATTCAAATTTTCAAATCATGGATTAATCCATCAGATCGGACTATTGTTCTTGATAGCTCAAGTCGTCATATCGGAATAAGAACAAAAAAATCATATGGCGAAATCATTCCCACTAAGTGGTCGGCTAGGTTTTCGGTTGATTTACCTTATTTAGACTTGGATAAAACGGAAGCAAAATTGCCCAAAGAATTAATCAATTTTCTAGGCAATGAATATAAGCTCTCTTTGGCAATAATTCGTTATTTTGGTTTGTGTCTGGAAATGGGTTTTACTACTGCGCAAATCATAGAGACTTTCCGTTTACAAAAAGACTTTTTAGAAGTTATGAAAAGGGGATTAGATGATGATGCTCCTGTTAAATGGCTGCCTTGGGAACCAACTTTAGCCAAAGGAAGTTATTTGATTTTCTGCATGGAAGCCGCTTATGGAACTAAGCGAGAAGAGAAAAGACGTTGGCAAGAAAATAATTTTATTGATTTGGCAGACAAAATATATGAAGAATACAAATTGCTATCGGTTTTTATTGGCACAGACAAGGAAGTCAAACTGCCAAAGAAAGAATATTTAGTTGATATGCGCCAAAGGCTTTCACTATTCCAGGTTGCTCAATTGATGGAATTTTCTAAGGCCTATATTGGTAATGATACGGGGCCGCTCCATCTAGCCAACCTTATTCAAATTCCATCTTTGTGTATTTATTTATCTACTGAGCCGCAAACATATGGTCCAATCTTTGCCGATCTCAACTTTCCATTAATTAATCCTAAATCATTGGATGAGTCCATAGATGCTGCTGACAATTTCCTGCGAAAAATCTCTTAATGAGCCTTCATTTCTTCTAAATACATAAAGGCTTCCTTAAAGTTTTGAAGCATTTGCAAATTGCAAAGTGTTTAATTTCCATAGAAGAGATTAATAATCAATATTCTCAATTGTTTTCATCAAGTTTCAAAAGAGCATTACAGGTATCTTTTCCGTGTTTTGAACACCAGTTAGGAAGCAATTTATAAGCAGTGTTAAAGTCTAAAAAATCTTTATTGCTAACATCCACAGGTTTCCATAAATCAACTTTTTCTGGTGTGGGAGAACCCTGTTTACAGCCACAGGATTTTAGAGCTAAATCATCTTTGAAATTTTTGAAAAACCTCTCTGAAGCTAAGATTTGATTGTCAACTGCAAGTCCTGCAAGCTTAGAAGCCATGTTAACTGGTTTGCCTGCCCATACTTCGTTGTTGTTTGCATCACCCCTTAGACCTAGGGCTCTGACCAATACATCATGCTGATCAATGCCTATATGACAATCAGTACCTGTATCTCTAAACCGTGAAGCAAATTCAAGGTGGCAAAAAGTTTTAAACGTAACAGCAGAAGCAAGTGCTCTGTGAGGTTGATCACTGTTGAAAAGTGCAAATACACCATCACCCTTAATATCAATGTATGGAGCATTAAATGCATTAAAAAGCTTAATTGCTGTGTTTGTGAATAATTGATAAGCCTTAGCAACATCATTTACTTCTTTTTGTATTGTTAACTGGGTGGAACCTTTCATGTCAACAAATACACAAATAACCTTTGATATTTTGAACCAACGTACAGGTTTATCAGGCTGCATATGCAGAAGAAATTTATCCTTATCCTCTGGAATTTTGTTTAAATCTTGATGACTGGCACCTAGCTTGAAAATGGATATTTGTTCTTTGATTACTTCAATAAAACAGGATGGCATTTGAGAATCTTGTATTTTTGTCATTGAACACCTTTACCAAAAATTGAAGTAACAGTTTGAATAGCCATTGGCAGATATCCAGAGAGCCATACAGCGGCTATGGATAATAAAGTTGCCCACATCGCAAATGTGAAGAGTTTATATTTCTGAACGGCTATTCTTGAATTAATAATTATTTGGTCAGCATAGTCTTTATCTAATCCTGAATAGCCTTTGTTATTGAGGTTTGCCTTCTGGGCTAGAATTTGTAAAAACGACTCTATGTCATGTTTTGCAATTTCCCCGAAAAAAAGGACATTATCATTTATAGAAGTTGGTTTAATTTTGCCAATAAAAAATCTTTCAATCCTTGGAACGAAGGAAACAAGGCAACAGAATATAGCAATCGATAATATGCCGGTGGCAATAAGTACGCAAGTTGGAAGTGGGCTCTTAATCTTGGTTGAAATTGCTATAAGTGTTCCACAATTTGCGGCTAGTAAGGTGGCATTCTTTGCTTCAGCAAATTTAAGCGATTCATTCACGGTCGAAAGGATCTTGTGAAGTAATTCATTTAATTGCATAAACAATAATTCCTTTACTTTTATTTTTTCTGCTTTTGATTTTGCCATTTTGACCCATATGCTAAAAAGCTTGTCTCCTAATTCGGATTAAGGTCAGCTACTTAAGGCCTAAAATGGGTATCAATGTCATGGGGCAATATTGCAATACCGTATTCTTCTCTAATCTCGCCAACAGTTATATCCATAAACCGATCTTCTTTAAAATACTCCCATTTTTTCGTCATTAGTTTAGCTTGTTCTTTAACCCTTTTTTGCTCTCTTTTCATTTGAGAAAACCTTGTAAGTGTATATTTGAAAATACCTTTTGGCAGCAATAGTTCAAGAGCTTCTTTATCAAAAAGATATTTTAATTTATCTTTTTGAGCCACATTGAAAATTACGCCGTGTTGGGCCCAGAACTGAACTCTAATTTCTTCATCATAGCCAGTATTACAACCAAAAATTATGTGAGTAATATCGTGAGCCTTGATTAAAGAATTTGCAATTTGCGTTTTATACGTACCAAATTTTTGAAATTGGGGATTGATTTCATAATGCAAATCAATGGCTCTCTTCAGAGTAAGGTGATTTATTGTTTCTGAGTAAAAATCTGTATACATTATATTTTTCATAAAGAAATAGGTCTGATCCCTTTGGAGAGAATAAACTTTATACAAATCATAGATTAGCTTATCCAGAGATCAATGGTGCTTGAATCGATTGCATAAACGGTGTTCTTTAGTTCGAGGTCTAGCTTCTCATAGACATCCAAAGCTCTCGCTCTTTGAATTAACGACTGTGCATAATCGTGATAAATTCTCCAATCTCTTTTTGTGCTTGCATTGGAAAAGGTATTTAACGACGTATTAGAGCGAATCTCCAGATGATAAAGCTTTGATTTCATCATCTGAAGAGTGAAAACAGTATCCCTCAAACTTCTCTTCTTCGCCAATTGACCAAATATCATGCAAAGGACTAACTTATAAATAAGAATCTCAAGTATAAAAAGTTCAAGAGATCGAGCTAGTCGAAGAGAATCTATTTGCTCTCATAAGAGTTTGAATGTCATTGAATCTAATGCCATATTTTTGCATTGCGGCATGAGCTAAGGGAGCTACAAGCTGGCGAATATAAAAAGGTTGATTAACCACAAAATGATGAATTATATGAGTGCTGCCGAAATTGAAACAAAACAATTGAAACGGAATTAAATACCAAGGATGAAGAACTTGCATTTGCCTAATCAAATCAGCCTTGGGAATATCTCCATAATAGTGACAACTCGACGAGATAAAGGTAAGGCAAGCTTGACGAAGCATATTTGGTGCAACAAGAACTACAAACAGTGCGCTGACTATTGCTGTATATGCAGGCGAAAATGGCATTTGCCAGCCATAGGAGCTTAAATTGAATATTTCCCAGCTTTTGCAAATTATGAAGCTAATCCAAATTGCATTGAAAATTATAAATATTGGAAAAGTTGCTCTCCAAATGGACCAAATATTGAAACT
The DNA here is from genome assembly GCA_005110395.1 of Candidatus Melainabacteria bacterium. Taxonomy (GTDB): domain Bacteria; phylum Cyanobacteriota; class Vampirovibrionia; order Caenarcaniphilales; family Caenarcanaceae; genus LMEP-10873. The sequence continues at coordinate 11,929 of DUDU01000125.1, read as the reverse complement.
AGGTATTTCTTTTATGAATTCAGGAAAGCGTAACTGAGTCATTAGAGGATCTAGTGTGATAATGAGTCTTTTGAAGCCCCATTTCATGCCATTGCCAATCAGTCGTTCTTCAATATCATTTTTTTGTCCAGATTCTTTATGGTGTATAAGATGTATCATGCGTCTATACCATGGGCTGATCAGGTTGCCCCGTAAAAACCAAATTCCCCACATTAATGAATTTTGAATGGCGGGTCTGGTTTTGAAATAAAGGTTGTGAATGAGATCGTGCTCCAACTCATGCAAGAAAGAAGCATAAACTGCATTTCCAATAATGCACATCCAAGCAGGAATAAAATCTTTCAGATAAAGGACAGCATTGAAAGTAAAGCCTAGGCAGGATACTGCGAATATAAGCAATCCAAGAAGATTTTGTTTTTGCAATAAGGGAAATTGCCTTCTTAATTTACTTTCTGCATAACGAATAACAGCCGAAATCCTGCGCACTCGCTCTTTTTCCGTTAGCTCTGCTTTTTTCTCAAATTGAACTTCTAAAGAATCTATTGAATCTGGTGAAATAGAAACGGCTTTCATTTGCTTAAGTAATACTCTCTAAAAAACGCTTAAGTAAAATACTAGATAAGAATTAAGTATGCCATTTTAAATTATGGCTGTCTAAAAATTTAACGGTATTGTTTACAAAATCAATTTATTCGAATAAACCTCATAAAAAGGATAAAATCCATTACCACTTAATGTTGCCAAAGCGGTAAACTAGAGCCGCTACAATTTGATGTCCACTAAAAGTTCCTCTAAAATTGTTTAAGTCTCTGTATGGATCAAGTCTCACTGGCATGTAATTGTATTTGTATTCGACATCAGCAGAAAGATGTTTTGTTACATTAAATCTAATTCCAGCTTTAGCCTGAAGACCTCCAGTAAAGGTGTCATGTTTTAGTGGAGGACCATCAACCAATACGTTAGGAGTAATAGGGCCACCAAGAGCCTCAGTAGCAGTATCGGTATTCATTGCAGTGGTTCCAGTTCCTCTGATTCTGATGTAGTGCAATGATGGGCCAACTCCAACATAGGGTGTAACTCTTTTGAATGCAGGATATCTAAGCATGAGGCTTGCAGTACCAGAAAAATCATGAATGCTAGCCGCTAATTGATTCTTGGTTGTAACGCCATTTGAAGTTAAAAGGGTTGGATTATTTAAATTCGAAGTCGTGAAATCTTGTTGGACAAAATCTGGTTTCATATAATTCAATTCACCCTCAACTCCCAAGAATGGAATCGAATCGAAATAGTGACCGATTTTCACGCCAGCGGTAAAGGATTCGTCAAGTTTTGTATCGGTCATGTCAGCACCAGCAAATTTGGCGCCTTTAATTGCTTGACCTACTGAAGGTGGAAGAAATCCTGGAATTTGAAGAGAATCTGCGTAATTTGGATCAATATCAACTTTTGTCCCACCAATTTTATTTGCAAAAGACACGCCAGCTTGAACGCCAACATAATTTTCCGCTGAGGCCTTCATTCCAACAGAAAGCAAAATAGCTGCACATAAAATCAAATGCTTTGAAAAACGTCGTGAAAAAGTAGATTTCATCTTTTGTTATGCTGAGGTAAATTATTTCTTATTAGGGTTATACCCAGTGAAATTAAATATTCTGAGTACAAATAATCTGAATCTTGATTTCTCTCAATTAAGTCTATCTTTTCACAATCAATTATGCTTTTGAGCATAGAAAAATACAATATTTTCCATGTCCCCCAAATTTCGTTTTGGAACGGCTGGTTGAAGTATGTATGTGTAAAATAAAAAGAATTGTCAAGTGAATTTCTCAGTTGAAAATAGACCAAAAGATTGATCATAAATTTGGGCTCACAGAAAATTTGCAAACAAAATATTTGAATTAGAAAAAGCAAAACTCAGAGTCGTCAAGATAAACGCTAAACTTTCTAAATCTGTATGGAATTCTTCATGTAATTTCACCTGTAGTTTTGTAAGTACAAATTTCCCGTTAAACAATTTAAGTCAATGAGCAAGAAAAGCAATTCGTCATTTGTTTTAGATTTTGAAAAACCACTAATAACGCTTTTGCAAGAAATCGATAAATTAGAACAAAGCTCAAGCAAAGATGAAAGACAAGAAGTAAAGCTTTCAATTAATGGACTTAAAGAGCAGTTTTTTGAATTAAGAGAAAGAATTTATTCCAATCTAGAACCTCATCAAAGATTGCAAATAGCTAGACATCCTGAAAGGCCTTATACCCTTGATTTTGTGAAAGATTTAGGCACAAATTGGATTGAACTTCATGGAGATCGTTCTGGTCATGATGATGGCGCTATTGTTGGTGGATTGCTCGAATTAGAGCCAGGACTAACTGTTGTGGTTGTTGGGAATGAAAAAGGACGTGGAATCAAAGAAAAGCAAAGGTGTAATTTTGGAATGCCTCAACCTTCGGGCTATAAAAAAGCCTTGCGTTTATTCAAACATGCTGAAAATTTTGGCTTGCCTATTATCACTTTGATAGACACTCCGGGAGCTTATCCTGGGCTCGAAGCGGAAGCTAATGGTCAGTCTGGAGCAATTGCTGTCAATATTCAAGAAATGACCAATCTAAAAGTGCCAGTAATTGCAATCATAACGGGTGAAGGTGGTTCTGGTGGGGCTTTAGCTTTGGCAGTTGCAAATAGAGTTTTAATGCTTGAACATGCAGTCTATTCAGTTATTTCACCAGAAGGCTGCGCAGCTATTCTTTGGCGAACTAGAGAAAAATCAGCCGATGCAGCGAATGCTCTAAAGATAACGTCAAATGATTTATTGAATCTCAAACTAATTGATGAAATTATTCCTGAAGCTCAGGGCGGAGCGCATAATAATTATTCTCAGACTAGTGCAAATATCAAGAAATCCATTTTGAGTCATTTAGGTATATTGCTTAAAATGTCACCAGAAGAGCTGAAAGAAGAAAAGATGAATAAATTTAGGAATTATGGGGCATTTTCTGAGTAGCTTTGTTTTTCGAAATTTATTTAGTTTATTAAAAAATGCCAATATCATCTCAGACTGATAATCAAAGCATGGCGGCTCAATCTACAGAAAAGAAGAGCGCTAGCAAGCTTGATTTGAGAACTCATTTGCCCTTATTAATTTATGGATTAATAACTTTTGGTTTGGGTTCTTTGCAAGTCAGCTATGCCATCAAGGGTAAATTATTGCCCAAAGAAATTTACTATCTTCTTGGCCTCAATATTTGGCTTCTGGTGATTGGATTGATTGATGTCAAAAAAAAAATTATTCCATTGTGGATTACTGGTCCAATTATTGTGGCGGCTTTGACTTTTCGTTTTTTTGATCCTTCTATTGATAGTGATGCAAATCGGTTGCCCGGATTTGGTTTATTGCCTTTTTACTCGGCTGCCGGAATTTGTTTAGGCTTTGCTATTTTCGATGGAATAACGCATTTTGGCAATTGGTTGGCAAAATTCCCAGCCTCTCAGCAAGGCTTAATTCCGATTTGGAATGCAATGCCTCTAATGATAATTAGCTTATTTGTGCCATCTTATCCAGCTTGGATCATTCCAGTTGCAATTTGTATTTGGAGATTATTCATTGAAATTGCTTACGCAAAGAGTTCAAGATGTAGAAATTTGCTGAACAATTTATGTGAAAAGTCAGGCTTAACCTATTTACTTTTAGCAATTGTTATTTTTATAGCTTTTTATCTTTCAAGACAAGCTCTCATTGAGGTACCTAGACCTGGATATTTTCCATATAAATCAGATTTCATAGTATTTTCCCTTTGCTTAAGTTATATACTCGAAGAAATTTTTATTCCAACTCTCCACTTCACTGGTAGTCTCATTCAGAGAATATTTCCTAAATTTAATTCTCAATCAAGTCAGTCTGCTAATAGTTCGGAATCAAACCACAGAGAATTAGTTCAAAATGAATCAACTCAGAACGAAGCAGACAATCCAACTGTTTTAGGCGGTGGTGATGCTTTGTTGGCCGCTTCCATTGGAGCTATTTTCGGCGCAATGATTTTTCTCTACTGTATGCAAATGGCTTTTATCTTGGCTTTCTTCAGCATTTTATTGATAAGGCTCATAAAATTCATTTCCGCAAATCTTAAAATGAATAAAAAATCTGACAAGGAAAATGCTTCTGCTGAAATTGGCTCATTAGTCGAGGTTAATGAAATTCCCTTTGCTCCATTTATTACTTTTAGTGTTCAATTGATAATGCTCACGGAATTGTTTTTTCTTATGCAATCAACTTGAAATAATTGGCTTTCAGCCACAGAATGTTTGTTTAGCGGTTTAGCTTTTTAAAAATCAGTGGATTGCTTTATAAGCTCAATAATTGAAGAAGAAACAGATTTATCTAATTCTATTTTTGCTTTTGGTTGCAAACTATTGTCGTTATTGTTTTCGTTTTGAATTAATTCTAAGATCTTTGTGAATAAGCTTTCATAGCTAATTGTTTGAAATAATAGCCCTAATTCGGCGAGTTGATCTGCCAAGTCAGAAATCTTGTAAATATGTTCGCCCACCAAAATTGGAATATTGTAGACAGCTGCTTCTAGTGGATTATGTCCGCCAATTTTCGCCCAAGTGCCTCCCAATAAGGCAATATCTGAAACAGCATACATTTGTGACAGCTCTCCCATAGTGTCCAAAAGCAAAGCTTGCCCCGCTTCGAATTCTCTCGCGTTATTTTGACTTCTTTTCCTGAAAATCAATTTGTGATTCTTGCAAATACTCTCAACTTCATGGACTCTGTCTAAATGCCTAGGAGCTAAAATCAGCCTCAAATCAAGATTGAGATTTTTATTGTGAAAATGACTGAGAAGAGAAGAAAAGAGCTTACAAATTAATTCCTCTTCACCTTTATGTGTGCTGCCAGCAATTAAAACAATTGAATTGGCTTTTATATTCAATTCTTGTTTCAACTCATCAACTTTTTCTGGCTGAGCTTTTTGCATTGAATCAAATTTGAGATTAGGCAAAACTTTCATTCTTTCACTCAAAGCACCAATTTCTAAAAAACGAATTTTGTCTCTTTCGCTTTGAGTATAAATTCCAGTGAAAGTTTTGAGAACTTGACCAAAAATAGGTTTTAGGAATTTATATCTATTGACTGAACGATTGGTTAATCTTGCATTGACTAAAAAAGTTGGTATTGCTTTTTGTTTTGCTTGGGCTAGCATTTCAGGCCAAATCTCAGTCTCAGCGACAATCAACATCTTTGGATTGAGCTTATTCATAAGGCTTTTGACAGAGAAACAAAAATCAAAAGGACAATAAAAAACAAAAATATTTTTTAGAAGTTTTGAGTTGTTTGAATTATGGCTAAATAAGCTCTTGGCCAGATTTTGTCCAGTTTGAGTTCCCGTGCTTAGACATATGTTGTATTCAGGAAAGGCTTTTTGCAATTCATAAATTAAAGGCTCAACCGTTTTGACTTCTCCATAAGAAACAGCATGAACCCAAATGTTTTTGTTGCTCAGAATATCTTTTGAAAACTTTATAAAGCCAAGTTTTTCGGACAATCCAGCTCTCCATTTAGAGACAACTAAGCTTATCAGCACTATAAAAGGCAGAGCCGCGAAGAAAGCCAAAGACCAGATTAAGCGGAATATTGGAAATAAAATCAAAATGAAAACAGTTCCCTTATGGCTTGAATTTTGAGCTAAGCGCTCGTAGTTTATTTAATTTTCTCATTAATCGAGGTATGTTTTATTGAGCGCTTAATATTGAATGTAGATTAAGAAAATAGTCTCAATTACCAAATTGACTTGAAGAAGACAAGTTGATAGGAAATAATAAATTGCAAAAGAGATCAAATAAAGGGACTATCACGGCCACCATAATTATATTTTTTCTGGTGATTGTGACTTATTGTCTTTTGAATCCTATTTTAGTAATTCTGTTTGTTGCATATCGAGGAGCGGATAATCTCCTTTCGGAATACGGAACTGTATCAGTTGTCTCTGCTGATGTTGATTTGTCTAAGGGCGAAATAATAAATTCAAGAAATATAAAAATGAAAAAAGTTTCTGGGTTTTCCAAAGAACCTGCTGCATTTGAAAGGTTTGATGATCCTGCTTTGATTGGCAGTACTCTTAAAGTCAATGTACTTCGTGGTCAAACTATTACAAGAAATTTAGTTGGAGAGCCTGAACAAAAGCAACTACCTAAGACAGAAGAATTTGAAATAACAATAGTGCTGAAAGGGGCAGCTGCCAAACAGGCATTTCTGCAAAGTAATAGAAGAGTTAGTCTTTGGGTGGAACCAAATAATCACAAAAATAAATTGCAACTTTTAGCAAAAAAAGCTCGCATTCTAGAGGTTGTGCTTTACTCATATGAAGACGATACTGATTTACTAAAATCATCGGCAGAAGTCAGTATAGCGATTGATGCAAAGCTCAAGAAAGGAGTTTTACCTTATTTAAAATCTGAACATTTAATTCTTTTGGATGAAAACAAGAATTGAACTGGAACAAATAATCACATTTCGAAATCTGACAATTCAATAAGAATTCACAATTTGAAATTAGCAAGAAATATGATAGGCCAGAACATGATGCATAAATCAACTGTTAGACCACGAGGAAGGAGTAATACGGGTTTTGTGGCAGGTATAGGTGTGCTTATAGGATTTGCTTTGATTGCTCTCTTTTTAGGTGGTTTAGCAATTTATCTAAGAGAAGGTGCTAAGATAAAAGAAGCCGAATTAAGAAAAACGGTTCCTGTTGTAAGTGCAGCAGTTGATCTTCCAGCAGGTACTGTAATTACTACTCAAGACATAATGCTGAAACAAGTTACCCCTAACTCAAAAGAACCTGGCGCTTTTGAAGATCTCAGCGATCCAGCTTTAATTGGAGGAACTCTCAAAGTTGAGGTGTTGGGTGGACAAACTATTCTTAGAAGTTATATTGGTTCAAGTGAGCAGAAATAATGGCTCTTACAAGTTCAAGCTTTTGAAATCAGAGAAACAGAATGTTGAGATCGCAGAGAATCGATATGACTTTCAATGAAGCTATTTAGTTTGTGACTAAGACCAGTAAATTCTTTAATTCCACAAATAATTGTTTTCAAGAAGAGAAAGATTAAAAAAAATTAAGCGGATTTCCCTCAAGTTTATATGCTTTGCCCGTTAGAGATCGGTAAGAAAAGTGAATTTCTAATTTAAGTAATTTAAACACTAAAAATTAGACTAAGTCATATAGGAAATTTAAATGGCAGGCGGAGCTACAAGAAGAACTTCTAGGGTTACCAGTAGAACCTCTCGCTCAGGCGGAGGCGGTGGTGGTACAAGAGCAGGGTCTGCAATCGGCGTATTTGTGGGATTTGCACTAATTGCTCTTTGTCTTGGCGGATTGGTAATATTTCTGAGAGAAGATGCTAAGAAAAAAGAAGCTGAGTTGAAAAGAACCGTTCCAGTGGTTTCTGCCGCAGTTGATCTTCCTGTTGGAAAAGTTGTAACAGTTCAAGATTTAGTTCTTAAACAAGTCAAACCTGACTCTAAAGAAGCAGGCGCTTTTGAAGATATTAATGATCCTAATTTACTTGGTGGAACTCTAAAGGTTGGAGTGCTCGGTGGACAAACCATGTTGAGAAATTATATTGGTGAACCCGAGCAAAAATCAGTAGCTAATCCTGGAGAATCTGAAGTAACTATTATGCTTAAAGGTGTAAATGCACAACAAAGATATTTACAAAGAGAAAGGGTAGTCAGCATTTGGCGAACCTTCTCTACAAAAGGCGGGAACACTATTCAAAAATCACTGTCTAAGAGAGCAAGAATTCTTGAAGTTATTCAATCAAATAGCGTGGCAGATGTTGCCCAAAATAATGGTGAAGGTTCGGCTACTGTTACGCTGGCGGTCTCTCCTGGAGATGCAACGAAAATTAATCCTTATGTAAACACCAGTGAAATCAGCTTACAAGATGGACCTGATGTTGAACCTCCACCAAGTCAAGTCGGATTAATTGAGCTCTGGGAAGGAATAGAACCAAACCCAATGGAAATAAATGGACAAGTTGAAGATTCTTTCTCTTCTCCTGCAGCAACAAACACATAAAAATTAAATACATATTTGCAAGTTTCCTCATCAGCATTATCTAGATTAAAAACATAAAAATGAAAATCAAATCAATAGAAATTCAGAATAAACCACAAAATAAATTTCTTTCCTCTTTGGTTTTGGGATCGTTGTCCTTTATGTTTTTATTGTCAACCGTTTTCCTTGCGCCTGCAAAAGCTGATATTCCTGGGATTGGTGTTTCAATTCCTTTGTTGAGCAAAATGGAATTGAGTGTTGGGAAATCAACCATTATCAAATTAAAAGGCAAGATTGAGAGAATTTCTCTGAGTAATCCTGGTATTGCCTATATCAAGCTATTGACTCCTAACCAAATTATGCTTATCGGCAGAAATCCTGGTCGTACAAATCTTTATGTTTGGTTTCCTCCAATTGAAAATTCTAAGCCTGGTACTCCAAGCGAAATTATTGGTACAGAAGTTAGCGTTGGACTTCCACCACCTCCATTTATTACGTCTACACCTACTATGGAAATTGTTAATGGTGAGTATTCAGAATTGATTTATTTAGGCAATCCTGCTGAAAGAATTAATAATGCTTCTGTCGGGCGTACTTCTGGACCAGCTACCGATATGCCAGAATCTTGTCTCTCACCAGGATGCATTTAATCTTTTTGGACTATTCAATTACTAAAGACGGAGCGCAAGATTTGCTCGTTCTGTAAGTTATTCACGACTTAATTTCCATATTCTTTATATCCAGCTTTTGCATCTCATTAGCCTTCACAAGAGCTGAATTGATAGTATTCTGAGCAAAAGAAGCAATATTAGAAATTGTTTGAAATTTTTCTGGAATTTTTCTGGAATTGAGAAATCGATAAGAAAAAATAAAAAGATTGCAACAAAAAAATGCTTTGAGCGTCATGTGAGAGAAGTAATACTATGTATCTCAGATATAGTCTCTAAAATTTAGACGAAATAAGCGCGTGTTTAATAACCAAAATAAGCCACAAATCTTTAATGAATCGCAGGCAAATGAGCGCCAAGAAATTAGATCAATAGGATTTAGACAAAAAGGATTGAATAAGATGAGATTGATAATGAAAAAGTTTTGTTATTCAGGTCTATTGTTAACTTGTTTGAGTATTTCCGCTCTAACAGCTCCATTAACTTGCCAAGCTGAAACAGTTTTTCTAAAAGGCACTTCTTACAAATCTGGGATTGCAATCAAAGATGTAGCTGTAGGTTCCAGCGAAATTATTTCTTCTAACTTGCCCATCAAAAGAGTGGCTGTTACAGATCCATCTGTTGCTGATATTAGAATATTAAGTGAAACTTCCGCCATTGTCCGTGGAAAAAAAATTGGTAAAACAACGATCTTAATTTGGGAAGGCAAAGAAACAACCGTTAGGCCCAATCGCTTTGATATAACCGTCAAGAGAGATATTTCTGATTTAATTGCCAGTATTAAACTTATAGATCCAAATATCAATATCGATTATGTTTTATTTCTTCCAAATGAAATAACTGCTGCTCAACCTACTAATTCCAATGGAGCATATACAACTTCTTTTAATGCAACACCTGAAACCGTAGGTGAACCAGCCCCTTCAGTAGTCGTAAGCAATAAACCTCAAGGTGGTGGTGCTGGAGCTGGAGGTGGTGGTGCTAAAGCCGTTGAAAGAATATTACTTACTGGCAAAGTTAAAGGTCCAGATGTTATAGCCAAAGCCCTTTCAGTAGCATCAATGTATATGGGCGAAGATCCTGGCTCAATGAGAATATTAACTAGAAATGGTGGACTTGATGTTGGAAATATAAGTGGGGTTTTATCCCCTACTATGCAAAGTGGTGGTGGCGCTGGTGAATCCGTTATGAGTGACTCAAGTCCATTTAGTTCAAATATAACTAGTAACTTTTCTAATGGAACAATTATTGCTAATGGTTCAGGAAGTGTAGTGAGTTATTTAGAAATAGATGGCAAAACTCAAGTAGCAGTCAAAATTCGATTCTATGAGATTTCCAAGAATGCAGGCAAGCAATTTTCTGCTAATGGTGTCGGGCAACTAAGTGTTAACGGGAAAAAACTTCCCTTAGGAATATCAGGACCAAAAGGAACAGTTGCTGGACAACAATTAGGGGTGATTGGAACACCTATTCCTGGTACTGCTGGTCTCCTTACCAGGCAGCTGAGATATCTTTTGACTGGTGGCGGTGCTCCACTTGGTGCTGGTGGGAATTATGCTTTAATTCCTTGGCTGAATCTTGAAATTGCAATTCAAGCACTTGAGCAAAGAGGAGAAGCAAAGGTTTTAGCTGAGCCGACAATTGTTGTATCAAGTGGAGAAGTGGGTCAATTCAGAGTAGGTGGCGAAGTCCCAATTGTTAATTCCAATGTTAATCAGATTACCGTTTCAAATAATATTCAATATCAACCATATGGTATTAGCTTCAATATTCTTCCTTCGATAACTGATAAAGATTCTATTCTCATGAATGTGCATGCTCAGACTCGTGATATTGATAAAGCCAATCCTTTTGGAGCACCAGGATCGCCTGCTTTTAAAACTAGAAAGATTGATACTCAAGTCGAAATGGATCCAGGTCAAGCTCTTTTAATCGGTGGATTGATCAATGCAAATAGTGCCCGAAATTTAGATAAAGTTCCATGGATTGGAGATATTCCCATACTTGGAGCTTTGGCAAGAAGCAAAGATTTCTCAAGAGGAGAAAGTGAATTGGTTGTGATTATATCTCCCGAAATCATTAGGCCTGCTCATCCAAGTCAAATCAATAGGCCCCTTGCGCTTGAAGGTTCTGGAGCTGAAGGAGAATATGATCTTTTGCCATCAGGACTGGATGGATTTACTCAAAGAACAAGTGTTCCAATTGCAGCTCCTCCTTTTGGTTCTCCAGTTGTCAGCCCAGTCGATTTAAGTAAGCCAACAACCGTAACCGATTTAGACAATATCTATAGATAGTTTTTTTGTAAATAATCTAAATAAGAAACTATTCCTAACCCTTGAATAGATAAAGTGGATAATTTAATTTAGGGCAACTCTATTAAGTCTCTTCATCCCCCTGCGAGGAAGCTTTTGGTTCTCCCCTTGAGAGCCCTTTTTCAGGGGGCGGCGAAAGCCGGGGGGTGAAAAAGCTTAGTTTTTAGAAGCTCCCTTTGTTGAAATAAATGTGTAAAACCTCACTAGTTTAAAAATCATGAACAATCAAAGCTCAGCATCAATTCAGAATTTAGCTTTCGTCTCTATAATTCTAAGTAGTTTGTTTCTTTGCTTTTCATCAAATCTATCAACAGTGGCAGAGGTGATTCTAGTTACGCCTGATAATGGACATAAATGCGTAAGTTATCTTAAAAAAGAAGGAGATACTAGGCAGTTTTGCAGCACAGAATTATTAGAGAATGAAGTTTCTGAAAATGCACCTCAAGCCAAAGACGAAAAATGGAATTTAGTATTCGATAAGCGCAAGTGGACTATTGGCTGGTCGCAAGAAACCGATGATGTCACGATTAATGAATATATACTCGAAGGCGAAAAAATAGATAATTGGACTGAGCTCATCACAACTCAATATTTCCCCAATCTCAAAAATATATCAGCTGAGGCTTTTGTAAAAAAAGGATTTATTCCTGGACTCAAAGAATTTAAACCTGAGATTTCATTTTTCCCTGCCGAAAATCCTGAGCAAGAATTGTTTTGGGAATTCAAAATTAAGGATAATCCACTAAATGAGCAAGATGAAATACAAAGAGTGGTATCAACAGAAAATGGTTTATATATTATTCATTATGTAATCAAAGAAGCGGACATGGGTAAATCTCTCAGAGAGCAATGGATAAATAATCTTAAACAAGCAAGCTTATAAAAGAGT
>DUDU01000124.1 GCA_005110395.1 Candidatus Melainabacteria bacterium | reverse complement strand
AATCGTCAAATTCTTTTACGAGTATTTCAATTTTTCTTGGTAGCCAAATATCGTCTTGATCACAAAAACAAATATACTCATGTTGACTATTAGCAATTAATTTGAGTCCTTCTTCGAAAGTATGATATGAACCAAGATTCACTTTGTTTTGATGCAAAGTAAAACGTACATCTTCTGCAATGATTTGTTTTATTTCTTCAAACTTCTCATTAGATGAACAATCGTCAATTACGATACATTCCCAATTTGTATATGTTTGCTCTTTAATAGAGTGTATTTGTTTAACAAAGAATTCAATATTTGGATTGTATGTTGCCATCACAACTGCAACTTGCTTATTTGTATTCAGATTTTGCATTTTTGTTAAATTATCTAATTAGAAATTACAACTCAGAAAATTAATGAAAACTACTCAAGCAGCGATATTCTTGAATGCTTTGTTGTATACCACTTTGTAAATCTATTTCAGCTTCAAAGCCCAATGCTTTCAGTTTATTAATATCCATGCATTTTTTTAGCATGCCATTAGGCATAGAACTGTCCCATACTATTTCTCCTTCAAAACCAACTTCTTGTGCAATCAAATGAGCAAGATCTTTAATCGAAATATCAAGGCCAGTACCTAAATTAATTAACTCTGAAGATTCAAAATGATCCATTAAGTGAATTAATCCTCTTGCAACATCGCTAACATGTATAAATTCTCGCAGAGGAATACCAGTACCCCAAAGAGTAACTTGCTTTAGATTTTGTTGTTTAGCATCACAAAAACGCTTTATGAGAGCTGATAGAACATGACATTTTTCCAAATCGTAATCATCATTGGTTCCATAAATATTGCATGGCATTGGGCAAACCGTAAGCATTTGTTTTTGTTTGTGAAAATACTGAGCCATTTTCAAACCAGAGATTTTCGCCAAAGCATAGCCTTCATTTGTTGGCTCCAAAGGCCCAGTTAATAAATACTCTTCTTTTATGGGCTGAGGAGATTCTTTGGGATAAATACAAGAGCTACCCAAAAAGAGATTTTTCTCGGTTTTATATTTATGGCAGGCCTCAAAAAGATTCATTTCAATCTTCAAATTTTCCAGCATAAAACCAACCTGATCAAGCATATTGGCATTAATACCACCAACTTTTGCGGCAATCATAAAAACATATGCAGGTCTTTCCTTTTCAAAGAATTGATCAACTTCACGATAATCAGTTAAATCTAATTCTTGTCGTCCAGTTTCTTTGATATTTGTAAAACCAGCTTCTTTTAGCGCTTTAACTGTGGCCGTGCCAACCATTCCATAAGCACCAGTAACTAGAATTTTCTTATTTTTATCTAACATACTTTTATTATTGTGCAACACATACTATTATTCAACTAAGAAGTTCTCGCAAATAAAGTTTCTTAAGCAGGATTTCACATTTATTCTTTAACATCTCTACATTTAACATTTTCCGAGAAATAAATATAGGCAATGAAAAAAGCTCTCATAACTGGCATAACAGGTCAAGATGGTTCATATTTGGCGGAGCTTTTAATCAGCAAAGGCTATGAAGTGCATGGAATAATTCGCAGGGCGAGTAGCTTTAATACTGGAAGAATTGATCATCTTTTATTGGATACTTATAGCAAAGATGCAAAACTTTTTTTACATTATGGTGATTTAGCTGATGGAAGTGGTTTGCGCAAAATCATAGAGAAAGTGCAACCAGAAGAAGTTTATAATCTCGGAGCTCAGTCTCATGTTCGTGTTTCTTTTGATCAGCCAGAATATACGGTAGATGTAGATGCTCTTGGAAGCCTCCGAATGCTTGAAGCTATCCGTGATTACCAAGAAAGAACTGGCAATCAAATTCGTTTTTATCAAGCCAGTAGTTCGGAAATGTTTGGAGCGGCAAAACCACCTCAATCTGAAACAACTTTATTTCACCCTCGCAGTCCTTATGCATGTGCCAAAGTTTATAGCTTTTGGCAAACTATTAATTATCGAGAAAGTTATAAACTTTTTGCTTGCAATGGGATTTTATTCAATCACGAGAGTGAAAGAAGAGGCGAAACTTTTGTTACCCGTAAAATTACAAGGGCTGCAACTCGCATTAAGCTTGGACTTCAAAATACATTGCATCTTGGGAATATGGACGCCAAAAGAGATTGGGGTTTTGCAGGTGATTATGTTGAAGCTATGTGGCTAATGCTTCAGGCAGAAGAAGCTGATGATTATGTAGTTGCAACGGGACATTCATATTCGGTAAGAGAATTTGCTGACAAAGCTTTTTCACTTTTAGATTTAAATGCCGCAGATTATATAAAGATCGATCCAAGATATTTCAGACCCGCTGAGGTTGATTATCTGTTGGGAGATGCAAGCAAAATCAAGAATCAACTTGGATGGCAACCAAAATTGTCTTTTGATCAATTGGTAGAAAGAATGATTGAATACGATTTAGAACATGCTAAACAAGAAAAAACTCTCAGAGACGCAGGACATACTTCTTTGTTTGTAGGTGCTTTGTCAGGTTCACAGCATTAAAATATGAATACAAAAATCATTTCAATCATTTTGCTTGGTGGAAGCGGGGAGCGTTTATGGCCACTTTCAAGAAATTCGTATCCCAAACAATTTTTAAAATTAAATACTGAGTTTTCGTTGCTTCAAGAAACTGCACTCAGAGCTGATTTGATTTCTCAGAAAATGACTCAGAGAGTGGATCAGAAATCACAAATTGCTTTGGATCAATCTCAATTAACCTCTTTAGAATCAAACTGTCCAACCCCCAACCCCCTTAAAGGGGGCTCTAAAAGACAATTTGAAAGTCCCCTCTCAGGGGATTTAGGGGTTTCTAGAGTTGTTTCACAATCAAAGCCTTGGATTATATGCAATGAAGAACATAAATTTTTGGCAACTGGTCAATTAAAAGAAGTAAATATTGAAACAGGTTTATTATTGCTTGAACCTCTGAGAAGAAATACGGCTCCTGCCATTACGGCGGCTTGTTTGCATGCAGAGTCAATTTGCCCCGACTCACTATTATTAGTTTTACCGGCTGATCAAATTATTAAAGACCCTGAAGAATTTGCGATTTCAATTCAAAAAGGAATTAAGGCTGCTCAAGAAGGAAACATTGTGGTTTTCGGTGTTCAGCCAAATTCTCCAAATACTGGTTATGGCTATATTCAAATTAGTTCTCAAAGTTATTCTCAAGATCAAAAAGAATCAGCAGGATTTTACACAGTTGAAAGATTTACCGAAAAGCCTGACTTAGAGATTGCTAAGCAATTTGTTTCTCAGGGAAATTATTTGTGGAATGCAGGGATTTTACTTTTTAGACCAGCGGTTTTTCTTGAGGAAATGCAAAAACACAATCCCAAAATATTGGAATATTGTAAAAACTCACTGCAAAGCGCAGATAAAACGGAAAATACAATTAAACTCAATTCTGAATATTTTGAGCGATGCGATTCTGTTTCGATTGATTATGCCTTGCTTGAGAAAACCAATAAAGCAGTTTGTATACTCCTCCAAGCTGATTGGAGCGATGTAGGTTCTTGGACATCTCTCTGGGAAATTTCTGATAAAGACAAGAATGGCAATGTTTTAAAAGGAGATACTTTTGTTTTAGATTCACACAATTGTTTGGTCCAGTCAAATAGTCGCCTGGTAGCTACGGTTGGCTTGCAAGATATCGTGGTTGTGGAAACCGATGATGCTGTTTTGGTTACGCAAAAAGGTCGTGAAGGTGAAATTAAAGAAATAGTTGAAGATCTGAAAACCAAAAAGCGGGAAGAAGGTAGTATTCACAAAAGAGTTTATAGGCCTTGGGGAACTTATGAGGTATTAGAAGAGCATGATAATTTCAAAGTCAAAAGAATAGTAGTGAATCCAGGTGCATCTTTATCATTGCAAATGCATTATCACCGTTCGGAACATTGGGTGGTTGTAAAGGGTACTGCAGAAGTGACTTTGGATGATAGTATCGAAATTCTCTCCGAGAACCAATCAACCTATATTTCTAAGGGTACAAAACATCGATTGAAAAATCCTGGTAAAGTACCATTGCACATTATTGAAGTTCAATCAGGTTCTTATCTCGGAGAAGACGATATAGTTCGCTTTGAAGACATTTATGGAAGAAGTGGAGCCAGAATTTAGTGAAAAATGAAGCTCTGCATCCCCTTAACGGCGTAAAAGGGGCTTTCAGCAAAGAAGTTGGCAAAATCATGATTTATAGTGGTGCCCTCATGTTACTTATGCCTCATAATTTCCTGCTTGCACAGAGCCTCCCTTCACAGCCTTAGGAAGGAGTCAAATCATTTCTTGCCCCTATCTCGCTTTAGGAGAGGGGTTCGGGATTCGGGGTGAGGGTTCTTAGGTTTGCGTAAAGTGACTTAAAAACAATTTGATAGAAAACACAATGGGAATAGTTAAGATGGAAAATTTATTAGATAAAATCTTTAAAGCTTATGATATTCGTGGAATTGTTGGGACGGGCTTTGATGAAGAGACCGCGAGAGATATTGGTAAAGGATTAGCCTATACCGTATTTAAACATCAATCTCCAATTGTAATTAGTAAAGATGCGCGTTCTCACTCCGAGAAGCTGACTAATGCACTTATACAAGGTTTGAATAATGCTGGATGTTCAACTATTGAGATTGGTCTTGCTTCAACGCCGATGAATTATTGGGCAAATATTTTTTTCAAAGCCGCAGGTAGTGTTCAAGTTACAGCTTCGCATAATGGGCCTGAATATAATGGTTTTAAAGTAAGTCGAGAAAACACATTACCAGTTGGATATGATGATGGCTTGAAAGAAGTATTAGATTTTATAAAAGCGAAAAGACTAAATTCTTCTACTTACTATTCTCAGTTCATAAAAGAAGCTTCAAATAAGGGTAATAATAAAATAGTCGAAAATAGTTTGCATGAGTATATGAATTTCATGCAGGGATTTATTTCACCCATTGAGACTAAGTTTTCAAATACAGATTCTGCAACTGAAGATAATTGGCCGAATAAAAAATTAAAACTTGTCGTTGATTGTGGAAATGGTATGGCAGGTCATTTTATGCCACTTTTTGAGCAGTTAAACCCAAACCTAAAAATAATTCCTCTGTATTGGGAATTAGATGGCAATTTTCCGAATCATCCACCAGACCCAACCAAAGAGGTTAATCTACAAAGTTTAAAAAATAGAGTATTAGAAGAAAAAGCAGATTTTGGGGTTGCTTTTGATGGTGATGCTGATCGCTGCGTATTCATTGATGAAAATGGAGTATTCATTTCAGGTGATTTGATTATTGCCCTTTTTGCTGAATATTTTTCATCAAAGAAAGTAGGTGAAAAAATACTTTATGACTTGCGAAGTTCAGCAATAGTCTCTGAATTTATTACTGAAATCAATGGTATTCCAATTCCCTGTAGAGTTGGCCATTCGTATATGAAGAAAATGCTCAGGGAAGAAAAAGCGATATTTGGTGGAGAATTATCTGGGCATTATTATTTTGCGGATTGTTTCAATACAGACTCTGCTCTTAGGGCTTTAATTCAACTCATTAATATTCTTAGAAATAATAATAAAAAACTCTCGGAATTAATCCAAAAATTCAGAAAATATTTTTCGAGTAATGAAGTGAATTTCAAAGTATTTAATTCTCAAAAAATAATGATTGAAATTGAGGAGAAATTTTCAACTGAGTGTGTAGAGAAAAATCACTTAGATGGCTTATCAATGAGATTTCAAAATTGGTGGTTTAACCTTCGCCAAAGCAATACTGAGCCGCTTTTGAGATTGACTTTGGAAAGTTCAACTAAAGAAATTACTGAAACTCAATTCCATAATATGAGTGAGCTTATTCAAACAATATCTACTTTAAATGAAAAAGCAAGTTGAAAATTAGTTGATTCTAGGCTTATTCGCTTGAATTACTTTTATCAATTCAAATAATTCCTCAAATAAAAAACCGATCAATTCGCTTTGAACTGACCGGTTAAAAAAGATGATTAATAAAGAAATTTAGTTAAGAGTACTAAATCAAATTAATTAATTTATTTCTTTTTCTTAGCTGGAGCCGCTTTTTTAGCTGGAGCTGCTTTTTTAGCTGGAGCTGCTTTTTTAACTGGAGCTGCACCTTTTTTAGCTACTGGCTTGGAAGCAGAAGTAGCAAATGTTTTAAGCTTTTTCTTCTTAGCAACTGATTGCTTAAGGCTCTCACCAAAGCTGATTACTGGTACATCTGTTGCAGGAATAGTCATTTCCTTACGTGTTTGAGGATTGACACCCTTGCGAGCTTGACGACGACGTACTTTGAAAGTACCAAAACCAATTAAAGTAACTGGTTCATGACTTGCTAAAGAATCAGTGATTACGTCGAGGAAAGCGTTGACAGTGCGAGCAACTTTGGTCTTTTCAAGTTGAGTATGCTGAGCAATTTTGTCGATTAATTCTGTTTTATTCATTTTTAAAAATTTATGTTTTTTGACAAGAAATCGGTTAGTTCCACCGTTTGCAACTAAATAAAAAATTTGTCTCTGCTTGCGATGAGCAACTTCCAATTTACAATTTTTAGACTATCAAGATTCATGAATAAACTCAAGGACTTTTTAAAAATATTTTTTCTATTCTGATGATTTATTGCCCGATCTCAAAATGTATCTCTTAATCCCTAGCACGTCTGAGAGCTTATGCACTGACTCAATGAGCTTCTCCAAAGCTTGCACGCTGGGAACCTCGATTGAGACCCTAACTAAAGCTGTCTGACGAGTTGGTCTTGTTATTACTCTTACATCGAGTATGTTTAATTTTGCATTTGCCACTTTATCAAGAATATCTCTGGAGATACCAATTCGATCGATACATTCCACTTCAATCGTTGTTGCAAAGCGCTGATCCAGCTGCAGAGCATTACCCCAAGATACTTCAATTAATCGATTTTGATCCATTTTATTTAAATTTGGACAATCATCTCGGTGAATCATTACTCCACGCCCTCTGGAAATCACACCCACAATAGCCTCACCTGGAACTGGTTGACAACATTTCGCAATTGAATGCATTAAATTTTTGAGACTTTGTATTTCTCCAATATTTGATGTTTTTGAAGGTTTACGAATTTTCCCAATATAACTTTCATCGGTTACTGGAAGCTCCGGCTCTTTGGCAAGTAAACCCTCTGATTTTAATCTACTAATTATTTGGGTTGTAGAAATATCCGCTGCCGCTAAACGAACAAAAAGCTCATCTTCAGAGTTAAGCCCCATTCTTGCGCTTGCGACTTTGAGCGAACCTTTTTTCAATAAATCTTCAACAATGTTTTTTGACAATGCCTCAAAGAGAATAGACATTCCTTCTTTTATATAATCCTCACGTCTATATCGCTTAAACCATTGTTTGATTTTGCTACGAGCCGAACTACTTTCTACAAAACTCAACCAATCAGGCGAAGGATGAGCATTTTTACTAGTTTGAATTTCAACTATGTCTCCACTCTTAAGACGATAATTCAGCGTAACTAATCTTTCATTGACCTTTGCCCCTATACATTTATTACCGATTTCACTATGAACATAATAGGCAAAATCAACAGGTGTAGAATTTCTGGGTAAACGATAAACATCTCCTTTTGGGCTCAAAACAAAAATCTCATCTGCAAAAATATCAATTTGAACGGCTTTACTATAATCACCAGCATCTGGTAATTCTTGTTGCATTTCCATTAAACGCTGTCTCAAATCAGACAATTGAGAGTCATGCTTAGATGAACTGCGAACAGATTTACCTTGTTCTTTATATTTCCAGTGAGCTGCAACTCCATACTCGGCAATTTTATGCATTTCCAAAGTACGAATTTGGATTTCTACTAATTTTTTCTTTGGTCCAATTACAGTTGTATGCAATGACTGATACATATTGGATTTTGGAATAGCAATATAGTCTTTGAATCTGCCAGGAATAGGATTGAATAAATCGTGAACTATACCTAAGGCTTCATAACACTGCCTCTCATTCTCAACAATTATTCTGACGGCTAATAAATCAAATATTTCATCAGATTCAAGTCGTTGGATTTTATTGAATATACTGTAAAAATGCTTGGCCCTGCCTTTTATATCAAACTTTATTCCAGTTCTTGTAAATTCCTCTTTGAGAAGATTCACAAATTCTTTTAAATACTCTTCACGCGTTTCGCGGTTTTCACTGACAATTTTTTCAATTCTGCGATATTCATCGTGATTTAAACTACGAAAAGATAAATCCTCTAGTTGCCACTTTAAATGTCCAAGCCCAAAACGATTTGCAAGCGGCGCAAAAATATCAAGAGTTTCATTTGCGATTTCCCTGCGCTTATTCTCGGCCATAAAATCAAGCGTACGCATATTGTGCAAACGATCAGCTAGCTTAACCAAAACTACTCGCAAATCAGAGGCTATGGCTAAAAACATTTTGCGAAAATTTTCAGCATGCGCCTCTCTTTTTGATGAAAAACTGAGTTTGTTGAGTTTAGTAACACCTTCCACTAATCTTCTAGTTTCCTGCCCAAAAGCTTTTTCTAGCTGCTCGGGTGTAACTTCGGTATCTTCTAGCACATCATGTAAAAGACCCGCGCAAATGGTCTCAGCATCTGCATCTAATTCAACTAAAATTGTTGCGACATTAAGCGGATGAGTAATATAGAATTCACCGCTTTTGCGTTTTTGGTGTGCATGCGCTTTTCTAGCAGTCTCAAATGCTTTGGTGACAATTAAAATCTCTGGTTGAGAGAAGTCAGCATGAATTAATTTATTCTTTAATTCATGAAATAACTTTTCCGTTAGTGAATCTTTAAAAGAGCCTAAATTTTCATCACCACTCAACTCATTAGCTGATGAATCCAAAAATTGCGATTCAGGATTATCTGATTTTTGCGCTCCAAAAGTTTCTTTGTGATCACTCAATTTGTAATAAAGATAATTAGTTTAATTCTTGATAAGAGCATTATTGATATTGATTTTATGGCATGAATATACAAAAAGATTTTCAATTTCATAGATTAGTTAGTCCCAACATTATTATTTGATAATCACTAATACGATTTGAGAGACTTGCTAAATATATTTTTTGCCACCTACACTAGAATAATCAAAAAATGAAAAATATTTTTCAAAAACAATAAAACAAGTTGGATTTTGTGATTCTGACCAATCTTGATTCCTGTTCCTCATCCTTTCTTTCTTAACTTAAAAACTTTTGCTCAATTTAAGTACTTTTACAAAATTGAATACTTAAGTCAAATCATCCTCAAGATTTCCTTGTTGATCAACTATTTTAATTGAGACCTCAATGCCCTTTGGTAATGAGCTTTTGATGGATTCATTTATTGATTTTAAAGCTTCTGCTTTTGTCTTTTTAGATTTCACTGTGAGGAAAAATTGAATTGTTTGAAATGAATAAGAAACAATTTCATTTATTACAAAACCATTTTTATCTAAATGCTCAATTATCTTGTTTTTTATATCTGAAAGTTCATCGCTAAAACTCAAAAAATTTACTGAAACAAATACCTTGAGATTTTGACCGTCAGCATGAAGCCATCTAGTAATTAATTTGCCGAATTTTAAAATCACAATTGTTATCAAGCTCATCAATATGGCTTCAACAAATAATCCTGCGCCACACATAATGCCAATTGCTCCAGTGATCCAAACATTGGAAGCAGTTGTAATTCCTTTTACATTGACCCCTTCTTTAACAATTGCACCCCCGCCGAGAAAACCAATACCACTTACAATCTGCGCAGCAATTCTAGAGCGGTCCGTACCCAAATAGGTTGACATTACGGTAAAAATACTTGCTCCAACACACATCAAAATATGGGAACGAATTCCAGCAGGTTTTTTCCTCAATTCTCTCTCAAAACCTAGAATTATTCCACATAAAGCCGCCACTAGTGAAGGAATTAAATGCTCTGCTATTTTGCTAATGTCCAATTTCTTTAAAGGTTTTTTACTTTTTCATATTTCTTTTGTCGATTGAAATAGCAGACTGGTCAGAAATCTTCGCAACAGTTTTGAGCGTTGGAACTGCGACAGCAGAGACCTGATTTATTCCATATTTATTTAAATCCTGCACACTTGAATAAGCTGTTACAGATCGAGGCATGGATTCGCCAAGAATCTGAACAATTCTATTTGTGCTTGGTTCCAGTCTGTCACTGAGAGCTCGCGGATAAATACCAAGAAAAATGCTACCAACCAATAAGCTTGCAAGTACAACTTTCTCTGAAAGGCGAATATCTGTCAATCCCTCCCATTTTTGAGGTAAATCGCCAAAAAATATTCTTTTGCCAAGCCACAACATATAAGCAGCTGTGATTATTACACCAACTGTACTAAAGGCTGCACTCCATTGAACCGTTGTAAAGCCAGTTAAAGAATTAAATGCTCCGTAGAATATCAAAGATTCACCAACAAAACCAGAAAGAGCAGGTAGTCCTAAATTAGCCATAGCAAGACCTAAAAACAAGGAAAAGAAAATAGGCATTTTTGTAGCTAAACCGCCAAATGCAGAAATTTCTCTAGTATGGGCTCTTTCGTATATGACACCAATTACCATGAAAAGGCCGGCGCTAATTAAACCATGACTGAACATTTGAAAAATAGCACCATTCACACCAGCTGAGCCAAGTGTGGCAAGTCCCAAAAGAATAAAACCCATGTGGCTAACGCTTGAATAAGCAATTACTTTCTTCATATCATTTTGCACAAGCGAGAAAATGGCAGCACCAACAATATTGATAGCACCAATTACTGCAAGCCAAGGAGCGAAAACGGCTACCGAACTTGGAAAAAACTCTGCACCAAAGCGAATAAGTCCATAACCACCCATTTTCAACAGAATTCCAGCAAGTAACATAGAAATTGGAGTGGGAGCTTCTACGTGCGCTTCTGGAAGCCAAGTGTGAAAAGGGATTGAAGGGAGCTTAATGCAGAAACCAATTGCAAAAAGCCAAAATACAAAGTGAACGATGCCCATGTGCTTAGAAAGAATTGTCCCTTGTTGAAGTCCTCGGAATAAATAACCCAATTCAATCATTGAGAAGGTTTGTCCACCTGATAACCAGAAAAGCAAGATAATGCCGGCCAAAATCAGGCCACCACCAAGAAAAGTATAGAGAATAAATTTATTTGCAGCTTTAATTTTGTTGGCGCCTCCCCAGCAAGCAATCAGGAGATACATCGGCAATAATTCCAATTCCCAGAACAAGAAAAAGAAAATTAAATCTTGAGCCATAAAAACGCCAAATACTGAGGCTGCAAGCACAAATAACAATGAATAGTAAAGTTTTGGCTTTGAAGTTTTAGCAATTGAATCGCTAGCAATGATTACAAAAGGCAGTAAAAGAGCCAAAAGCAAAATCATAGAAAGTGATAATCCATCTATTCCCAGCTTCAAAGCAGATAGAGAACCAAGCCATGGATAATTTTCTACGAATTGTAATTCTGAAATTTTAGAATCAAATCCAAGAAAGTAAATTGCTAAAACAATTCCAAGTATTAAGGCAGAAGAGCCTAGCGAAAGTGATTTGCAAGAATCAGCAATCTCTTCAATAGTTTTACCTTTGCTTGGAATGAGAGCAATTGCAAGTGCTGTAAAAAAGCAGAGAAAAAGAATAAAACTTAAAACGGGTAAATTTATTTGATCCATTGCTCGTCTGATAGAGAATTAGTAGGTGAAATCAATTTAAGCGAAATTTACTAAAGAGAAACTTTAGAACTTATATTTAACTTAATAACTTAGCCTATAGGATCGCAAATTTTTATGGTTTGGGCAAATTTCTAATTAATTAAAAGAATATCTATTTATTCGATCTTTGACAAATACAATAGCGTCCAGCCACCAATGAACTAAAGCATACAGCAATTAACAAACTGCCTAGAGAATCGAGAAAGAAATCATAATTCCCCCAAAATTAGAATTGACTAGAACCTTTTAAAAGTTCTGTAGAAAAAATCTTTCTGAAAGATTCACAAGCAGAACTTCAACTAAAATTTCATAAATGCACCACCACCAAAAGGGCCGCCTTTTTCTTTTTTCTTTTCTTGTTTCTGAAATTTATTTGTTTTGCCAGCAACATTCATCAAGTCACCAGGATTAAAACCGCCTGGCTTCATCATTGGCCCCATAACTTTCATTACTTGCCTCATTTGATTGAATTCCTTAATCATTGAAGAAACATCTGCATCTTTAATTCCTGAACCTTTTGCAATTCTCTTAATTCGAGTTGTGGAAATAAGATCTGGCTTTCTACGCTCTTCTATCGTCATACTCTGAATGGCATATTCATAACGCTTCATCTTGACTTGCCCTTGCTCAAGCATGCTCTCTCTTTCATCTTTGCCCATTTGAAGCATTGAATTCATACCCATCAAGCCAAAAATCTGAGATAAGCTTCCTAATTTACTAATCATTCTCTGCATTTGCAGAAAAAGCTCAAAATTCAAATCACCCTTTTGTAACTTCTTTTCTAATTGCTCGGCTTCTTGCTTATCGATTTTTTCTTCAACAGATTTGACTAAGGAAATAACATCTCCAAATCCAAGAATACGGCTAGCAATACGGTC
>DUDU01000123.1 GCA_005110395.1 Candidatus Melainabacteria bacterium | reverse complement strand
AACTATAACGGTCCTAAGGTAGCGAAATTCCTTGTCAGGTAAGTTCTGACCCGCATGAATGGCGTAATGATCTGGGAACTGTCTCGGAGAGAGACTCGGCGAAATTGACATGTCTGTGAAGATGCGGACTAGGTGTGCCAGGACAGAAAGACCCTATTGAGCTTTACTGTAGGCTGGAATTGAGCGCGGATTTAAGATGCGCAGGATAGGTGGGACCCTTTGAAGCAAAGTTTTCGGATTTTGCAGAGGGGACGGTGAGATACCACTCTTCTTGGATCTGCGTTCTAACTTTGACCCATGAATCTGGGCAAAAGACATTTCCTGTCGGGCAGTTTGACTGGGGCGGTCGCCTCCCAAAGAGTAACGGAGGCGCGCAAAGGTTCCCTCAGGCAGTTTGGAAATCTGCTGTTGAGTGCAAAAGCATAAGGGAGCTTGACTGTGAGAGAGACATCTCGATCAGGTGCGAAAGCAGGCTTTAGTGATCCGACGGTTCCGCATGGAAAGGCCGTCGCTCATCGGATAAAAGTTACCATAGGGATAACAGGCTAGTCTTCTCCGAGAGTCCATATCGACGAGAAGGTTCGGCACCTCGATGTCGGCTCGTCGCATCCTGGAGCGGTAGTACGTTCCAAGGGTTTGGCTGTTCGCCAATTAAAGCGGTACGTGAGCTGGGTTCAGAACGTCGTGAGACAGTTCGGTCCATATCCGGCACATCCGTTAGAGATTTGAGAGGATTCTTCCTTAGTACGAGAGGACCGGGAAGGACTCACCTCTAGTGTACCAGTTGTCTCGCCCGAGGCAAACGCTGGGTAGCTATGTGGGGAGCGGATAAACGCTGAAAGCATATAAGCGTGAAGCCCACCTCAAGATTAGATCTCTTAGACTACAGGTAGATTACCTGTTTGATAGGCTACAAGTATAAGTGGGGTTAACCCTCTCAGCTGAGTAGTACTAATTAGTCATAAGCTTTTCAATTTCGTTGAGATGAGTATCTTTGTAAGATCTTTACTTTCTAAATTACGCAGCTTTCAGTTTTTAACGAAAAATGCCTTTGATTGATAAATTTTTTTTGATACGTTCAACCCTAGTTTTAGCATCAAAAGCTAGAGGTTTTACTTCTCCTAATCCTATGGTTGGAGCTATTATTCTTGATCAAGAAGGTAATTTGCTTTCAGAAGGTTATCATCAAAAGGCTGGCACAGATCATGCTGAAATTGTCGCTCTTAAAAAAGCTGGAACAAAAGCAAAAGATGGAATTTTATTTGTAAACCTTGAACCTTGTTCACATTATGGGAAAACTCCACCGTGTAGCCAGGCCATTATTGAAGCAGGAATTAAAAAAGTTTTTATTGGTACCTTAGATCCAAACATTAAAGTTAATGGGCAGGGTGTAGGTCAACTCAGAGAAGCAGGAATTGAAGTTGAATATGGGATTCTAGAAGACGAATGTTTACAATTGAATCGTTTTTTCTTTCATTGGATTAAAACTGCTAAGCCATGGATTACCATCAAAATAGCAGCAACGCTTAATGGCAAAATTTTTTCAGAAAATACAAATAAGATTACAGGTGAAGAGGTAAAGTCTAGAGTCCATGAAATGAGGGCTGAACATGATGCGATTCTCACTGGCAGCGGTACAGTCCTTTTAGACAATCCTTTGATGACGGTGCGACTTGCTAATAGTGCAAAAAATCCAATTAGAGTTGTTCTAGATAGGCGGCTAAGATGTTTGCCATCACATAATATTTTTCATCAAGATGGAAAAATATTTTTGTTTACGAGTTTGAATAATATTGAAAAAGCTAATCAATTGAAATTCCCTAATACCGAGATTATTCCTTATCCTGATTCATTAGATGAATTGTTGATCTATCTTGGTAAAAGAAATATTTTGTCAGTTATGGTTGAAGCTGGTTTTGAGATTAACTCATTTTTTTTGAATTCTTCTATCCGCAATCTGGATGGTTTGCTGAAGCCAAGATTTAATGAATTATTTTATTTTTTAAGTCCGAAAGTATTTCCCGAAACTGCCTTGTCGTTTAGTTCTATCCAAGAAATATCAAATTTGAAATTAAAAAGTGTCAAACAATATGGAGAAGATTTACTGCTTCAGATACTCCCTTAAATAAATGATTTGATAAAGAATGCCGTAAAAACGATTTTTTATTTTTTTGAAATGGGTAGAAACTTTATGTCATATAAATAAATCTCATTACTTCTCAATATTTTAGGAGAAAAAGCAAAATGCTCAACAGAATCACAAAATCTGCTAATCAAATTTGGAATCGTTTTATTCAAGAAGAAGATGCTGCACTTGACCAGTGGATCAGTGTTTTAGTTTTGGCTATCTTAGCAATTATTATATTTGTTGCTCTCCGTGGCCCAATTACCGTTATGCTCAATGGTGCGGTTGGAAAAGTTGGAGAAGAAACTAATGAATTGTTTAACAATGGAATTACAAGTCCAACATAAGTAAAGCTCAATTTGACTTTGGAATGTGATCCATGGACAGTTTTTCTGGTCTTCTATGGGATTAAGAGTTTGTTGTGCTTCTTTAAGTCAATAATGTCTAATTTAGTTTTGCCATTTTTATTTAGTTCAGAATGTGTCTTGGTGCAATACTAAAAGACCAAAATTGGATACGGAAATGAATTGAAAGAATAGTATTAATGCTTAGGTCAGCATTAATACTATTGAAACGCAATTACCGTATCCTTTTACATTTGAGAAATTTCTTCATCAGAAAATCAAACAAATTTTCGTGATGGCTACTGCCTCCCTGATGAAAGCTAAAGTGAATATTCATCAGGGAGGCAGTACTAAGAAGAAGGTTCAATTGATTGTTAAACTTATTTCATTTTGATTTAGGTGAACTTTTTATTTACATATCTATTCTATTTATTTTTTAATGGCTAGGAACTTTTTGTAGAAACTTTATGTCATATAAATAAATCTCATTACTTCTCAATATTTTAGGAGAAAAAGCTAAATGCTCAACAGAATCACAAAATCTGCTAATCCAATTTGGAATCGTTTTATTCAAGAAGATGATGCTGCACTTGACCAGTGGATCAGTGTTTTAGTTTTGGCTATCTTAGCAATTATTATATTTGTTGCTCTCCGTGGCCCAATTACCGTTATGCTCAATGGGGCGGTTGGAAAAGTTGGACAAGAAACTAATGAATTGTTTAACAATGGAATTACAAATCCAACATAAGTAAAGCTCAATTTGACTTTGCAATACAATATGACCCCAATACAACTTCCGGGTCATATTGTATTGAAATGCCGCTTTTATTGATAGGTCACAGTCCAAAAATTAGACTTGCTATAAAAGGTGTAATCAAAAAATTAATTGATTGAAGTTTTTGCCAAAGGGATTTTTTGTCTCTTTGGCTTTTTTCATCAAATGAGTAAATGATCTATCCGGTAAATTGAATTTTCAACAATATTCATTAGATAAACGTTCTCTAGCGCTAATGCGGATTTGCATTGGTTCAGTTTTGTTGTTTCAAGCAATAACTTTGTATGGCTCTGCTGAAGCTTTCTTTTCAGATTATGGGTTAGCAGATAGAGATTGGATTCTCAATTCAAAAGTTAGCTATCACGGAATATCAAAATATTATTATTCTCCATTATTGTTTTTGAGTGGTGAAGTTTGGTTTGCAAAGACTATTTTAGTTCTATTAATTTTTGTTAGTTTATTAGTGATTCTTGGTTTTAAGAGTCAGTTATTTACTTTTATAGGATTTATTCTTTTTCAAGCCATTTGTGACAGAAATCCTATGATTTTAGATGGGGGAGATCAAACATTGCGGCTTTTGCTCTTAATGAGTACCTTTCTTCCTATTGGCAGTTATTTTTCTCTTGATAAATTTTTCAGTAAATACCCTCTAAATGCACTCCTTGAAGATGAAAATGTCGAAATACGCTCACCAGTATGTTTGATGGTTTTTCTACAAATTTCTTTAATTTATATTTCAGCGGCTATTTGTAAATTAAGTAAGCATTGGATTGTTGATGGTAATGCAGTTTGGTTGGCTCTTCATTATAATTACTTTCAGACGCCGTTTACACATCTACTGAGAGAGAATTATCTTCTCGCAAGAATGGCAAATTATTTCACTTTATTTGTCGAATTTTTCACCCCTGTTTTTCTACTCCTTCAGGGATGGCAAATTAGGTTTCTTGCAGTAATTTCTTTCATTCTATTGCATTTGGGTTTTGCTTTTTGTTTTGATTTAGGTATTTTTCCTTTAACGTCCATATGTCTCTGGGTAGCACTTATCCCTAAACAAGCTTGGTTTCATTTGTCTCAATTCATGAATTTTGAATTGTTTAATTCATCTGATATTCCAAGAAGTCATTTTTTTGATAAGACTCATAAAAACATTTCTCTTTTTTGTAATTTGTTGTGTGTATTTGTAATGTCTTTCACTTTTATTTGGGTGGTGAGTGGGAATCTTTTCATGTTGTCATCTCGTGCTAATTTTTATGGAGATTGGGTTCGCAATATGCCAACGCCCGTAGTTTATTTGGCAGACTTCACTGGGCTAAGTCAGGATTGGAGGCTTTTTCAAATAACTCCTTCATATCAGCTTTGGTGGAGTGTTGTGGGGCATACAAATAAAAACGTACAAATTAATTTATTAACAAGAAAAAAGATTGCGAATTTGACAAAGCCAAAGAATTTCGGGGAATACTTATCTGGAAGACGGTGGATGAATTATGCAGGTCTATTTACTTATGCAAAGTCTGATATTGTTCTTAGAGGTAAGCAGGAAATGTATAGTAGATATTTGTGCCGAACTTGGGATCAAGGTCAACCTTCGGTGTCACTCAAGAAAGTTGTTTTCCATTTTTTTAGAGAATCAATACCTAGAGATCCTAGAGAAGAAGTTCAAAAGTCAGTGATGAAATGTGTTATTGAATATGATTGTTCAGATTCATTCAGGCGGAAGTGAAATTAGGGGAAAGAAAAAGCCCTTAGTTTTGTTTCAACTGTTCCAAAATTGGCTCTAGATGAGCTATCATTAAGTAACTAATTTGTTGTTAAACAATAAATTAGTTACTTAAAAGTTACACATAAGTATTCAGACTGGCTTAGAAAAGATGATTTCAAATACGCTGCCTTATTACCCAAATAGCGCCAAAATCAATTCAAAGAATCATTTAGAAATTGGTGATTATGATTTGGTTGAATTAGTGGAGCGTTTCGGCTCACCTCTTTATGTTCTTGATGAACAAACTATTCGTGAAACAGCAAGAGAATACAAAAAGGCTTTAGCCGATTTTTATCCAAACAGTCTTCCAATATTTGCGACTAAGGCTCTTTGTTTGCAGGCTGTTTTCGCAATTATGGCTCAGGAAGGATTTGGCCTAGATGTTGTTTCGGCAGGTGAGCTTTATACTGCGCAGTCAATTCAATTTCCAGCAGATCAGGTTTTCTTGCATGGAAATAATAAGTCAAAAGAAGAATTGCAAATGGCTTGTGAATATCGGAATAATGAAGGTGGCGCAAAAACAATAATTGATAATTTTCATGAAATAAAATTGTTGGCTGAAATCGGCAAACCAATTGATGCGCTGATTCGCATAACTCCTGGTGTTGAGTGCCATACTCATGATTACATTAAAACGGGGCATTTAGATAGTAAATTTGGCTTTGACCTTGAACAGCTTGATTCAGCAATAGAGTTAATTCAATCCGCGAAAAACATAAACCTAATTGGTTTGCACTCGCATATTGGTTCTCAAATTTTTGAAATTACTCCTTATCAAGATGCTGCAAGAATTGTCCTAGAGCAATATGTGAGAATCAAAGAAAAATATGGAATCGAATTTACTCATTTAAATTTGGGTGGTGGGTTTGGGATTCACTACACAGAGTCTGATGACCCGCCAAATATTAGGGAAGTAATTAAACAAATAGCCACAACGGTCAAGAGTTTATTGTCAGAGTTTAATTTAAAAGAACCAACTCTGATTCTGGAACCGGGCAGAAGTATGGTTGGCCGAGCGGGAGTAACCGTTTATTCAGTTGGTTCTACTAAGCAAGTGCCAGAAGGTAGGCTTTATGTAGCAGTAGATGGAGGAATGGCTGACAATCCGAGGCCAATTACTTATCAGGCAAAATATCAAGCTTGTTTAGTTAATAGAGTTTTGGTTGATGAAGAGTCTGTATGCACTGTTGCAGGTCGTTACTGTGAGTCGGGTGATATTTTGCTCAAGGACATAAATCTCCCTTCAGATATCAAGCAAGGTGATTTGTTGGCGGTATTCTCAACTGGTGCCTACAATTATTCTATGTCGTCTAATTACAATCGTGTTGGCAAGCCAATGATGGTATTAGTTTCTAATGGTGAGGCTGAGATTGTTTTGCGAAGAGAAAGTATGGAAGATTTAATTCGCAATGATGTTTTGCCTTCGCGATTAATTGATATTTCTGAATCTGCCAAAAATCAGATAAGTCAAAAAAGCTGGAAGGAAAAAGTTCATTGAATATAGATTTCAGCTTTTTCCAAATACCTATTCAAATACCTTCTAAGTTTTTGGCGAATGAAATCTTTCATCCAAACTGGCAATTCATATTTATTTCAGGAATTCAAATCAGCGTAATTGCTTATTTATTGTTTCTAATCTATCTTAGATTGCGTGGAACACAAGCTCAAAAGACAGTAGATGGGATTCTATTGCTGATTCCTTTGATTGCCTGTTCATATTTTTTTAAGCTGCGCATTTTTATGTGGCTATTTGAACTCTTACTTCCAGCCATTTTGGTGGGCATAGTAGTTTTGTTTTCGGCTGAGATTAGACGTTTCCTTTCTAATTTGGGAAGACAGGGTTTGAGTTGGTTGAATTTGTTGACATGGGTTAGAAGTCCATTAAATCAGGCAAAAGATGATGAGCTGTCAATAAAAGATATTGTTAAAAGAATTATTGAAGCGGTTGAACTTTTTTCAAGGAACAAAACGGGAGCATTGATTGTCTTTGATAATGCTTGGTCTGAAAGGCTGTATATTAATTCTGGCCGCAAGCTAGACGCAGTCATCAGTACTGAGTTACTCCTGAATATCTTCTACCCTAAATCTCCTCTTCATGACGGCGCAGTATTGATTCTTGATAAAAGGATTTATGCTGCTTCCGTCATTCTTCCTATTACGGAGAATCCAAAATTAAATCCGTGGCAATACGGAACAAGACATAGAGCGGCTCTCGGTATTTCAGAGCAAAGTACTACTGCTTTTTGCTTAGTGGTTTCTGAAGAAACAGGCAGAATATCAATTGCCGAATCAGGAAAAATTTCCAAAATTACTTCAATTGAAGAATTGTCTGCTGCTTTAGAAATTAAGCTCTTAACGCTTGAGGGTAGTCAGTAATAAGATTTCAAGGCTAATCCAGAAAGATTAAATTCTTCGCGCACTGGGAATGGTTGAAATCGCCATATGCTTTGATGAATCTTCTTGTCTCACCTTACGGATAACTTGGCGGGAAGATAAACTAAGTGTTGATTTTAAATTACTCGTCATTCGTTTTTGTTTGACATTAATTATTCTTTTCTTAAAATGACTTTGGGTGAAGTAATAGTTTTTCTTGGTTTACCCGAAGATACTGATTCAAGCGAATCATCAGCGATTACAAATTCAATTTCATAGTTTCCTGAATTAGATAATTTTTCGCTAGGGAAAGTAAAGCTGCTATCTAATTTATGCGTTTTATTAGGATTTGGAAAGACCATAAAGCCTCCCACATTGGCTTTTTCACCGACTAGTTTGCCAGATGAGCGATCGTAAAATTTAATACCAATACTTTGACGAGCATGAATATTTCCAGTATTTTGATAATTGAATTTGTATTCAACTTCTGAGCCCTTCATTGAGGCGCTGAAGTCAGTCAAATTTAAATCAAAATGAAAAGCTGTTGGTTGTCCTGTGCGTATATAAGTTCCAGCATTAATGGCTTTGTTGATAATAAGACCATAGCTCACTTTCCCTGTTTCAGAATCGGGCCCAGGAATTAGCTTTCGATCGGCTCCAATTTCAGTCATCGTAAAAAGCAATTTGTATTCTTTATTCGCTTCGTAGTTGGCTGGCAGATTGCAGGCAATACGCACTACTTTCTTTTGCTGCGGCCCAAGCGTAAATTGCCTGGGGGTAATTTTGACAAAATCAGTAATTGATTCTTTGCCAGGCTCTTTTTCTAGTATTTTCACATCAAGTTCATCGCTTAATTCAAAATCAGCAGTACCTAATTGCATGCGAATAGCGCTATCGGTTGGATTGGTGATATTCATGGAAGCAAAGCCATTTCCGTTTGGCGCATAAATAATCAAATAAAGCGGATTATATGTAATGTCAGCATTTGATTTGAGTGTATTTGGAGCCAAGATAATGCAAAACAATAAATATAAAAGGAAAAGATGGCAAGAAGGTTTTTGTTTAGGGAGAGATTTTATATTCGTCAGCTTCATATGTTTGGTTTCTTGTAATTTAGCTTTAATTTGATTTGAATCTTTGAAATTGAAATTTTTCAACCTCCAACCCCTAAGAGGTGGCTTTAAAAAGGATTAGAAAGTGCCCTTTAGTGAATTAAAGGTTTTTTAGAGTTGTTATTCATTTGAACAACTTAGATTCAGGTTTTAAACAGTATATTACGGTGTGTCAAGTAATGGCAAAGGGAAAAATATATTGCTGACAAGGCTCTTTGTGTCAATTGATTAAGCGCTTAAAGCAAATTTTAATTATTTCTTGTTTCCTTTGTCTTCCTGCATTTCATGCGGCATGGGCAGGGCTATCTGCTGATGAGCTCAATTTGGTTCAGATTAGATTAAATGAGAAATTGAATTTTAATAGCGAAATACTGCAAATCGAAGATAAAGTTTATGCCCCTCTACGTCAAATAGCCGATATCAGCGAAGAGCCAATAATCTTTGATAGGGCTAGCCGAATAATTACGTTTAGCTCCAGGGCTGATAATCTTCCAGTCAAAATAGATCCAACAAATCAAACTATTCAAGTGGGTGATAGTCAATTGGATAGGTCGACTAATGCCATGCTCTGGGTGAAACAGGACTTTGCTATTAAAGATGATGTTTTAATTGATGTGAAGCTTTTAGAGGCATTTTTTGGCATTAGTATTAAATATGATGATGAAAATCTCTTGTTGCAAGTTACAGTCAAGAGGCCTCTCAAATCACTAAAGCAAGAGCGTCATTATCTAGATGGTGCAGAGGGAGATATTATTCATCCAAAAGAAGTAAAGCTTGGTATTCGTTCTTTACAATTTAATATTTCTACTTTAAGTAATACAACTAGTGGCTCGGCAAGCTCTGGGCAGCCTTTGACTTTCGGCAATCAACTCAATTTGAATGTAATGGGAGATGCTTATGGAGGTATTTATCGAATTGGTCCAACTCTTTTTCAAAATGGAACAACATTAGGTCTGAGTGGTTTTCAGCAGAGTTGGGGGAAAATACTAAAAAACAATTTGGGTATAGTTGCTGGTGATAGTGTTGTGCAGCTTGATCCAATCAATTTACCTTCAAGCAGTATATTGGGTTTGCGAGTTGGTAGTCCAAAAGATTTGAATCTAAAACCATTTGATGGGCTAAGTTTTGAGGGAGTTTGTGAAGTTAATTCGGAAATACTTTTATATTTTAATAATCAAGTTATTGCGAGACAAGTTTGCAAAACAGGAAAATATACTTTTGGTAATATACCTCGACTAATTGGCTCTAATAATAACCTTTATCGACTAATACAAAATAATACGGATGGTACTCAAGTAACTTTGCGAGAAGAAGTTATACCTTATTATGATGGATTAATTTCAGCAAAAACAACTAGATGGAATGCTTTTGTCGGGAGACCTTCTTTCACAACTAATTTATTCACAAGTGATGGATCCTCCGGGGGCAATTTGTTTCAAGATTCTAGTACTGGTAATAAGGCTGTGGCTGGAGCTGCTTTTAAGTATGGATTAACCAATAAAGCAAATATTGAAGTTAATGCCTCAGCTGATCAGAATATTACAAATGCAAATAATAATTTCCGTGAACAATATGGTAGCTTGAATCAGGCGCCGCTTTTCTCAGATACACGTTATTTGCAAGGACAAACCGTTTCTTTTGGTATTGTTTCCCGACCTACAGATAATTTCGGTATTAGTACTTATGCGGCATTAAGCCGTTCTCAAGATACATCTCCAGGTGCAATTTTTCGTTCAGGGACTGGATATGCGCTTTATAGCAATTATGATTTTCGTCATAAGAACTTCTATAATCAAGGCTCAGCTTATTATTACAGTCCAGAATTTTATACTCCGCTTAGTATATTTTCTAATCGAATGGGTGGCAATATGTCTTTTGGGCTTGGCCTGAAAAAGCAGTCTATTGGCGGTAATATCAGAATTGATACTAATAATCTTGATGGTAAATCTTTTGGGGGGAAATATACTAGTAAAAACCTGCTACTAAATTACAACAATAATCTTGGTAAATACACCTCAGTTTCAAGCTCTCTCAATGTATCGCAAAATAATAGTGATTTGATTGATCAAACTAATATTTCCACCAGAAGCATTTTGCGACAAAAAGTAAATAAGAGATTTGATTTAACAATGAGTACAGGAACACTTAGGCAAATAGACAATAAAACAAATACTCCTGCCGTTTTTATAGCTGATATTACGCCTGGTGGTACTTTGTATTTAGGTTCAGAGAGGCAAAATATGCTCAATTTTGGAGCTTCTTTTTTTACGGATAATATTAATAGCCAGTATGTACAAGGAAGATTTAAAGTGAAATCATTTGTATACCAACCCTCTATTACTCGTTTTGCTTCTTCTTCAGGCGATGTGAATTGGTTGATTTCACAAGGCGTGTTTTATGAAAAATCTAATGGTTTACGTTTAGGCTTGGAGTATCTCCTCGGACAGTCTCAGTCTGCAGGTGGCGTCAATGGGCGTGGTTCAGGACAAACTAATCACTCTATTCGATTGACTATGCTGAGTAATGTTGGTTTTGTTGATAAAAAACCTTATTTAACTAATACTCAAAGTAGTGGATATGTAAAGGGAACAGTTTTTGTAGACTTAAATGGTAATGGTTTATTTGATCAATCGGAAAAGCCAGTGAGCCAGGCTACCATAATGTTTCGAGATAAACCAATTAAAGTGAATAGTGGCGGTCAATTCCTAATACGTGATGTTCCTAAAGGTGTATATGAAGCATATCTTGATCCTGTGAGTTTACCTTTGGCTTTGGTTCCGCAAAATCAGGCCTTTAAATTTGAAATTGAACCTGGAAGGCTTACAGAATTGAAATTTACAACTCAAGTGAATGCTGGCTCTGTGTCTGGGAAAATCATGGTTAAAGATTTAAGCGGCAAAATTATTTCTCCAGAAAATATTGTCTTAATAGCGCGTGATTCTACTGGCAAGGAAGTTGCTTATACTTATGTAGAAAGAAATGGAATATATACAATCTCCGAATTACCACCAGGAGAATATACTATTTCGATTGATGAGCTCGATATTAGGAATCGCAAATTGTCTTTGAATGAAAATCTGAAAAAAGTAAATATTCCTTTTACGATGGATGAAATTGTGGAAATTAATGATGTGAATTTTGACGCTATGCAAAGTCAGCTCTAGATCATTTATTCCATGTAGCTTCTTCTTTTAGTATACGAACTGGGATTTTTTCTTCTTGCAATCTTTGCTTGATCTGAGAAATTGTCAATTCGCCGTAATGTAGAAGCGAAGCCAGAAGTGCTGCATCAGCTTTTGTTTGCTTGAAAACATCAACAATATGGCTCAAATTTCCTGCCCCGCCAGATGCAATAACAGGTACATTGAATTTCTCAGAAATCATTGAAGTAATTGGAATATCATAGCCATTTTTGGTTCCATCAGCATCCATACTGGTCAGCAATATTTCACCTGCGCCAAGCGAAACTGTTTTCTCTGCCCATTCCAAAGCATCAATTCCCGTGGCTTCTCTTCCACCTTTAACAAAGACTTCCCAGCCAGATGGCTTAGTTACTGAGCTTTTTACATCTATGGCAATCACTATGCATTGAGATCCATATTGCAAGGCTGCTTGCTTGATCAAATCTGGATTACGAACAGCACCAGAATTAATACTTACTTTATCGGCTCCAGCTCTCAGTAATTCTCCTACATCGGCTGGATCATTGACGCCTCCACCAACTGTTAAAGGCACAAATACTTCTTTAGCCGTTCGGCGAATTACATCTACGAGTGCGCCTCTGGCTTCAATACTGGCAGTAATATCCAAAAAGCAAATTTCGTCAGCTCCATTTTCGCTGTATGTTTTGGCTAGTTCAACTGGATCCCCTGCATCTTTCAATCCAACAAAATTAATTCCTTTGACCACTCGGCCATTTTTTACGTCTAAACAAGGAATTATTCTTTTGGTGAGCATTTTGTGAATTTATTAGTATTGAAGAGGCTTCATTATTTCAAATTAAATCAATTTTCATGAATTATTCAAAAACTCTTAGAATGCAGCAAATCTCATTGACTGGATCTAATTGTTTAATTTCATCTAAGGCAATTTTGAGCTTGTCTTCGCCAATAGAATGAGTGAGGAAAATCAAAGTTGCTTCACCTCCTTTTTCCCATGAGCTATCTGGAGTATGCGCTTTTTGAGAAATTGATTCGAGGCTTATTTGATGTTTGGCCAAAATTATTCCCAAATCACGAATTACGCCAACTTTGTCATTGACTCGCAATCTAGTATAAAAGCGATATTTTTCATCGGACGAACTTTCTTCCGCCTTACTCCTTGCATTTGCCGGTAAGACTTTATAGGGAAGCGGAAAATCAGAGCTAATATTTTTAATTAATGACAAAAGATCGCCAAGAATTGCGCTGCTAGTTGGTTTTGGGCCAGCACCAGGGCCAACCAGCATTAATTCTCTAATTAAATCCCCTCTTACTTCAACGGCATTTAAAACCCCATCAATTCTTGCCAATGGTTGATCAGCGGCAACTAATGAAGGATATACACTTGTTGATATGTGTCCATCTTCGAATTGTTTGGCGAGTCCAAGTAATTTGATTGAAAATCCTAATTCTTCCGCAAAGTGAAAATCAGCTGGTGAAATAGATTTAATTCCATGACTTGGAACTTGATCTGGAGCAATATATTGATGAAAAGCTAAAGAAGCGAGAATGGAAGTTTTGTATTTCGCGTCAATG
Organism: Candidatus Melainabacteria bacterium; assembly: GCA_005110395.1. Classification (GTDB taxonomy): domain Bacteria; phylum Cyanobacteriota; class Vampirovibrionia; order Caenarcaniphilales; family Caenarcanaceae; genus LMEP-10873. Next base: position 15,076 of record DUDU01000123.1, on the reverse strand, counting down.
CCCTCTAAATCATTAGTTGGATCCGATTCAGCATAACCTTTGTCTTGAGCTTCTTTAAGGGCCGCTTCCAGAGTCTTTTTGCTATTCTTCATTTCTGAAAGAATATAATTAGTGGTTCCATTCAAAATACCCACCACTTCTGTGATTTGATTAGCTTTAAGGCTATCCATGATGGTGTTAATAATTGGAATTCCTCCTCCAACAGTTGCATCAAGCTTGATTTGGACTTTTTTTTCATGAGCTAACCCAAATATTTGAGGACCATGTTTGGCAATTAATTCTTTATTGGCTGTGACCAAATGTTTGCCATTTTGAATTGCTTTGATTACATAATCGTATGCAGGCTTTTCTCCACCCATGACTTCGATGATTATGTCTATGTCTGGATCTAGGAGTATTTCATCCGGGCTATTTGTAAAAAGGCTCTCTGGAATTGAATTGTCACGTGATTTACTTAGATCATTGACTAAAATCTTTTTGAGCTTTATTCTGTTTTTGCCTGCTAATTTACAATCCAAATTTCCATTTAGTAATTCGGTTGCGACTTGGGTTCCAATGACTCCGCAACCTAATAAGCCAATTTGAATTTCATTCGTTTTGATTTCTTTATTCATTGATCTCTTATCTATTATCTTTTTTCTTGACGTTGGAGGCTAGATGAAACTTGCTAGAAGAGTAAAATTATAAAGTACGGATAGTATCAATAAATTTCGACAAAAGTACAAATAATCTAAGACTTCCTAATACCCTCACTATTTATTATTCAAAATTATCTCTGGGAGACTAAAAAAACTTTTTACATAGGATCACAATAGATGCTGCATTAAAAAAAGTCTCTAAATACTTTGAATTTCAATACTCAGGAAGAAATAAATGAAGGCTCAAGAAAAAGGACAAAAGGGAAAAATGCAAATTTCAACTAAGTTGTTGGTAAGTTCATTATTTGTTCTTTTATTAGCTTTGCCTACTTTTATTTTTATTTGCAAAGTTGCGAGCAAGCCCGAAATGCAGAGGTTAGATCGTATTAAGCTTGATTATTCCTTGACTGAAGAAGAACTCTTCGGGAAATTAAAAAAATCAATTCCCTCATTAGAAGGCGGTGAGTTTAAGTCATGGATTGCTGAAAACAGATTTGATAAAGAATCCATTGACGGGAAAGTTTTTTTTCTCAATTCAGCAGTCAAAAATCTCTTTTATCGATGGCCTGAGCTTGGCAAAAGAAGAATTGACTTGGAAGATAAAACTGAAATTCACAAAAAGCTTTTGAATTATATTCGTCTGATCAAACAGACTTCGCAGCAAGAAAATAAACATTATGTCTTACCTAGAAGGCTTTTGGCTGAAGTGGAAGTCAAAGTCAAGAAGAATGACGATACTCCAATTTTTGAAGGGGAATTAATTCGAGCTTGGCTGCCGATTCCGCGGAAATATCCTTATCAAAATAATTTTGAATTGATTTCTGCATCACCAAATCCAAAAAATATTGATTCGGAAACTAATACAATTCGTTCAATTTACTTTGAAGATTTTGCCAATAAGCTCGAAAACCAAGACACTATGAATAATCTTTCTAGTAAGCCTAAGGGAAGTGAGGGGCCGAAAAATATTGCTGAATTTTACGCAAAATACACTTATGAAACGAAATCTGTTTACTTTGATTTGAAAGATTTAAAAGGAAATCATCAACCAGCAATAAGTAAAGAACGCTTTCAAAAATACACAGCGGAAGAATCTCAGATTGAATTTAGCGAGAAAATCAAGAATTTATCTAGTCAATTGATTAGTTCTCAAGACGGTGATTTAATCAAAGCTAAGAAATTTTACAAATGGATAATTTCTAATTTGCAATACAGCCATGTGCCCGAATATTCCACCATGAATAATATTTCAGAGAGACTACTTGAAAAGGGATATGGAGATTGTGGACAATTGTCTATGCTTTTTATCACTCTTTGCCGTTACAATCAAATTCCTGCACGCTGGCAGTCTGGATGGTTGTTGATTCCTGGTTGGACTACTATTCACGATTGGGCGGAAATTTATATTGAACCATTTGGTTGGATACCAGTAGAACCATATATGGGATTATTTGCAAAAAAATACATGCCTAGTTTGACTGATTCAGAGCGTGAAGAAATTGCTGATTTTTATTTTGGCGGACTGGATAGTTATCGTATGATTGCAAATGCTGGTCACAATGAAAAGCTTGAGCCTATGAAAAAACATGCTCGTTCTGATAGTCTAGATTTCCAGAGAGCTGAATTAGAAACCGAAAACCAAAATATATACTTTAATGAATTTCAATACGATTTGAAAGTTCAAGAAATTTGAGTGAATTCCTAAGAATCTTTGGCAATATTGTCAGTCAAGATTTACAATTACGGCTTTTTTAGAGACAATCAAGACCATAATTGTGTTTATATTATTTCTGGCTAAAGGCCTAAAGAGTGTTTTCAGGAAAAATTAATTGCCTTATCCTTGCTGGTCAACGCTCTGGAGATCCTCTGAGCGAGTATTTTCACTTGCCCAATAAAGCTTTTATTCCGCTTTTGGGAAAACCTTTGATCGAATGGGTTCTTGATGCATTAGATCAAAGCAATTGTTTTAGGGCGCCGATTATTAGTGTAAGTTCATCGCAAGAAAATTTATTTGTCGAGAAGCTGAAAGATCATGAATATAAACTTTTATCCTTGCCAGAAAACAGTTCTCGTTTGGATGGAGTCTTTAGATGTTTAAAGTCTATCGACTCAGATGAACATTTATTTATAACCACTTCTGACAATCCTCTTTTGACAGTTGAAATCATTGACTCATTTCTAAACATTTGCTCTCGATCACAGGCTGACTTAATTGTTGGAACCGTTAATGGACAAGCTGGACTAATTCAAAAGTATCCAGAGATGAGAAGGACTTGGCACAAGCTCAACAAAGATATTTGGCTTTCGGGAGCTAATTTGTTTTACTGGTCACCAAAGAAACTGAGTAGTCAAAACTATGAAGCTCTGTCTCGGCTTGAAAGGCAGCGAAAATCACCTTTGGCTTTTGCTCAAATTATTGCGCAGGTTAATTTGCTTTTTTTCTGCAAGCTTTTTCTGCAGCAAACAAGTTTAAAGGAATGCAATAAAGTAATTTCACAGACTTTAGGAATTCAAACTGAGCTTGCCCTAATTCCATCGCCTGAAGCCTGCATTGATGTGGATAAATTGGGTGACTTGGAAATTGCTGAGCAAATTATGATGGAGAAAAATCAAATTAATTCTTTATGAAAAAACCAAAGCGTATTGAGCATTATTATTAATTTGTATCTTTATTTCTTTGAGCCCAAACGTTTTGACATCACGTAAAATTAGGACTTAATAACCCTGAAAAGTAATTTCTAGTAAGGAATAAAACTATGGCAAGTGTTGCTGAAACATCAGATAGCGGATTCAAAGCAGATGTGCTTGAAGTGAAAGAATTGGTTTTAGTAGATTTTTTCGCTCCATGGTGTGGACCATGCAAGCAAGTTGCTCCATTAATTGAAGAAATGGCAAAAGAATTTACTAATGTGAAATTTGTAAAACTCAATACTGATGAAAATCCTCATACAGCGCAAAGTTATAGAATCAGTGGAATACCAACGCTTATTCTTTTCAAAGATGGTCAACCCGTTAAAGTAGAAGTTGGAGCTTTGAACAGAGATGGTCTAAGAGAATTGATTAAATCTGGTCTTAATTGATTGAACTGAGTTTTGGTTTGTTGATCTAAAAATTGAATTTAAAGAGGGAGCAGCAGTTATTTGTGAGCTTCCTTTTTTGTATTTCCTGCCCCAGCCCAAGTGAGAATGAAGCTTTGCATCTCGCGTTCCGAACAGCATCCCGCCTCACGACACAAAGGGTGCTTTCAGAAAAGAGCTGGCAAAATCGCAATAAGTTAAGGAAAAACAATCAGATTGATATACAGACTTTATACTTTTGAAGTCAAATCGTGAGGAATAAAAATGTCTAAAGCATTTTGGAACGGAGCTCTTATTGCTCAAAGTGATGAATCTCTGGTTGTGGAAGGCAATAGTTATTTTCCCGCTAATTCAATAAAAAAAGAATTTTTTCAAGAAAGTAAGCACAAGACAATATGCTCTTGGAAGGGTGAAGCTAGCTATTTTGATATTGTTGTCAATGGACAAATCAATAAAGAAGCTGCTTGGTATTATCCAGAGCCTAAGGACGCAGCCAAAAACATTAAAGGTTATATTGCCTTTTGGAAAGGTGTGAAAGTTGAGAATTGATTCTAGGCGCAATACCAGTAATTAGTTTTTGTTACAAAATAAAAAAGGTTAGATCTGCTAAGTAACAAATCTAACCTTAAACGTGAAAACTAATTAAAAATACTGATTATTCAGGAGCTGCTTCATTGGATGACCGTTCAACAGCTTGTTGTTGCTGGTTGTGTTGTTGATTTTGCTGATGATGCATTTGTCTCTCTTGTCTTTCTTCTACCTTTGGAATTGGAGCAATTATGTTTCCTTGCTCGTCAATATACTTTGTACTGAGTGTAACTCTTCTTTCTTCCAATTTCATTTTTCTAATCAAAACTTTGATTTTTTGACCAGTTTGGAATTTCTCTAAGAGCTCAGAATTATTGACTTCCTTTGGATTAGGAATTTCATCGAGCGGTAAAAGTGCTTCAAATCCGCATTGATCGAGGATTTCATCATTGAAAATAATTCTAATAAATACTCCAAAATTAACAATTTTATTGATTACACCATCAACAACATCTTCCTCTTTAATTTTGGTTTGAATTACTTCCCATGGATCTTGTTGAAGCCTCTTCATGCTCAAACTAATACGGCATTGCTCTGGTACAACGTTGAGGACTTGAGCAACAATTGTATCTCCGATTTTGAGCATTTCACTTGGATGCGCAACTCTCTTCCAAGAAATTTCTGAAAGTGGTAACAGGCCATCGATTTCAGTATCTTCGATTTTGACAAAAGCACCGAAATCAGTGATTCTGACAACTTCCCCTCTAACTTTGATAACTTCTGGATTGGTGCCTTCGATATAGTCTCTCTCATATTGTCTGAGGGCATCCACCAATTCTTGTAAAATTCTTTCGCGTTCACCCGCATAGAGCTTAGAAATAGCGATTTTTTGACTGAGAATTAATTTGTTTTGTTGACGATCAATTTCCAAAATTGTGCATGGAATCATTTCGCCTACTAATTCAGGATTATTACTTCCACCCTTAACTCTCAAATGGCTAGCTGGAATAAATCCTCTTAATCCATCAACTTCAACAACCACCCCACCTTTGACAACTTCTTGAATGCGAGCTTCAAAGATTTCGTCTGAGGCTTTTTTGTCTTCGAGTGATGCCCAGCTTCTGGCCTGCGCAACTCGCTTATATGAAAGTATTATTCTTCCATCAAAGCCACTTCCAGCTTCATCTCGAAGAATGAAGAATTCATAATCTTGTCCTTTAGGAAGCACTTCTTCAGCTTCTGAAACAGCATAATCTGCCACTTCCTTCATTGGAACGAATGCTTCTGATTTAGCACCTACATCAATGAGAACGCCTTCTCTGCGATATTCAACAACAACCCCTGCGACTATTTGCCCACGTGCAAAATGGTAATCGTATTGACCTGACTCCATTAATGAGGCGAATGGATTATTCTCTGCAATTAATTGCTCTGCAAATGGTGCTTTTTGTTTTAACACGAGGTTTTGTTTTGCTTTTAGGCGGTAAGTAAATTGAACCAATAATTATATACACTTCTAATTGATTTCTCTATATCAATTTTTGAAGAATTAAAAAAATACAATTTGCGAAAACAAGCCGCATGGTCTGATCCAATTGCCAAAATAATTTCGAAAGGGCATCAAAATTATTTTGGCAGCGGAAAATCGTTTTTAGCATTCTAAGCTTATCTTGTGAGTTTTTCTGAGGATCTCTCTTCACAAGGCGTTTAAGCGAAAATGTTTCTGAGATAACTCATTGAATTGAGAATTTCTTTAGCGGAAATAAGCAAATAATCGCGTGAACCCAAGCCACATATAAATGGAATAGATTGATTCTGTTTTGCAAGCCACTCATATAATTTTTTTCTTTCTTGCAAAACAGTGTCAGAGGAAGTATAAGAGATTTTGACTACCCTCATCAAATCACTTACGTTGAGGTCAATCGCTTCTTCAGGATTTTCGTGCTCATCGGCTTCGCTACCCATTTGCTCTTGCCATTCAGACTCTAGAACAACTGATACTACTTCTTCTTCAGTTTGAAGGTGAAGGTTGAATTCAGTCAAATAATAGTTTACAAAACCTGAATCATCAGATTTGATTTTTTGTCTTACATCTGAAATCTCTTCTTGCAGGAGAGATTCAATTTGTATAAGAGCCTCTTTTTGAAAATCTTGTTCAGCCTGGCCTGATGGAGCGGCAGACTTGATTATAAGAATCGGCTGATCCATTAATTCGATTTCCATCTATATTCAATCCAAATTTCCGAATTTTTGAATAATTCTCTCACAAGCTTCTTCTAATTTGTCTTTTGGCTGAACCAAAGCTATTCGTACATAATTTTGTCCCTCTGAACCAAAAGCAATTCCTGGAGTTGTAACCACTCCAACTTGTTCTAATAAATCACGTGCAAATTTGACTCCATCGCCCTCATAAATCTTGGGTGCAGGAACCCACAAGTACATAGCTCCGCCAGGTTCAAATATTTTCCATTTTGTCTTTTGAGTGAGTGTTTTGTGAAAATATTCAGCTCGGCTTTGATAAAGCTTTCTTAAGCCTGCATAGTAATTTTCAGGCAAAGACAATGCAGTGAGAGCTGCATCTTGAATGCTACCGCAAACGCCATAGTCCATATTTGTCTTTAGCGAATAAAGAGTTTGCACAATATCTTTATTTCCAATACAAAAACCAATGCGCCATCCAGCCATGTGATAAGTCTTAGAAAAAGTAAAGAATTCAATTGCAGGTTCATCTAAAGACATAAATTCAAAAATACTTTGAGGCTTGCGATCTCCAAAATAAATTTCTGAATAAGCTAAATCATGACAAAGCAAAATATTGTATTTTCGACAAAATGCAATCGCTTCTTTCAAAAATTCTGAACCCGCAGTTGCGCCAGTTGGATTATTCGGATAACTAATTATGAGTAGCTTAGCTTTTTCTGCAATAGCTTCAGGGATAGCAGAGAAATCTGGCAAAAAAGCATTTTCGGGCTTGAGTGGTAAATCAAAAACTTTTCCGCCTGCAATTATGGTGCCTCTCTCATGAACTGGATAATGCGGATTGGGAATTAAAGAAATATCACCTGGATTTATAAATGCAAGCGGTAAATGAGCAAGTCCTTCTTTAGAGCCTAAAAGCGGCAAAACTTGTGAATCATTGAGATTAATATCAAAGCGCTTATTACACCATTCTGAAATTCCTTGTCTAAGACTGATTTTTCCATTAAATGGAGGATAGCCGTGATTGCGAACTTTTGTGGCACTTTGATGAAGAGATTCCAAAACTGAATCTGGTGTGGGTGAATCTGGGCTTCCTAAAGATAAATCAATTAGCCAATTTGGATCTAACTCGGCTTTTAAAATAGCGATTTCCGCAAAGACATAAGTGCTTAAGTTCGAGACTCGATCGGCAACTTGAATCTTTTTGGTTTGAATTTCTCGGGGAATGATTTTGTCGGAAATAGCATTCATAAAACAACTTTTCGTATTGCAGGTAATGTTAGTTAAGCCAAATAGTGATCTTCCGGGAAAAGAAATATTTGGCTAATAGATTGGAAATTATTTCGACTCAGAAATTTAATCAAAGATCGTCTTAACAGTTTATTTGCAGTTCAATGATGATTAATACTGCAGACTACTAAGAAATCAATTGTCTGAGCTCTAGTACTCTGTGATTTTCCAGAGTATCTTTTCAGAGCTGAATTTCAACGCTGATTTCTCAGTTTTAATTTTCCATTTCTAATTTCTATAATTATTTAATTTCTATAGATTTCAATAAGTTGGAAAATTTTAGTTCATAGGCATTGCTTAATCAAGGGATTTGTAGGGAGATCTAAAGCTGCAAAATTTAATCAATCTACATAATCTTCTTTCCGCAATATTTTCGTCATGCAAAGTTTTTGCCTCGGGAGTGCAGATTCATGCCGAAAAAAGCATTTAGGAGTTTCTCTTTATGGTTTGTTTCTAATAATTTCTAAGAATTTATTTTTGTGAATCTGCAAGTGGAATGGAAAAGAAGAATTGACTTCCAACTCCTAATTTACTTTTTACCCACACTTTTCCTCCATGTGCTTCAATCAATTCTTTTGTAATTGAAAGTCCTAAGCCAGTTCCTTTGATATTGGCATGTGTTTCTCTTTCTACTCGGTAAAATTCTTGGAATAATTTTGTTAATGACTCTTCAGGAATTCCAAGCCCCTGATCGGCCACGCAAATGGTTGCCATACTTTCATCATGGCTGACAAATACTCTCACATCTCCCCCATTAGGAGAGTATTTTATGGCATTAGAAATAAAGTTTTTTAGGATTTGTTCTAGTTTACTCCGATCGGCATTTATTTGAGGGAGTGTTGGCGGTATGCTCGTAACAATATTTACTCCTGAGGCATAGCCTTTGAAGGTACTTATGACGTGTTTAAGTATTTCATTGAAATCACAAGTCTCTGGTTTGAGCTCTATACGCCCGGATTGTAATCTTTGCATATCCAAAAACTCATCGAGTAATTCTTTCATCCGAGCTGATTCAGTATGAATTGTCAGCAAAAACTCTCTAATTTGTTCTGGTTCAAAATCACCTTCTAGCAACAATTCGGTAAACCCTAATAAACTGCTCAATGGTGTTCTAAGCTCGTGACTAACCATACTCATAAGCTTAGACTTAATTTGAGCCATTTCTTCGGCTTGCCTTTTGAGCTGATCGCTAGCTACTTTACTAGCTTTCCAGGTCGAACTTTCTTCTTTAAGTTTTTCTTCTTTGGCACTCAAAAAATGAATCATCCCCTCAAGCTCATAATTAGCGGCTCTTAGTGCATCTATTGTTTTGCCCTGTTCCTCGACTATATCTTTGACTGATTCATATTCGTCTTGGGATTTTGATTTAAGCGCTAAAGCTTGCAAAATAGTATCTTGAGACTCTTTAGCAGTTTCTTTTTGCATTGAGCTCAGATAATTAAACCAAATACTTGATTTCCTTTTTATGAAATCATTTAAACTGCCTGAGCCCGTTCCAAGAATTCCTTGGCTAGGAGATTTTTCGCCACCTTCCCAAGTGATTTTATATTCAAACCCATATTCGCCAGTTTGATGCTTTTCGTAGCGACCCAAAGCCTGAAGATATATATTGTGCAAACCCCAAAAAGTTTTCAGCACTTTGATTATGCGGGCGTCTTGTTGATCATAAGCAATATCTTTCCAATTCCCAATTGATTTAACGCTTGCTGGATAGATAACGTCAAAACTGGCATTTCCCTTCATATCAACTTTTCTGAAAAACACCTTGCCGCCAAGCAAGCCTTCATTAATTAAAATTGGAGCAGCAGAATCTAGCCATTCAAGTGGTAAAGCTTCTTCGGGTGATGTAATAAGGATTCTATTAGTTGCTTCTTTTGTATGCCCTGCTCCGCCAATAATCCTACACAGAGCGGCAAGCGTAAATCCAAATTCGGCTGAATAAAAATTAAAACGCGAAACTAAAAAACTTTCATCCAAGATAGCTGCATATCCAGGTGGAACTAATTTGTGAATTGCATTGAGAAGCAGGTCAACTGGACTCAGTCTGTTATTTCCCTGAGTGATTTTGGGAGTTTCATTTAAAAGTTGAATGGCCGATGAAACCCAAACTCCACTTACCTCGGTAATATGCTCACCAAGCGAATTGAGTCCGAAAGGAGGTTCCTTTAGCGGATTAAGAACAGTATTAGTTTGGGTGGATTCTTCGATAGACGCCATTAGATGATCAAAAAGAAATCAATTTATATTGAGTTGCAATTTATATGAGGGGAACATTTGTTTTATTCCCTTTCTGCCACTTTTGATCCCCAACCCCCTTAAATAGCTCCGCATCCCGCCTCACAGCATAAAAGGGGCTAAAGAAGACGGTTGCAAAATCTCACATAGCGAAATTTGTGAATTCTTAGAGTTTCCATTAATAAAAAAGCGCATAAACCTTTCTTCCCACAAATTGGTTGTTCATGTTGCGCAAAAAATCTTTTTCTGTTTGCTGGGATAATTCTTGAGAAAGATCTTGAAATTAGTCCAAGACAGGATGACAAGATTGAGTTTTCTTTGTCATTCCGTCTGGATTTATTTCAGAATTGTTTCGGAAGCTCAATAAAATCAAGCGACTTGCGTAAGGACAGTTAGTTAATGTCAAGCAAGAAGCTTATTTTGCACAATTAAAATCGTATATATGAAAAAGCTCTACAAATTAGATCGAATTCATTTTCGATTTGTTTTTATATTTCACCAGTTAAGCATTAAACCCATGCGAATATATATCGATTCTGTCTCAACCTAATGCTAATGAATACCTCTCAAATTATTTCCACCGAATTTATCAGAAACATCGCTATTGTCGCTCACGTTGACCATGGAAAGACAACCTTGGTTGACAGTATGTTTAGGCAAAGTGGGATTTTTCGCTCCAATCAAGTAATGGAAGAAAGAGCCATGGACTCTAATCCACTAGAAAAAGAGAGAGGCATTACAATTCTGGCGAAAAATACCGCCATTCCCTATAAAGATTACAAAATAAATATTCTAGATACTCCAGGCCACGCCGATTTCTCAGGTGAAGTCGAAAGAGTTCTCAATATGGTCGATGGCATTTTGTTAGTTATTGACGCTGTTGAAGGCCCAATGCCGCAAACCAGATTCGTTTTGAGAAAAGCTCTGGAAAAACATCTCAAAGTTATTGTAGTTGTCAACAAAGTTGATAGAGCTGCTGCAGACCCACATAGAGCTATAGACAAAGCTTTAGATCTTTTTATTGATTTGGGTGCTAACGACGATCAGTTAGAATTCCCAATTGTTTATGCGAGTGGTTTATCTGGTAAAGCTGGTTTGAGTCCAGATTCTTTGAAAGATGATCTTTTTGATTTGCTCGAAACAGTGCTCAAAGAAATACCAAAACCCCCAGGCACTATAGCTGAGCCCCTTCAATTGCAGGTGGCAACGCTTGATTACAGCGAATATTTGGGACGTATTATTATCGGCAGGATCAGCAATGGTGCCGTTAAAGTTAATCAATCAATTGGACTAAGTGATTCAGAGGGTAAAATCAAGCAAGCCAGGATTTCTAAGCTTTTCACTTTTGAAGGACTTAAAAAAATTGAAGTTGAAGAAGCTGGAGCTGGAGATATTGTGGCTTTAGCTGGTTTGGAAGATGCACAAATTGGAGACACGATTGTTGATCCAAATAATCCAAAGCCCCTTCCGCCAATCTTGATTGATGAGCCGACTTTGCAAATGACTTTCTCTGTTAATTCAAGCCCATTTTCAGGCAAAGAAGGAAAATTCGTAACATCCAGACAAATCAGAGAGCGTCTCTTCAAAGAAATTAAAACTAATGTCAGCTTGAGAGTAGAAGAAACTGATTCCACCGATTCATTCCTCGTAAGCGGACGTGGAGAATTGCATTTAGGAATTTTAATTGAAACTCTCAGACGTGAAGGCTTTGAATTTGAAGTCAGCAAGCCAAATGTTTTATTAAAGAAAATTGATGATAAGACCTGTGAACCATATGAGCAATTGGTGCTTGATACTCCTGAAGAAATGGCTGGTTCATGTATTGAAGCTTTGGGACGTAGACGTGCTGAAATGCAGAAAATGCATACTTTCCAGGGAAGAACTACGCTTGAATTCAGAATCCCATCCAGAGGCTTACTTGGTTTCCGTAGCTCATTTATACGTCTAACAAAAGGTGAGGGAATTATGTCGAGCGGATTTTCGGATTATTCCCCACTGGCTGGAGAAATAGGTACTACTCGTGGCGGAGCATTAATTGCTCACGAAGATGGGCCAGCAACTGAATATGCTTTAGCTGGACTCGAAGACAGGGGAGTATATTTTATTTCTCCTGGTGAAAAGGTTTATCGAGGCATGGTAGTTGGTGAAAGCAATAAGCCACAAGATCTAGTAATTAATGTTTGCAAAATGAAAAAGCTAACCAATATGCGCAGTGCAGGAGCAGAGGCTTTAGAAGCATTGTCAACGCCAATTCAACTTACTCTGGAATTTGCGCTTGATTATATTGCATCTGATGAATTGCTTGAAGTAACGCCTGAATCCATTAGAATCAGAAAATCTAATTTGAATTTTAGATAAAGATTCAGGACTGTTTGCGGAAAAACTTGAGAGATTTATGACTTGCGCATAAGTTTCATTAAGCTGTGATATTGATTTTGTCAGGGCTGATTTCGTGTAAATATGTTTTGTATATAGTTTACAGTTCCACTTTTTCTTGAAATTACTAATTGTTTAGTCCTTCTTCAGATAATCTAAGAATGGCTTCTTGCCTCATTCTTTTAAGTTTTGATTCAGGTTTTATTTGCTAGTTTTGTGAATTCAGAAATTTGGCTTTATGTTTTGATTTCCTTTCTAGGACTTACTTTGGCTTTCCTCTTGTTCAAATATATTGATCTTAAAATCAAGGTTGAAAGAAAAGCCAAAAATATTTTTGAATTGTGGAAATCAGAAGAATTAAATCGAGAAACAAGTAAAATCAATGAATTAGCCATTAATTCCTTTTTTTTATTTTTTGAGTTTAATCCAAATGACGCTCGTTTTTTTGAATGCCCATTGATTTAATCGTATTTGATGGCCTTTCAGGTGGGGACTTGAAGCAAATTGTTTTTATTGAAGTTAAAACTGAAAAGAAGCTCAATTTGACAGAGAGAGAAAAAGAAGTCAGGGAATGTATTCTCAAAAAGAAATAATTTATAAAATTATTCACATTCCAGATTAAATAAAAACTGTCGGGTATCAGCTAAAAGACTGACTAGAAAGCTCAACCAAAAGCGGCTGTATTCCTGATTAAAAACATTCCTAAAGCTATAACGGCTATTAATCCAATTGAAAGGGGAATTCCATGCTTTTTCATAAAGGCCCCAAAATCTTTTTTCTGAATTGATTTGGAAGCTTCTTGATTAACTAAATTAGAAATAGAACTTTGACTTGCTGCAGCTGAATTCGTCTTCTTAAAAGGATTTACATTGAATTTTGCAAACAATGAATCGTTATCTTTAAAGTTCAAATCTTGAAATGGATCTCTCGATTTATTGGCAGCTGAATTGTTGTCGTATGAGTATTGTTCTGGTGCAAAATGATTTGAACGATTCGATTCGGTTTCCGGATAATAATAAGAACTTGATTCAATTTTGTATTTAATACTTTGCTTGGTTAAATCAGCTGGATCGAATAATTCATCTTCTTCAAATTCAATATCATTTTCTTGAATTTCCTGATTTGATTTGCTAGTTGATACTTTTGAAACAGGAACTATTTCTAAACTTGAAGAAAATTTACTATTTTGTCCAAGAACTGTCTCTATAAGATCTTCTTCATTGAAATCATTTAATAAGCTGTGAATGGATTTTTTTTGAGCGTTATTCTGGGTTTGCTTATTTTCGCTAACCTGAGCTTGCTGAAAAATTCCATCTAAAATTTCACTTTGTTTTTCATTATCTTTTTGAGAGTTTTTTTTGTCAAAAACATTGGTTGTGCCCCATCCAGCCCAGCTAATAGTAGGTTTTTTTTCTTTTTTGTCTTGATTCTTTGTATTATCTGCAAAAATTTCTTGCGCCAAAGCATTCATTTCTTGCTGACTCAAATTGGGTACTGGGTCTGCCAAATCATGCTTGGGTAAATTAGTTATTGTGTAAGCTGAATTCTTTTGACTTGGTGAGGATTGGTTGGAAGATTGTGTTTGGTTTTCCCTCAAATTAGTTTGTTGTTCATCAATTGAGGTTTGTCTATTCTGGGTTTTGTTCTGGGTATTGTTTTGGGGAGTTGCATTCTGAGTTCCACCCGGAAGTGGCATTATGTATGGGTGACTTGGATGAGTTTGTTGGCTTGCTTGCTGAGAATAGATTCTTTGAAAAGCCAACTGAGAAGCTCTCTGGGAATTCTGATCCGTTTGTTTTGTTGGATTTGAAAAATTGTTAATAGTATTTTGGCTATGGGTGGACTGAGCGGTTGAAGGCATAAAAGGAATAGAAAAGTCTATTTCTTGAGAAGTTACAGTTTCAGCCCTGCTTTTAGCTTGCCTACTTAATGGTCTAGCTGGCGGTTGATCTTGATACGCAGATTTTCCATATCCTATTTCTGTCCCTGAAAGAGATTGAGTCTGTGGTAAGTATTGATGATTGGCAATAGGGACTGAATCTGAAACTAATTGAAAAAGAAAATCTAATTGTCCTAAATTAACTTGGTCGTTTGATTTAAGCTCAATCATTTGTTTAGGCTTAATTGCTTGCCCATTTAAAAATGTTCCATTAGTGCTACCCATATCAGCTATAAAGAAGCCATGCGGAGTATTTACGATTTGAGCGTGAATTCTTGAAATCTCTGTGTCTGAAATTAATATATTTGATTGAGGTGAACGACCAATTACAATATTTGGACGAGTGATCTCGAATTCTTGAGATACATCTCCTCCTGAATTTAATAAAAGTAGCCTAGCTCTTGCCATTTCAGTTAATTAATTTATGTTATCCCTAAGTAATTTCAGTATGTTTACTGAATCAAAATGATTTGCTACTAAATTTAATTCCCGATTTTTCGAGAAAATAATCTAATTAGTTGAAATTGCCCAAACTATTTTTTGTTCAATGTCTTTTTTGACTGTTATTAATTTGTGAATTTCTTTGAAAATCTGTCCATATTTCCCCTTGGTTTCTATTCGTGCCTGCAATTTTAATTTTTCAAGTCTAGGAGCCACGGAATAAACAGAAAATCTGAATTAGAGAGAAAAGTACTAGAAATATATTTTCAAATTTGTTGTTTATTGCTTTTCAAATTAGTCTAAAACTCATGAAAAGAGTCTAAAACTGATCAATTCCAAGCAAGTCCTCTAAC